>JACSRM010000494.1 GCA_014879745.1 Burkholderiaceae bacterium | reverse complement strand
ACGATGTCGTACTGCTCCGGCGAGCCGACCGGGTCGGCCTGCAGCGAGATCGGCTTGCCGATAAATTCGGACAGGCCGGCGAGGTGCTGGCCTTCCTCGTCGAGCAGCATCTCGACGACCGTCGCCGAGGCGACGACGCGGAACTCGCGCGGATTGAACTGGCGCGCCTCGCGCAGGATCTCGCGCAGGATCTCGTAGCACACGGTGCGCGCCGTCTTCACCTGGCCCTTGCCCTCGCAGGTCGGGCACGGTTCGCACAGCATGTGGGCAAGCGACTCGCGCGTGCGCTTCCTCGTCATCTCGACCAGGCCGAGCTGCGTGAACCCGCTCACCGTCGTCTTCGTGCGATCGCGCGCGACCTGCTTGCGCAGCTCGGCGAGCACCGCGGCCTGGTGGTCCTCGCGCACCATGTCGATGAAGTCGATGATGATGATGCCGCCCAGGTTGCGCAGCCGCAGCTGGCGCGCGATCGCGAGCGCCGCCTCGAGATTGGTCTTGAAGATGGTGTCGTCGAAATTGCGCGCGCCGACGAAGCCGCCGGTATTCACGTCGACCGTCGTCAGCGCCTCGGTCTGGTCGATGATCAGATAGCCGCCCGACTTCAGCTCGACGCGCCGCGCGAGCGCGAAGGCGATCTCCTCGTCGATCTTGTGCAGATCGAAGATCGGCCGCTCGCCGCTGTAGTGCGCGAGCTTCATGACCGAGGTCGGCGTGAATTCGGTGCCGAACGCGCGCAGCCGCTCGAACTGCTCGCGCGAATCGATGCGCACCGACTGCGTCGCATCGTTCACCAGATCGCGCAGCACGCGGTCGGCGAGGCTCAGATCCTGGTGCAGGAGCGTGCCGGCCGGCGACTTGAAGCTGCGCTCGCGCACCGCGGCCCAGGTCTTGCGCAGGTAGCGGATATCGTCGGCCAGCTCTTCGTCGCTCGCGTCCTCGGCATTCGTGCGCAGGATGAAACCGCCTCCGCCGTCGCCCGCCAGCGCCTGCACGCGCGCGCGCAGTTCCTCGCGCAGCTCGTAGGAGCCGATCCGCTGGCTGACGCCGATATGGTCGTCCTGCGGCAGGAAGACGAGCAGCCGTCCGGCGATGCTGATCTGCGTCGTCAGCCGGGCGCCCTTGCTGCCGATCGGGTCCTTCAGCACCTGCACCATCAGCGTCTGGCCCTCGAAGACGAGCTTCTCGATCGGCAGCGGCGGTGCCGCGCCGGCCGCGCCGTTGTCACCGCGCGATCCGGCCCCGCCCGCCGCTCGCAGCGCGCCATAGAGCTGAAGATCGGCCACATGCAGGAAGGCGGCACGCTCGAGGCCGACATCGATGAAGGCCGACTGCATGCCCGGCAGCACGCGCACGACGCGTCCGGTGTAGATATTGCTCACCCGCCCGCGCGCGGCGGTGCGCTCGACGTGCAGTTCCTGCACCGCGCCGTTCTCGACGACGGCGACACGCGTCTCCTGCGGCGTCCAGTTGATGAGAATATCTTGCATGGTGAGCCTGGCGGTCGCCTGGTTCGTTCGTCGTCGTCGCGCAGCCTGGTCACATGCAAGACCGGGGCCGGCTGCAACCTGCCCGGCCCGGGTGGGCGGGGCCCGGCCCCGCCTGCCGCGCATTCAGAACCGCACGCCGGCTTGTCCCAGCAGCCGCGCGGTCTCGAAAAGCGGCAAACCCATGATACCGGAGTGGCTGCCCGCGATGCGGTCGATCCAGCGCGCCGCACCGCTCTGGATCGCATACGCACCGGCCTTGCCGAAGGGCTCGCCGCTGTCGACGTAGCGCCGAAGTTCGGCCCGCGGCACGGCGACGAAATGCACGCTCGATACGTTCACCGCGAGGCGCGTGCGGCGGCCATCGGAGATCGCGACCGCGGTCAGCACGCGATGGCTGCGCCCGCAAAGCAGCTCCAGCGTCGCCAGCGCGTCGACCGCATCGAGCGGTTTGCCGAGGATGCGCCGGCCGAGCGCAACCGTCGTATCCGCGCACAGGATCGGCGCGGCGCGCAGACCGCGGCCAAGCAGACGCTCGCGCGCAGCGGCCAGCTTGGCGCGCGTCACGCGTTCGACATAGGCGGCCGGCAGTTCGCCGGGGCGGGTCGCCTCGAGCGATTCGGCATCCTCATCGGGCGCCGGCAGCAGCGGCTCGTGGCGCACCCCGAGCTGGTCGAGCAGCGCGCGCCGGCGCGCGCTCTGCGACGCGAGGTAGACGAAGTCGTGGCGAAAGCCGAGTGCCGCCATCGTGCCGTCGCGCCGTCCGCGGTCTCGCGCCGCTCTCATTCGCGGTGATACGGATGGTTCGCCGTCACCGACCACGCGCGGTACAGCGCCTCGGCGAGCAGCACGCGCGCGAGGGCATGCGGCAGGGTCAGCTCCGACAGGCGCAGCGTCTCGTCCGCGCCCGCCTTGAGGCCCGGCGCAAGCCCGTCCGGCCCGCCGATGATGAGCGCGACGTCGCGGCCGTCGGCCATCCAGGCGCGCAGCCGCGCGGCAAGTTTTTGCGTGCTCATGCCCTCGCCGCCTTCGTCGAGCACGACGCGCCGCACGCCTCTGGGCAGCGCGGCCTCGATGCGTTCGGCCTCGGCCGCCATCAATTGCCCGGCGCTGCGCCCGTTGCGCGGCTCGACCTTGCACGCCTTGAGTTCGAGCCTCAACTCGGGCGGAAAGCGCTTCGCGAACTCCAGGTAGGCGGCATCGGCCCACGCCGGCTGACGCTGGCCGACCGCGACCAGCCACAATTTCATGCCTTGCGGCGCGCGGACCGGGCGGGTGTCTTGCCGGCCGCCTTCACGGCAGCCTTCACCGGCGTCTTCGCCACCGCCGACTTGCGCGGCGCGGCGGTCTTGGCCGCGGCACTCGCCGCCGCGCTGCGCTTGACGCCGACCGTCCGCGACACCGCCTTGCGCGGCGCGGCTTTGCGCTTGGCCGCCGCGGCCGCCCCGGCGGCGGCGCGAGCGCCCGGCTTGGGCGCCGCGGCGGCGGGCTTGCCGGGCGCCGCATCCGCCTTCACGAGGCGCCTGGGTGTGCCGTCGATCCTGAGCCGCACCGGCTTGTCGCCCCAGATTTCCTCGAGCCGGTAGTAGTCACGGATCGCCGGCTGCATCAGATGGACGACGGCGGCGCCGCAGTCGACGATGATCCACTCGCCGTTGTCCTCGCCCTCGGTGCGTGACGCTCCGAACCCCTTGGACTTCACCGCATCGCGCACGCTGGCCGCGAGGGCCCTGGTCTGCCGGTTGCTCGTCCCCGACGCGATGATGACGCGCTCGAAGAGTGGCGACAGATGCTCGGTGTTGAAGACGACGATATTCTGGCCCTTCACTTCCTCCAGTCCATCGACGATGGCGCGCTGCAGTTTTCGAATGTCCATTCAGCTCCTGATGGGGTCACGGTACAAGCCGTGGGTTTCAATATAGCGCGCCACCGGCGCAGGCACCAGATCGGCGATGCCCAGGCCAGCGGCGACGCGGTCGCGGATCGCGGTCGACGAAACGTCCATCGCCGCAAGCGGCAGTTCGGCGGCCGTCGCGCCGGCCGCGGCGAGCTCGGGCGCAAGCCGCAGCGCGGCACCGGCGCGGCCCGCAACGGCCAGCCCGACGCGCGCGACCAGATCCTGCCAGCGATGCCAGGTCGGCAGGTTCGCCGCCTGATCCTGGCCGAGCAGCAGCCACCACTGCGCCTGCGGGCGCCGGCGCTGCAATTCGACGACGGTATCGATCGTATAGCTCGGCCCGCTGCGCACGGTCTCGCACGGCTCGATGTGCTGGCGCGGCTCGCCGGCGATCGCGAGCCGCAGCATCGCGATGCGGTGCGCGGCCGGCGTCAGCGCGCGCGCCTTCTGCCAGGCGACGCCGGTCGGAATCCAGAGCAGCTCGTCGAGCGCGAGGGCGTCGATCGCGATGCGCGCAAGTGCAAGATGCGCGTTGTGCACCGGATCGAAGCTGCCGCCGAGCAGGCCGATGCGCGGCACGCCTTGCGCGCCGCTCACCGCGTATCGGCCTCGCCGGCCCAGTCGCGTACAGGGAGGAACTCGCTGGTCAGCCGCGCTTCGGCCGAGCCCGGCTCGGGCGTCCAGTCGTAGCGCCAGCGCGCGAGCGGCGGCATCGACATCAGGATCGCCTCGGTGCGCCCGCCGGACTGCAAGCCGAAATGCGTGCCGCGATCCCAGACCAGGTTGAATTCGACGTAACGGCCGCGCCGGTAGGCCTGGAAGTCGCGCTCGCGCTCGCCATACGGCGTATCGCGGCGGCGTTCGACGATCGGCAGATAGGCAGGAAGGAAGGCATCGCCCACTGCCCGCATCAGTGCAAAGCCGTTGTCGAAGCCGCCCTCGGCGAAATCGTCGAAGAAGATGCCGCCGATGCCGCGCGCCTCGGCGCGGTGCTTCAGATAGAAATACTCGTCGCACCAGCGCTTGAAGCGCGGATAGAGATCGGCGCCAAGCGGTGCGAGCGCGCCGCGGTTGACGCGGTGAAAGTGCACCGCATCGTCCTCGACGCCGTAGACCGGCGTCAGATCCATCCCGCCGCCGAACCAGCTCACCGCGTCGCGGCCGGCGGGCAGCGCGGCGAACATGCGCACGTTCATGTGAACCGTCGGCACATGCGGATTGCGCGGATGCAGCACGAGCGAGACGCCGAGCGCCTCGAACGCAGCGCCGGCAAGGTCGGGCCGGTGCTGCGTCGCCGAGGGCGGCATCGCGTCACCCCGCACATGGCTGAAATTGCAGCCGCCGCGCTCGAAGAGAGCGCCCTCCTCGATCAGGCGCGTGATGCCGTCGCCGGCAAGCCTGTCGCCCGGGTCGCGCGTCCACGCGTCGCGCAGGAAGGCTTTGCCGTCGGCCGCCTCCAGCGCAGCGACGATGCTCGCCTGCAACCCGAGCAGGTAGGCGCGAACCGCCTCGACGTTCACCGCCGTGTTCAATGTTTGATCGCCCGCTGGCCGATGTCGCGCCGGTGCTGCGCGCCGTCGAAATGGATGCCGGCGAGCGCGTCGTAGGCGCGCTGCTGGGCGAGCTTTACCGAGTCGCCGAGCGCGGTGACGCACAGCACGCGTCCGCCCGCCGTCAACGTCTTGCCGTCGCGCTGCACGGTGCCGGCGTGAAACACCATCAGCTCTTCGCTGTCGGCGGGCAGGCCGTCGATCGCGTCGCCGGTGCGCGGCGCTTGCGGATAGCCGGCGGCCGCCATCACGACGCCGAGCGCGGTGCGGCGGTCCCACTGCAGTTCGACGCCGCCCAGCGTGGCGTCGGTCGCATGCATCAGCACGTCGAACAGATCGCTCTTCAGGCGCATCAGGATCGGCTGCGCCTCCGGGTCGCCGAGCCGGGCGTTGAACTCGAGCGTTCGCACCGCACCCTTCGCATCGATCATCAGCCCGGCGTAGAGGAAGCCGGTGAACGGCATGCCGTCGCGCGCCATGCCGGCGACGGTCGGCAGGATGATCTCGTGCATCGCCTTCGCGTGCACGTTGGGCGTGACGACCGGCGCCGGCGAATACGCGCCCATGCCGCCGGTATTCGGCCCGGCGTCGCCGTCTTGCAGCCGCTTGTGGTCCTGGCTCGACGCCAGCGGCAGCACGTGCTGGCCGTCGCACAGCACGATGAAGCTCGCCTCCTCGCCGGCAAGGCATTCCTCGATCACGACGCGCGCGCCGCCGCCGGTGCCTGCCGGCAGCATCGCATCGATCGCCGCATGCGCCTCGTCCACGGTCTGCGCGACGACGACGCCCTTGCCCGCCGCCAGGCCATCGGCCTTGACGACGATCGGCACACCCTGCTGTTCGACATACGCGCGCGCCTGCGCGGCGTCGGTGAAGGTCGCGTGGCGCGCGGTCGGGATCGCGTGGCGCCGCATGAACTCCTTCGCGAACGCCTTCGAGCTTTCGAGCTGCGCGGCGGCGCGCGTCGGGCCGAAGATGCGCAGGCCGCGGGCGCGGAACGCGTCGACGACGCCGGCGGCGAGCGGCGCCTCGGGGCCGACGACGGTGAGCGCGACCTTCTCGGCCTGCGCGAAATCGGCGAGCGCCTCCAGCTCGGTGATCTGCACGTTGTGCAGCCGCGCGTCGCGCGCCGTGCCGCCGTTGCCGGGAGCGACGAAGACGCGCTGCACGCGCGGCGACGCCGCAAGCCGCCAGGCCAGCGCATGCTCGCGCCCGCCGCCGCCGATGACGAGAACCTTCATTCTTCGAGCTCGGCGCTGTGATAGACCTCTTGCGCGTCGTCCAGATCCTCGAGGACGTCGATCAGCTTTTGCATCCGCGCCGCATCCTCGCCCGAGAGCGCGATCGGATTCTCCGGCCGCATCGTCACTTCGGCGAGATCGGGCGCGAGGCCAGCCGCCTCGAGCGCCGCCTTCACCGCCTCGAAATCGTCCGCCGCGCAAAGCACCTCGATCGCGCCGTCGGCGTCGGTCAGCACATCCTCGGCGCCGGCTTCGAGCGCGGCTTCCATCACCTTGTCCTCGCTCGTGCCGGGCGCGAAGACGAACTGCCCGCAGTGCTTGAACTGGAATGCGACCGACCCCTCGGTGCCGAGGTTGCCGCCGTATTTGCTGAACGCATGGCGCACCTCGGCGACGGTGCGCACCCGGTTGTCGGTCATGCAGTCGACGATCACCGCCGCGCCGCCGATGCCGTAGCCCTCGTAGCGGATCTCCTCGTAGTTGACGCCCTCGAGGGCGCCGGTCGCCTTGTCGATATTCTTCTTGATCGTATCGGCCGGCATATTCGCCGCCTTCGCCTTGTCGACCGCCAGGCGCAGGCGCGGATTCATGCCCAGATCACCGCCGCCCTGGCGCGCCGCGACGACGATCTCGCGGATGATGCGGGTCCAGATCCGGCCCCGCTTCTCGTCCTGGCGGCCCTTGCGGTGCTGAATATTGGCCCACTTGGAATGTCCCGCCATGATTCGATGCTGCTCCTGGGTGCGCGGCCGGCGCCGGCACGCGATTTCTCGATAGACTGCAATTTTACGTTTCCGACCCAAGGCTTTCGCGATGCCCGAACCCATCCTCGTCGCCCAGCGCGAAACCATCGAATGCCTGCTGCTGCCGCCGTTGGCCAACCGCCACGGGCTGATCACCGGCGCCACCGGCACCGGCAAGACGATCACGCTGCAGACCCTCGCCGAGGGCTTTTCGCTGCGCGGCATCCCGGTCTTCATGGCCGACGTGAAGGGCGACCTGACCGGCATCAGCCAGGCCGGAACGATCGCGCCCAAGCTCGCCGCGGTGCTGAAGGAGCGCGGCATCGAGCCGCCGCAAAGCGTCGCCTGCCCGACGACGCTGTGGGATGTCTTCGGCGAGCAGGGCCACCCGGTGCGCGCGACGGTGAGCGACCTCGGCCCGCTGCTGCTGGCGCGCATGCTCGCGCTCAACGAGACGCAGCAGGGCGTGCTGCAGCTCGCCTTCAAGGTGGCCGACGACAACGGCCTGCTGCTGCTCGACCTGAAGGACCTGCGCGCGATGCTGCAGTACGTCGGCGACAACGCGGCCCGGATCAAGACCGCCTACGGCAACGTGAGCTCCGCGAGCATCGGCGCGATCCAGCGCGGGCTGCTGCAGATCGAGGAACAGGGCGGCGACAGATTCTTCGGCGAGCCGATGCTCGACATCGCCGATTTCATGCAGACCAGCGACGGCAAGGGATTGATCAATATCCTCGCCGCCGACAAGCTGCTCGCCGCGCCGCGCCTTTACGCGACCTTCCTGCTGTGGATGCTCTCCGAGCTGTTCGAGAGCCTGCCCGAGGTCGGCGATCTCGACAAGCCCAAGCTCGTCTTCTTCTTCGACGAGGCACACCTGCTGTTCAAGGACGCACCGGCGGCGCTCGTCGAGCGCATCGAGCTCGTCGTGCGCCTCGTACGGTCCAAGGGCGTCGGCGTCTATTTCGTGACGCAGAACCCGCTCGACATCCCCGACGTCGTGCTCGGCCAGCTCGGCAACCGCGTGCAGCACGCGCTGCGCGCATTCACGCCGCGTGACCAGAAGGCGGTCAAGTCGGCCGCCGAGACGATGCGGCCGAATGCGGGGCTCGATATCGGCGCCGCGATCACCGAGCTTGCGGTCGGCGAGGCGCTGGTCAGCTTCCTCGACGCGAAGGGGCGCCCGAGCCCGACCGAGCGCGCCTTCGTGCTCCTGCCCGGCAGCCAGATCGGCCCGATCAGCGCCGAGCAGCGCCAGGCGCTGATCGCGAATTCGCTCGTCGCCGGCGTCTACGAGAAGACGGTCGACCGCGAATCGGCATTCGAGATGCTGCAGAGCCGCGCCGCGGCGGGTGCCGGCAGCGCCCCCGCCGGCGCGGCGCGCGGCCCGGCGGCCGGCGGCGGGCCGATCGCCGCGCCGGGAGAGGCGTCGGGAGGGGCAGCCGGAGGTGCGGCGGGCGGTGCCGGCGGCATGCTCGACGAACTCAAAGGCGTGCTGTTCGGCACCACCGGGCCGCGCGGCGGCAAGCAAGAGGGCCTGGCCGAATCGGCCGCGCGCTCGGCGATGCGCAGCATCGGCTCGTCGGTCGGGCGCGAACTCGTGCGCGGCGTCCTCGGCTCGCTGCTGGGCGGATCGCGCAGGCGCTGAACGCGCATCGGCGGGCGCGGCGCGCGGGCCCGCCTGCAACAGGCTGGCCGCCACGATTTCGCTCCGAAGCGCGCCTCAGCGGTCGCCGCCTTGCGGGCGCAGCCACTTCTCGAGCTTGACGCCGTCCAGCGAGCCGCTGTACATGCGCCGCTCGAGGCGGATCTCGTGGTAACCGTGGTCGTTGTAGAAGTTTCGAGCGGCAACGTTGTCGCGGCGGGCCTCGAGGCGAATTCGCTTCGACCCGGCGGCAACTGCGCTCGCTTCGAGCCAGGTCAGGATCGCGCTGCCAATCCCCTGGCGATGGCGTGCGGGATGAACCGCGAACAAGACGAGGTGGGCGTCTTCGTCCCAGTATTCCATGATGCCGAAGCCAACCAGGCCGTCCAGCCCACGTACGATCGCGACATTCGTATTCGGTGCGGCAATCGCACGCGCGACCCGCTCGGGTCGCCAGGACCAAGGCAGCCCGTGCTCGATCAGGCGCCGCGACAACGCCGCGATGGTGGCGGCATCGCTCACGGCGGCGAGTTGAACGTGCAGCGCGGGGGTCACCTGACGCCTTGAGGTTCAAAACGACTCGGCCCGCGACGGCCCCACGCTCGGCCATCTGCTGGCTGGGACGTGCGCGCGCGACAAGTTCATGTTTCGGGTACCCGTTGCTCCACCGCGCCGAGCACGTCCCACGATACCTGAAACGGTACCGTGGGCGGCGCGTGTCGGCGAAGGCGACGGATGCGCAAGTCCGTGGCCATCGTGTCTGCCGCATCGGCCAACGGCGCTCACGCGTTGGGAACAGTCCGGCGAGCGGCAGACAGAGGGTGCTCTCAGAGGGTGTTACCCAAATCAATGCGCCCGCGCCGGGGCAGCCGAGGGCGCTGGCGTAGGCGCGTCGTGCGGCTCGGGCCGCGTG
>JACSRM010000001.1 GCA_014879745.1 Burkholderiaceae bacterium | reverse complement strand
CTTCGCGCAGAAGCTGACGACCGAAGCGGCGCCGCTGCTCGATCCGAAGCTGCAGGGCTTGCAGACCCGCCTTCGCACGCTGCTCGGCGTCCCCGAGCCTAGCGCGGCCGCTTCCGGCCCGGCGCGGCCCGCCGCATCGGCCGCCAAACCGCGCAAGTAGGCGCTCGCGGCGCGCTGTCGAGGCATTGATGGCCGATCCGTCCGACGCCGCCGGTCCGACGCTGCAATCACTGCGGGCGGGCATCGACGCGCTCGATCTGAAGCTGCTCGCGCTGCTCAACGAGCGCGCCGCGCTCGCGCTCGCGGTCGGCGCACTGAAGAAGGCCGAGGGATCGGTCGTCTTCCGGCCGGAACGCGAGGCGCAGGTGATCGACGGCCTCAAGCGTGCCAACCCCGGGCCGCTGCGCGGCGACAGCGTCGCGCCGATCTGGCGCGAGGTGATGTCGGCCTGCCGCGCGCTCGAGACGCCGGCCCGCGTCGCCTATCTCGGCCCGGCGGGCACGTTCAGCGAAGAGGCGGCGCTCGGCTATTTCGGCTCGTCGATCGTTCGGCTGCCGTGCGCCAATTTCGACGAGGTGCTGCACACGACGCTCGCCGGCGCGGCCGATTTCGGCGTCGTGCCGGTCGAGAATTCGACCGAGGGCGTCGTCGCGCGCTCGCTCGACCTGTTCCTGACGACGCCGCTCATCATCATCGGCGAGACCAGCCTCGTCGTGCGGCACAACCTGCTGCGGCGCGAGAATGCGCTCGAAGGCATCGCCGCCGTCTGCGCCCACCCGCAGGCGCTCGCCCAGTGCCACGCCTGGCTTGCCAACCACCTGCCGCACGCCGAGCGCCGGCCGGTCGCGAGCAATGCCGAAGGCGCGCGCATCGCGGCGGGCGACGCGACGCTGGCGGCGATCGCGAGCGAGCGCGCCGGAGCCGAGTTCGGGCTGCACGTCGTCGCGCCCGCGATCCAGGACGATGCGCACAACCGGACGCGCTTCGCGATCCTCGCCCACCCGGACCGCCAGCCGCGGCCGTCGGCCTGCGGCCACGACTGCACGAGCCTCGTCGTCTCGGTGCCCAACCGCCCCGGCGCGGTGCACGACATGCTCGTCCCGCTCAAGCAGCACGGTGTCTCGATGAGCCGTTTCGAATCCCGTCCGGCGCGCTCCGGCCAGTGGGAGTATTACTTCTACATCGACATCCAGGGCCACCCCGACGAGCCGCACGTGGCCGCCGCGCTGCAAGGTCTGCGCAGCGTCTGCGCTTTCTTCAAGCTGCTTGGCACCTACCCGATCGACGTGCACTGAGAGGGTGTTTCCCGAATGAATGCACCCACGTTGCCCCTCACAATGCGCGCAGACAAGGCGCGGCGTGCAGCCCAGGCTCGCCGCCTGGGCAAGCGGCGCAACGCGGTATGCGCGCATTGCGAGGGGCAACCCGAAGGGCCGAGGTATCCGAGGGCGCTGGCGGGTGTTGCGCCGCTTGCTCGGGCCACGCGGCCCGAGCCGCACGACGCGC
>JACSRM010000241.1 GCA_014879745.1 Burkholderiaceae bacterium | reverse complement strand
CCGACGCCTAGGCTGGCACCGCGACTCGCCCCGGCGCGGGCCCAACCCAAAGCCCGACAGGCTCCTAGAGTCGTGCGCGGGTCGATGTGGCATCTGCGGCGGGAGGGACGATGAACATTGTTGTCCGTTCGAGCGTGATCGCAGCCGGCAACCGTCTGGGCAGCTAGCTTGCGCTTGCCAAGCCGCGCGTGCTGTCGCTGATCGTGTTCTGCGCCGTGATCGGCATGTTCCTCGCGACGCCGGACGGCGTGGCGCTGTCGGCGCTCGCAGCGGGGACCTTGGGCATCGCGCTCGTTGCCGGCGCGGCCGCGGCGTTCAACTGCCTGATCGAGCGCCGGCGCGACGAGCTGATGGCGCGCACACGTTCGCGTCCGCTGCCGCGCGGCGCGGTCGGCGCCGGCGAGACGCTGGTCGTGGCCGGGCTCGCCGGCGGCGTGGGCTTGCTGCTGCTGCTCGACGGAACGAACGCGTTCACGATGTGGCTGACGCTCGCCACCTTCGCGGGCTATGTGGTCGTCTACACCGTGCTGCTCAAGCCGCGCACGCCGCAGAACATCGTCATCGGCGGCGCCGCCGGGGCGATGCCGCCTGTGCTTGGCTGGGCGGCCGTTACCGGCGAGGCGCCTATCGAGGCCTGGCTGCTGTTCCTGATCATCTTCGTCTGGACGCCGCCGCACTTCTGGTCGCTCGCGCTGTACCGCACGCGCGAGTACGCCGCGGCCGGGTTTCCGATGCTGCCGGTGGTGCGCGGGCGGCGCTTTACGCAGCGCAGCATCGTCGGCTACACGTTGGCCCTGGCATTCGTCTCGCTGCTGCCGGTGCTGGTCGGCATGAGTGGGTGGCTCTACCTCGCGGTGGTCGTTGCGCTCGACGCGAGGTTCGTCGTACTCGCCGTGCGCATGTTGCGCAGCGACAGCGACGCTGTGGCGCGGCAGACGTTCCGGTTCTCGATCGCCTACCTGTCGCTGCTGTTCGCCGCGCTGCTCGTCGATCACTACGCAGTGGCGTGACGGCGATCAGCCGTCGCCGGCGAGGGCCATTGCCAGCTTGACGAGGTCGGCCACCGAACGTGCCTGCAACTTCTCGACGAGCTTGGCGCGGTGGAACTCGACAGTTTTCGCGCTCAGGCCGAGCGCGTTGGCGACCGCCTTGTTCGACTGACCCTGCACCACCAGATCGAGCACCTCGCGTTCGCGCGCCGTCAGCGTCGCGAACCTGTCCCGCAACTGCTGGCGCTCGTGCTCGCGCTCGCGCTGGCGCGCGTCGTGCGCGATGGCGCGCTGGATTCGATCGAGCAGGTCCTGGTCGTTGAACGGCTTCTCGATGAAGTCGAAGGCACCGGCCTGTACCGCGCGCACCGCCATTTGAACGTCGCCGTGCCCGGTGATGAAGATCAGCGGCAGGTGATAGCGGCCTCGCGCGGCCAGGCGCTGCTGCAATTCCAGACCGCTCATGCCCGGCATCCGCACGTCGAGCAGTACGCAGCCGGATGCCGCAGGGTCGAAGCGGTCGTCGAACTCCTGTGCCGACGCGAAGGTCTGCACGCGCAGGCGCACGGTCTCGATCAGCCAGCGCAGGCTGCGTACGACCGCCTGATCGTCGTCAACGATGAAGACCGTAGGGTTGTCCAACGCGGTGCCTCTCCGAAACAGCCACCGGGAGCGAGAAGCGCAACTTCGCGCCACCG
Organism: Burkholderiaceae bacterium; assembly: GCA_014879745.1. Classification (GTDB taxonomy): domain Bacteria; phylum Pseudomonadota; class Gammaproteobacteria; order Burkholderiales; family Burkholderiaceae_C; genus CAIKUF01. The sequence goes on along the minus strand of JACSRM010000241.1, from coordinate 7,815 downwards.
CCCGGGCGCGAGTCGATGCCGATGCTGCCGCCGTGCGACTCGATGATCGAGCGGCTGATCGACAGCCCCATGCCGACACCTTCGTGCTTGGTGCTGAAGAAGGGGGTGAAAACCTGGTCGGCGAATGCCGCGTCGATTCCCGGCCCGGTATCGCTGACCTCGACTTCGACCGCAGCGCGGCTCGTCGGCAGCGTGCGCACCGAGATCTCGCGCCGGGGCGAGTTCGCATCGACCATCGCGTCGATGGCGTTGCGCACCAGATTGGCGATCACCTGCTCGATCATGATCGGATCGGCCAGCACAGCCGGCAGGCCGTGTGCCAGGTCGAGCCGGATCGACGTCTCGTATTGCCGGGCTTCGATCTCTGCGAACTGCGCGACGCTGCGTACGACCTGGTTGATGTCGACGGCTTCGAGCGCGATCTCGCGCCGTCGGACGAAATCGCGAATGTGGCGGATCACCGCGCCGGCGCGTTCAGCCTGCTCGCCGATCGCATCGAGCGGTTCCTCGAGTTCGTCAAGCGTGGCGATGCCGGCGCGCACACGGCGTGTACAGCCGTGCGCGTAGTTGGCGATCGCTGACAGCGGCTGGTTCAACTCGTGCGCCAGCGCAGTCGCCATCTCGCCCATGGTCGACAGGCGCGCCACCCGCGCCAGCTCGTTCTGGTGGTGGCGTGCGCGCTCTTCGGCCAGCTTGCGGTCGGTGATGTCCCTTGTTATCGCGAGCATGGCATAGATCGCGCCGTGCGCGTCGCGCAACGGCGCGGCGTGCGTCTCCATCCATCGGCTGCGCCCCTTGAGCGTGACGAGCCTGAACTCGTAGACGACAGACTCGCCCTCGAAGACCAGGCGCACATTCTCGCGGTAGGCGTCGCGGTACTCACTGGCGACAAGCAGGTAGATCGGCTTGCCGATGACGTCGCCAGGGCAGTCGGCCTGCAGCAGCGCGAGGCCGGCCGGATTGATCTCGAGGACGGTGCCGTTGGCAGCCTGGAGCTTCATGCACTCGGGCTCGGACTCGATGATCGCGCGCAGCCGGTACTCGTTCTCGCGCAGCCGGTTCGACATCCCGACCTGCTGCGACTCCTGCTCGCTCACGCGTTGCACGGCCTCGCGAAGCCGTGCCTGAGACAGTACGAGAACGATCGTCGCTGCCACCAATGCGCCAGACAGTGCGACGACACCGAGCCAGAACGTCGAGCCGTCGATCAACATCATCGTGTGGCCGGCAACGCGGTCAGCGCCGACGCGGCGCCGCTGTGCTGATGGCCGTGGTGGGCAGCGCCCGCGGGAATCAGCGAATACACGCCGACGGCCAGCACCAGCAGTCCCGAGGCTCGGCGCACGCCGTTGGCGCGCACGACCGTTCCCAATCTGCGCGCCAGCCCGCCCGAGGCGAGCATCATCGGCAGCGTGCCGGCGCCGAAGGCGGCCATCAGGAGCGCGCCGCTGCCGGGGTCGCCGGAGCTCAGCGACCAGGCAAGCGATGCGTAGACCAGTCCGCAAGGCAGCCAGCCCCACACCATGCCGAACAGCCAGGCCTGGGCCGGGTGGCGCACCGGCAGCATGCGTCGTCCGACCGGAGCGATATACCGCCACAGTTTGGCGCCGATGCGCTCGAGCGCGCCAAGTCCGGTCCACCAGCCGGTCAGGTACAGGCCCAAGGCGATCATGAAGCCGGCCGACAGCCATTGCGCGGCGAGGCGTGCAGTCGGCGCGGGCAAGGCATCGAACGCGTGCGCGCTCAGCCAGCCGAAGAGCGCCCCGGCTATCGCATAACTGCTGATGCGACCCAGGTTGAAGGCCAACAACTGCAGCCCTTGCCATCCCCATGGCCTGCCTTTCGGCGTGGCGAGCGACAAGCTGCCCACGATCCCGCCGCACATGCCCAGACAGTGGGTCGAGCCCAGCAGACCCACCAGGAGCGCGGAAACGATGGTGACTTCGACCGGCATCTGGGCGACCAGTGCGAGCGTGGCTGCTCGAATCGGGCGAGCATACCCCGCCTGCCGGACCGTGCGAACAGGGTGCTGGCGCATGCCGCCAACCGTGGCCTCGGACGTCGAGCCAAGACGAGCGTGGCCCACCGCTACGGTTGTCGCAACGGCGTAGCGGGTAGGGGGATCTCGAGGCCCTGAATGATCGGCTAGCGGCCCGTCGCCCGATGCCTACGCTCGGCGGTTGCGCGGCTGAAAGCGCGCCTATGCCGTGAAGAACTCCGTCCTTCGAGATAGGTACATGTGTGGGTAGGAAGAGAACACGGGGCGCGAAGGCCCTTGCGCCGTTCTTCGTTGTCGGATACGGGGAGGAGCAGATTCACAGAGGACCGATCTGGGGCGTCACATGCAGGCCGAGGCCCCTCTGACGGTCTGACCCAGATCAGACCCCGCGAGCGCCTAGCAGGCTAAGGTTTCGCTCTTTGCAAGGAGCGACTTGATGGCCCGGATCGAAGGGGTGTGCCGCGAAGTGTGCGATGCCACCGAGTATGTGACCTTTGTGACGCGCGGTCCCGATGGCCCGCACCTGTCCGGGCATTGGGGCAACTACATGCGCATCCTCGACCCCGGCGAGGTGGTGGTCTTTCCGGTCGGCCGCTTCCAGCGCACCGAGCAGAACCTGCGCGCCGACAGCCGCATCCAGCTGATGGTCGCGTCGCACAAGGTGCAGGGCACGCGCAGCCCGGGCCAGGGATGCGTGATCGACGGCACGGGCGAGATCGTCACCACCGGCGAGTATCTCGACGCGGTGCGCGAGAAGTTCCCCTGGGCGCGCGGTGCGCTGGTGGTGCGGGTCGGGGCGACATCGACGCAGCTTTGACGCCGCGGGTGGCGCTCGATGCGCCGCGACTCTGCGCGGGCGCCGCCCGGCCGGCAGTGGCACGGTGGGTGTCGTCGTCGCCGCTCCGCACGAGCGCCGGCCGGCAGTCGGTCGGCCGTTCGCGCAGAATGTGCCGTGGGGCGCATCGATGCTGTCCTGCCGGCTCGATCTTTACCGCACCGTCGAAGAGGACCACCTCATGAACCGTCGCTGGATCGCCGCCATCGCAATCGCCACCCTTGCCGGGGCGGCGATGGCGCAGACCGTCTACGAGACCCGCGACAAGAGCGGACCGGTTTTCACCGACAGGCCGTCCGCTGGCGCGTCGGCGGTGCAGCTGCAGGCGCCGAACGTGATCGCGATGCCGCCCGCGCCGCAGGCACAGCCGGCGTCGTCGCCCGCGGCGCCCGCCTACCGCGAGCTGGTGATCATCGCCCCCGAGGCACAGGGCACGATCCATTCCAATACCGGCGCGTTCGACGTTCGCGCGCGCCTGTCGCCGGCGCTGCGCGGCAGCGACCGCATCCAGGTCAGCCTCGACGGCAATGTGCTGAAGACGCGCTTTCGCAGCCCCGATCTGCGCATCACCGAAGCGGACTGGAACGCGGCGGCCAGCAGTGACGACGGCCTGCATACGATCGCGCTGACGGTCGTCGACGCCAAGGGCGCGCCGCTGATCGCCTCGGCGGCGGTCGGCTTCTACGTGCAGCGCGCGTCCGTCGCCAGGCAGCGCCGCGCGCGCTGATCGCTTGGCCGAGCCGCTACTGCTTGATCACCAGGTTGACCTGCGGCGTCATCGGCCGCGGCCAGCCGGCCTCGGTGCAGACGCGAACGATCGCCTCGTTGGTGTCGAAGTAGACCTGCCAGTAGTGGTCGGTGTGGGTGTAGGGCCGCACCGCGATGACCGGGCCTTCGAGCTTCATGTCGAGCAGGTTGACCTCGGGCGGCATCGTGGCCGAGATATTCGGGATCTTGGCGACGGCAGCCTTCAGGCGCGCGATCGCGTCCAGCGGGTCGACGCCCGCGGCGAGCTGCGCGACGCGCTCGACGCGGCGCTCGGGAAGCTGCGAGTAGTTCATGATCGCGTCGCCGAAGACCTTGCCGTTGCCGATCAGCGTGTGCACGTTGTCGGGCGTGATGATCGTCGTGCCGAACAGGCCCAGCTCGTGCACCGTGCCGGTCACGCCGCCGGCGCTGACGAAGTCGCCGACCTTGAACGGGCGCAGGATCAGCATGAAGGCGCCCGAAGCGAAGTTGCCGAGCAGGCCGCTCCAGGCGGCGCCGATCGCGACGCCGGCGCCGGCCAGCATCGCGGCGAACGACGTCGTCTGGATGCCGAAGTAGCCGAGGATGCCGAGGACCAGCGCGATGTTGAGCGCGACGGCGACGATCGAGCCCATGTACTTCGTGAGCGTCGGGTCGACGTGGTTGCGCTTCATCGCCGCGCCCATCACGGCGACGACGCGACCGATCAGCCAACGGCCGATGACCCAGAACGCGATCGCCGCCGCGACCTTGATCGCGAGCTCGGTCAGTGTCGTGCTCAGGAAGGCCTGGATGCTTGCCATGTCCATGGTTCGAAATCTCCTCGGTGGTGGTCGCCGCTGCGGGCGGTCGCGCGATGATACGGGGGTTTCCTGCCCTCGCCGCGGCGCGCGCCGCGCGTTAGGCTCGCACCTGCGCGCGCCGCTGCGGACGCGTCGCAGCTTGCCGGAGAACGCGACCATGTGCATGGCGATCGACCCGAGTGACGGCCCCGGCGTGAGCCGCGCGCCGCGCGGCGCTGCAGAGCGGTTCGCATCGAAGGTCCGCGCACGATGAAGCGGCTTCGCGATCTGCTCGTCGAAGGAGCGCTGCTCGCGGTGCCGGTCGTCCTGCTCGCGCTCGTTGCGGTGCAGGCCTATCGCTTCGTGGCCAGGGTCTCGGCGCCGCTTGCGGCGCATTTCCCGAACCTCTCGTTGGCCGGCATCGCGCTGTCGGAACTGCTGCTTGTCGTCCTGCTGCTGGTGGGCTTGCTCGCGCTCGGCGTGTTTCGCCGTTCGGTGCTCGGTCGTTGGTGGGATCGCAAGGTCGAACGCCTCGTCTTGCGCAAGATGCCGGGATTCATGCTGCTCAAGAGCATCGCCGGCGGGCTGACCGGCAAGACCGAAGGCGACCGCAACGTCGTTCCGGTCTGGGTCGCGCTCGACGACCAGACGATGCTCGCGTTCCTGATCGAGGAGAGTGCGACCGACGACGGCCTGTGCACCGTGTTCGTGCCGAGTGCGCCGACGCCGGCGGCGGGAACCGTCGTGCTCGTCGAGTCGCGCCGCGTGCGGCGCATCGATGCGCCTCTCGCGACCGCGATGGCGACCGTGACTGGCCTCGGGCTCGGCACGCAGGCGCTGCTGCGTGCGTTACCGCCAGTACGTGACGACGGCCTGCGCTGACCTCAGCGCCGCGCGAACTGGCGTTCGCCGAACAGCGTTTCGCGTGCCTTGTCGTCGACGAGGGGCTTGCGCCGGTCGGCCAGCACTTCGACGCCGCGCTGCACCGCGGGGCGGGCGCCGATCTCGTCGAACCAGCCCTTCAGGTGCGGGTGGTCGCGCCAGGCTATGCCCTGGTTCTTCCACGAGCGCAGCCAGGGGAAGATCGCGATATCGGCAATCGTGTACTCGGGCCCCGCGATATAGCGGCTCTTCGCGAGCCGGCGGTCCATGACGCCATACAGGCGCGCCGCCTCCTTCGTGTAGCGCTCGACCGCGTAGTCGATCTTTCGCGGCGCATAGACGCGGAAGTGATGCGCCTGTCCGAGCATCGGCCCGATGCTGCCGACCTGGAACATCAGCCACTGCAGCACGTCGTACTTGCCGCGCGTATCGCCCGGCAGGAATCGTCCGGCCTTCGCCGCGAGGTAGAGCAGGATCGCGCCGGATTCGAACAGCGAGATCGGCTTGCCGTCCGGTCCGTCGGGATCGACGATCGCCGGGATCTTGTTATTCGGGCTGATCGTGAGGAATTTGGGGTCGAACTGGTCTCCGGCGCCGATATCGATCGGAATGACGCGGTACGGCAGGGCACACTCCTCCAGCATGATGTGCACCTTGTGACCGTTGGGCGTGGCCCATGAATACACTTCGATCATCGTCGCTTCTCCGGCGGGCTGGGTCGGCCGCCCCGATTTGGACTGTAGACGATAGCCCCTGCCCATGTTCGATGCCCTGAAACGTTTGCTCGCAGCCGGCGACGAAGGCGGCGAATGGCCCGCGCTGGCGGCCTGGGCGGCGCAGCGCGGCGCACAGTTCAAGCGCTCGCGCGACGGCGCCGGCTTCATCGTCGAGGGCCGCTTCGCCGCCGGGCCGTGGCGGCTCGAATGGGGCCCGCCGCAGCGCGCCTACCTGAACGGCCCCGAACTGCGGCTGCGCATGGAACTCGGGCTGCCGCAGGACCTGAATATGCTCGTCCTGTCGCGACCGCTGATGCAGGAGCTCGAGCGCAGCGCCTTCGAGCAGTACACGGCGCAGATGCAGACCCGGATCGACGATGCGGCGCCCGAGGAGATGCGCTGGCTCGCGATGTTTCCCAAGGTGCAGCCGAAGGCCGAGAAAGAGCTCAGGCAGGCGTTCGGTGCCGTCGCGCTGTCGGCCAAGGCCGCCGCGGCCTGGATCGAGGGCCCGCTCGCCGCGCGCTTGATTGCCGCTTCGCGCGGCGTGCTGGCCAGCGCGCCGCCCTTCGTGCTGATGACGCTGCGCGGCCGGCTCTATTGCCGGCTGCGGCTCGATGCGCCCGACGCGGCGGCAGTCGCAGAGATGGTCGATCTGCTCGAGACCGCGGCGGCGCAGGCGGTGCTGGCGGCCGATGGCGCAATCGATCGCCCCGACGCCGGACCGGCCACCGCGACGACCGCCTGGCAGACGCAGCTCACGCCGCACGACGTGCAACGTTGATGCACGACCGGATCGGTCGCACCGCATTCGTTCGAGGCGCCTGACGGTGGCCGGCGCCAGTCTGCTCGCGCTGATCGACGACATCGCGAGCGTGCTCGACGATGTGGCGCTGCTCACGAAGGCGGCGACGAAGAAGACTGCCGGCGTGCTCGGCGACGACCTGGCGCTCAATGCCCAGCAAGTCACCGGCGTGTCCCCCGATCGCGAGTTGCCGGTGGTGTGGGCGGTGGCCAAGGGATCGCTGTGGAACAAGGCGATCCTGGTGCCGCTGGCGCTGGCGATCAGCGCATTCGCGCCGTGGGCGGTGTCGCCGCTGCTGATGATCGGCGGCGCCTTCCTGTGCTACGAAGGGGTGGAAAAGCTTGCCCACCGCTATCTTCATCGCGACGCGGCGGGCGCAGCGCCGCACGACGACGCCTCGAGTCAGCGCCCCGCCGCGACGCACGTTCCGGCGGTCCTCGAGAAAGACAAGATCAAGGGAGCGATCCGCACCGACTTCGTGCTCTCGGCCGAGATCATCGCGATCACTCTCGGCACGGTGGCAACCGCGGCGTTCGGCACGCGGGTTGCGGTGCTGGTCGGCATCGCGCTCTTGATGACGGTCGGCGTCTACGGCTTCGTCGCCGGCATCGTCAAGCTCGACGATGCCGGGCTGCACCTGTCGCGCAGCGACCCGGCGCAACCCCTGGGCGACGCGAAGCGGGCGCTCGGCCGCGGCATCCTGCGCACTGCGCCGTGGCTGATGAAAGCGCTGTCGGTGGCCGGCACGCTGGCGATGTTCCTGGTCGGCGGCGGCATCCTCACCCACGGTGTGCCGCGGCTGGACCACGCGATCGATGCGCTCGCCGCGGCGGCCGGCGCGCTGCCGCTGGGCGCGCTGCTGCAGGCGCTCGCGCCGATGGTGCTCGACGCACTGGTCGGCGTCGTCGTCGGCGCCGTGGCACTCCTGCTGGCGAGCGCCGCGAATCGATTGCGCGGCAAACGCTGAACGAACCGTCTGCTGCGCGCTAGCCCGTCTTTCTCAACTCGCCGTTGCTTTCCCGGGAATCGAGCCGTTTTGCACTCGCAAGTGC
>JACSRM010000002.1 GCA_014879745.1 Burkholderiaceae bacterium | reverse complement strand
AGCAGCGTCAGGTCGGGCCTGGCGCCGCCACGGCCGGTGGCGAGGCAGAACAAGGTATCGCCGTCGCCCATCGTATGGACCGGGTCGATGCTGCGCGCGAGCCCGTCGTGCGCCATCTGCGCAAGCTTGGTCGCCTCGGCCTTCGTGAGCTTCGCGTCGGTCGCGATGACGCCGATCGTCGTTGCGCCGCCGATCTGGATCGGCAGGGATGCATCGCCGCGCAGCAGCGACTGCGTCGTGCCGACCGGCCGGCTGCCGTCCTCGCTTCGTGCGCCGGCGACGACGGCGCCGGTGGCCGGATCGATCACGTCGCCGATCGCATTCACCGCGACCAGCGCGGCGACCGTCGCGCCGCCGACGCGCAGCGACGCGCTGCCGATGCCGCCCTTCATCGCGCGCCCGATGCCGAACAGCTTGCCGACTGCCGCGCCCGCGCCGGCGCCGACCGAGCCTTCGGCCGGCGGCGTCGTGCCGGCCGCGACGCACGCCGCGTAGCCGGCCGCCGCATCGGGCCGGATGCGCGAATCGCCGACCCAGAGGTCGAACAGGATCGCGGCCGGCACGATGGGCACGCGGATCGGTGCGCCGGCCCGCTCGCCCGCACCTGTCTTGCCGACCTCGACGCCGATCTCCCGCTCCTCGAGCCAGCGCATCACGCCGCCCGCGGCATCGAGGCCGAACGCGCTGCCGCCGGCGAGCAGCACGGCATGCACCTTCTCGACCGCGTTGACCGGCGAGAGCAGCGCGATCTCGCGCGTGCCCGGGGCCGCGCCGCGCACGTCGACGCCGGCCACCGCACCGTCCGGGCACAGCACGACGGTGCAGCCGGTCGGCCGGCGGGGGTCGGTGAAGTGGCCGACGGCGATGCCGGCGACGTCGGTGAGCGCGCCGCTCGTCATCGGCCTAGGCGAAGACGCCCGCGCTATCCTGCATCCGCGCGCTCACCTCGCCGAGGTGGTGCAGCGTATCGCCGTAGGCGAGTTCGATCATCGTCAAGCGCTTGAAGTAGTGGCTCGCGATGTACTCGTCGGTCATGCCGATGCCGCCGTGCAGCTGGATGCACTGCTGGCCGACGTAGCGCATCGAGTTGCCGAGCTGCACCTTGGCCTGCGACAGCGCGCGCCGCCGCGAGGCCGGCTCGTCGCCGAGCTTCAGGCTTGCGAAGTAGCTCATCGAGCGCGCCAGTTCGAGCTGGATCTTGACGTCGGCGATGCGGTGGCGCAGCGCCTGGAAGCTGCCGATCGGAACGCCGAACTGCTTGCGCGTGTTGAGGTACTCGACGGTCAGCGCGACGAGCTTGTCCATCACGCCGATCGCCTCGGCGGCGACCGCCGCGATGCCGCGGTCGATCGCCGCTTCGAGCGCGCCGAATGCGGCACCGGCCGGCAGCAGTTCGGTCGCCGGCGCAGCGTCGAGCGCGAGTTCGGCCGCGCACGCGCCGTCCTGCGTCGGATAGCCGCGCGTCGTCGCCTTCGCACCGCGTTCGACGAGGAAGAGGGCGATGCCTTGC
>JACSRM010000116.1 GCA_014879745.1 Burkholderiaceae bacterium | reverse complement strand
ACGCTCGCGTCGGCGACGCGCAGCCGCTGGACGCCGTTGACCCGCAGCCGCGCATCGACGACGTCGCCGATGCGGCAGGTGCTCGTCGCGTGATAGACCGTCATCGAGTAGTGCAGCGCCAGGTCCTCGAGCAGCGCGTCGCTCGGCGCCGCGCCTTCGACATGGCCGTGCTTCTTCACCAGCGCCGGCGGCAGCAATTGCGCACCGAGCGGCCTGGGCCAGTGCGCCGCGATGTCGAGCGTGCGCCGCATCACCGCGAGCATCACCTTCATGTCGTGCGGGTCCGCGAAGTAGTTCATGCGGATCACCGGATGATGCGTCGGGTCGCCGTCGGCGAGCACGACCTCGCCCTCGCTGTGCGGCTGCACCGGATTGGCGAGCAGGATCAGGTTTTCCGCGTCCGGTGCGAGATGTCTGGCCGCGTCGTCGAAACGATCGTTCGGATCGATGCGCAGGCAGCGCTTCCAGATGTCGTCGTTGTAGCCGCAGACGAAGACGGAGATCTGCGCATCGTGCGTATGCGCGTCGCCGAGCCCGGTGTTGAACCACGCCGCCGCATCGTAAAGCGACGACGAGACGAGTCCGCTGCCGGTCGTCGCCCATTCGGTGATGCGGCGCACGGCCTCCGCCTTCAGGCCCTGCAACTCGGGCGGCAGCTTGTCGTCGTCGGCCGGATCGGCGGGCAGCGGCCCGGCCGGCGCGCGCAGCGCATCCGGGCCGAACGAGATGCCGACCTGCAGCATCGACACGCCCGAGCCCGGCGCCGGGAAGATGAAGCCGACGTGCAGGTGATCCTTCAGGTGCTTGCCGACGTGCGGCGAGTCGACCACGCAGGCAACGCCCGCCGCCGCGAGTTCGGCGCGCGGCCCGATGCCCGACAGCATCAGGACCTGCGGCGAGCCGATCGCGCCGGCGCAGAGGATCACTTCCCTGGCCGCGTAGGCGGCGCGCGTCTCACCCGCGGCGGTGCGGTACTCGACGCCGGTGGCGAGCTTGCCGCCATTCGCCGCGTCTTCCATCAGCACGCGCGTCGCGAGGGCGTCGGTGATGATCGTCAGATTGGGCCGCTGCTCGACATCGCCTTCGAGGAAGGCCTGATACGTGCTCGAGCGCTTGCCGGCGCGCGTCGTCGTCTGGAACAGCGACGCGACGCCTTGCGCACCGCCGCGGTCGCGGCCGTTGTAGTCGCCGCGCGGGATGCCGGCCGCCTGCGCCGCCTGCACGAACTCGGTCGCCCCCGCCAGCACCGGTGCCCGAACCGAGACGCCGAGCGGGCCGCGCGTGCTGTGCGCCGGCTCGTCGATCGCGATGTCGCTGCTTGCCGCCAGACCCTCGCTCTTCATGAAGTAGGGCAGCACCTCGGCGTAGCTCCAGCCGGTCGCGCCGCCGGCGGCCCAGGCGTCGAAGTCGCCCGGATGGCCGCGCACATAGGCCATGTAGTTGAGGCCCGACGAGCCGCCGAGCATCTTGCCGCGCGGCACCATCATGCGGCCGCCCTCGAGGCCGAGGCCGCAGCGGCCGGCGTCGGCGGTGTACATCCAGTCGGTCGCCGGGTTCGTCTGCAGCATCGGGCAGGCGGCAGGGATCGCCGCCACCGGCGGCGGGTGGGCGCCGGCCTCGATCAGCGCGACCCGGCACGCCGGATCCTCGGACAAGCGCGCGGCGATCACCGCGCCCGCGGAGCCGCCGCCCACCACGATGAAGTCGAAGCTGTTCGTAGACATACTGGTCCTTTCGCTGTCGGAAGACTCGAATGTGCAATGCTTCGGGCGGACCGGCAAGCCGCATGTTGTGCGCCGACGAGCGGGCAACCGCCCCGGCGCGCGACCAGATGGCAATCGTGATCGCCCGCCGGCGGACGGGTTGCTCGGCTACTTCACCGGCTCGAACTCGCCCGGCCGCCACTCCTTCGTGAAGAACGGCTCCAGCGGCCCGTACAGCCGCAGGATCGCGAACCAGCCCTTGTCGGGCATGGTCTGGATCCAGTTGCCGCGCTTCACGCCGTCGGGCTGCCGCGGGCCGATATACACAGTCGTCGAGCCGTCGGCGTTGGCTTCGGCCGCGGGCGACGGATAGCTCTGGCTGCCGGCGCGCGGGTAGCGCTGCGGTGTCGACAGCATCGAGCGCGTCTGGTTGTCGTACAGCGTCAGCGACCAGAAGTTGTGGTACGGGATGCCCTTGGGCAGCACGAGGCGGTAGGTCTTGCCGCCGTCGAAGTACTGCTTGTTCGCATCCTGCATCGCGAACAGGTATTGCGAGCCGACGCCGGGCAGGCGCATCGCCATCGCCGGCGTGATGCCGGTGACGCCGTAGAAGAAGGCGCTGCGCGCATCGAGCTGGCGGTAGCCGGTGGCGGGGTAGGGCTTCGCGCCTTCGCGCGTGATTTGCGGAATCGGTGTTTCGAACTCGTAGCCGCTTTGGAACAGGAAGTTGCTCCACGCCGAGTTCGGGTAGTAGTACCAGGATGGATCGCGCGGCGCCATCAGCAGCGTGCGCGACGCCGCATTGCCCACCGCGACCGCCTCGCCGAGGATCTTCTTCATCCGCGCATCGGGCGCGAACGGCTTGCCCTTGACGATGCCGATCGCCGCCAGCGGCCCCATCAGCTCGGGGTCGAGCGCGGTCGCCGGCTCGCGCTGGACGAGGTCGTTCAGCATCGTGTAGAAGCTCGCGTCGTTCGGCGGAACGGTATTCATCACCTTGCCGCTGCCTTCGTGGAACACGGTGGCCGGCGGCGGCTCGATGCGCGACAGCTTTGCCTTGCCGTCGAGGAACTGCGCGATGCTCGTGCCCTGGCCGCCGGCGTCGTAGGGATAGATCTTCGTGTACTTGCGGATCAGGTCGACCGCCGGCTTCGGGTCGTTGTTGTCGAGGAACATCCGGCCGAGGATCAGCACCTTGTTCGTTCGCGCGTGGGCGACGTAGAAGCCGCCCTCGGGCAGCGGGCCGTCGTAGCCGGGCGGCACGATCAGGTACTTGCCGCCTTCGCCGCGGTCCGGCCCCGGAACGCCGAAGTCGATGACCCAGCGCCACCAGGCGTCGTCCAGCGTGCCGAGCGCCTTCGGCGGCGTCTCGAGCACCATCGGCCCCTTGCTCAGGTCGAGCGTGCCGACGAAGTAGACGGTGTCGGCATTCGCGGTGAGAAAGAGCGACTTGTCGTCCATCAGGTGCGAGAAGACGAGGATCTCGTTGTCCTTGACGCCGGCCGCATGAAAGCCCTGGCGGATCGCCTCGAAGTTCACGCCCTGCATCGTGTTGACGAAGGCGTCGTAGGCGTGCGTGAAGTCGATCTGGTCGTAGACCTTGGCGGCGGTCGCAGCAGCCGGCATGCCGTCCTTGAAGTCGAGCGTCCCGAGGCGCGTGGAGACGCTGTCGGGCGTGGTGATCGAAGGCGGCACCGGCTGCGCCGTCGCCGGTTGCGGGATGGTCAGCAGTGCGGCGCAGGCACCGAGAACCAGCGTCGCACCGGCGCGCTGGGCAAAGACGGGAGACTTCTTGGTTCGTGACATGGATTCCCCTTGGGGTTGACTAGGGTTGACTTGGGTTGACTAGCGGATTGCTTCGATATCGCCCGGACGCCAGGTCTTGTCGAACCATGGCTCGAGCGGGCTGTACAGCCGCAGCATCGCGAACCAGCCCTTGCCCGGTACCGTCTGGATCCAGTTGCCTTCCTTGCCGGCCGGTGGTTCTGCGCCGAAATAAAGATCGACAGAGCCATCCGCGTTGAATGCGACCTTCTGCTGGCCGCCTTCCATGGCGGGATAACCCGTGCCAGCGCCTATGGCCGGATAGCGCTGGTCGGTCTGCAACAGGGAACGGGTCTGTGAATCGTAGACGGTGACCGACCAGAAATTCTTCTGCGGAATGTCCTTCGGCAGCGTGAGTCTGTAGGTCTTGCCACCATCGAGCCACTGCCCGGTCGAATCCTTGGCGGCCACTGCGTACTGCGAACCGGCGCCGACCATCTTCGCGGCCATCGCCGGCGTAATGCCGGTCGCCTGATAGAAGAAAAGAACACGGCTGTCGAGTTGGCGCGCCCCGTCCACGAGGAAGTCGTAGCCGCCCAGGAAACCGGTGTGCCACCCCGAGCCTGCCTTGCCGTAGAAGTAGATGCCCTCCTCGCGCGGCGAAAAGGCAATCGCTCGGGCCGTGGCATTGCCGACGGCCACCGCCTCGGTGAGGATCGCCTTCATGCGCGCATCGGGCTGGAAGGGCTTGCCCTTGACGATGCCTATCGAAGCCATCTGGCCGGTGATCTCCGGTCCGATCACACCGGCAGGCTCCGCCTGAACGAGATCGTTCAGGAACTCCCAGTACTGATAGGTGTTCGGCGCGATGGTGTTGATCTGCACCATCGACCCGTTCTTGTTCGGGACGGGGCCATGCGCCTTGCCGGCTTCGCTCAAGGGGTAGATGCGCGTATGCTCGCGCAGGCTCTCGAGCGCGGGCTTCACATCGCCGTCGACCGCGAAGTTGCGCATCGGCGCCCACAGCTTGTAGGTCGGCGAACGCACGACGAAATAGCCGTCGGGAACCTCGCCCTTGTAGCCAGGAGGCAGGAACAGGTATTTGCCGCCCCTGCCCTTGTCAGGGCCGACAAATCCGAGGTCGGTGACATAGCGGAACCAGGCGTCATCCACCAGGCCGAGAACGCGCGGCGGCACCTCGAACACCAACGGGCCGCCGGTCAGATCGAGGTTCAGCCAGGTCGTCGCCGTGACCGTATTCGGCGTCAGGTACATGCCGGTGGAGTCCATCATCTGCTCCATCGTCAGCAGCGTGTTGTCCGGCACGCCGATGTCCCGCGGCCCTTTCATGGCGGCCCACATGCTGACGCCGCGCAGCGTGTTCAGATAGGTTTGCACCGCACGGGCGAAATCGAGGTTGTCGTAGACCTTGTCGATCGTCGCCGCGTCGGGCATGCCGTTCGAGAAGCGAAGCGTGCCCAATCGCGAATCGACCACGTCCGGCGTGGTGATCTGCGGCGGAATCGGCGTGGTCATCTTCATCTTCGGCGACTCCGCCCAGGCAGCGGGCGACAGGCAGACCAGCGCTCCGCACAGCAAACCCGACACGAGGGCGTGCTTGTGCTTGTCCATCAGGGTCTCCTTCATTGCACTTGCGTCAGCGCGGGCGGGCTCCAGGTCCCTTCGCCAGGGGGCAGGATCGACGGCGGCTCGGTCTTCGGCCAGTACAGGCGCATCACCAGATAGATGGGCGCGCCGGGTGCCGGCAGCCAGTTCGACTCCTTGTCCTTGCCGGGCGAATCCTTCTGGATATACAGCGTGAGCGAGCCGTCGGCGTTCTTCTTCATCGTCGGCAGCATGGGCGAGTTGACCAGGTAGCGGTTGATCGGGTTCTCGATCAGCAGTTGGGTCTTGCCGTCGTACATGGTGATCGACCAGAACGCGTTGACCGGCGGCAACTGGCCCTTGGCGAAGGTCAGCGTGTACTTGTGCTGGCTGCCGTCGAGCACCTCGCCGTTGGCCAGGTTCCGGGTGAACGGATACATGGCTTCGACGCCGTCGTTGCCAAGGATGCCGGCGGCGCCAGCGGCCGCGCGCTTGAGCCAATCGCCGTTGTAGAAGGCACGGTCGCCGAACGGCGAGAACACGCCCCAGCCGTTGATACGCTTCACCCCGGACTCGAGGTACTGCTTGATCTTCGCGTCGCCTTCCTTCATCCCGGCGACGATTGCGGCCCGTTGCGAGGCGGGGAGGGACTCGAGGCCGACCTTCTTGCCGGGCCCGATGCCGACGCTGGCGAGCCTGGCGCGGATCGCCAGCTCTTCCGGCCCCGGCGGCGCGAACTGCAGCGCAAAGCCCAGGTAATCGAAGAAGTCGGACCGCATTGACGCCTTGTCGATCTTCGGGAAATTGATCGCCGGAGCCGCAGGCGGAGCAGGCTGCTTGAGGTACGCCGACAGCGGTTGCACCTTGTAGCCCGCCTGCACCTTGATCACGTTGGGCATGTCGTCCGGGTTGAAGAGCTGGGTGCGATAGACCCCGAGCGCGAACTGGCTGCTGGACCGGAACACCTGCTTGATGCCGGCCGGCTTTTCGCCCTTCCAGTCCGGACCGACGACCATGTAGTCGCCGGCGTCGCTGCCGGTGGCGCGGCTGCCGATGTAGCCGAAGTTGAACGAGTTGAGGTCGGTGAGTTGCACCGCGTAGTAGCGGTCCCTCGGCACCGCCGGCACCGAAAGCACCATCGGCTCGGTGCGCAGGTCCATCCACAGCCACGAGTACGGCGTGTCGCTGTTGGGCGTGACGATCGCGGTGTCCTTGTAGGTGTACACCTGCGTCTCGTTCTTGATTTCGTTGAACGGCGCCTTGAACTGGCCGGAGTCCTTGTCCACCGCGTAGTCGTACATGATCTGGTAGATCATCACGACGGGCAGGCCGTAGAGGAAGCCTTCCTCGGCGATGGTCCCGAGCTTCGCGGCATCGGGCGCCGACGTGCCGGCGGCCGCGTCCGCCGTCGCCGTTTGGGCCACGGGGGCTTGCGCCTGCGCGACGGGTTCGGCGGGCTTGTCGCAGCCGGCAAGCGCCAGCATCGCGATCGCCCCGCACAGAAACCCGGAAACGATTGCGCGTTTGTGCTTTTCCATCATTTTCTCCATGAGGTCACTACTGTCCGGTTAAAGGGGCGCCGGATGGCACCCCGCCGTGCTACTGCACGCGCTCGACGTCGGGCATCGTGAAGCTGCGGGACCAGAAGCGTTCGTCGCCGCCGTAGATGCGCAGGAACGGCGCCGGCTTCTTGCCTTGCGTCGGAATCCAGTTGGCTTCCAGACCGGCCGGCGCCTTGGGGCCAAAGTAGATGTCCACGCTGCCGTCGGCGTTCTTCTTCATCTTCGCCACGTTGTAGGACGACAAGCCGACCCGCTGCTGCGGGCTGTAGATGAAGGCCCAGGTCGCGTAGTCGTAGACGATCAGCGACCAGAACTGCTTCACCGGCATATCGGCCGGCACGCGCAGCTTGTAGGACCCGCCGGCTTCCAGAGGCTTGCCATCCTTGTCGGCCACTGCGAACAGGTAGACCGTGGCCGGCATGGGGCGGCCTTCCTTGAACGCCGCGGCGATGTCCGCCAGGCCGGGAATCTTCGGCGCGTAGTAGATGCCCACGTGGTACATGTCCGAGCGTTGGGTGTACCAGAGGGCGTCGGGCATGTCGAAGTTCACGCTGCCTTGCGCATCCGTGAGGAAATAGTAGGACCAATGGCGGTCCGGGTAGAAGAGATTCTTCGACTGCTTCTCGAACACCCGACCCTGCATGTAGAAGTAGGCATCGACCACACCGCGCTCCATCGCCGCCTTGTACTTCAGCGGCGGATCGAAGGGCTTGCCCGGCTCGATGCCCAGGCTGTGCAGCACGCCCATCATCGCCTTGTCGCGCGGCCGCACCGGCTCGTCCACCAAGGCGGCATGCAGATCCTGGAAGTAGCGGAAGTCGTAGTACGGCAGCGTATGGAAGGGCTTGTCCCAGGAGTCGGCGAACTGCGCGGACTTCGGCGGCGGCGGTTCGGACAGAGGGTGCATCTTCAAGGTCTGCGCATAGGCGTGCGCATCGGCGTCGCTCATGCCCGCCAGCCTGACCGAACGGAAGGCCAGATAGATGCGGTAGCTGGGCGAGCGCACGGCGATGTAGCCGGCTGGCACTTCGCCCGCGTAACCCGGCGGCAGCAGCAGGTAGCTGCCACCCTTGCCCTTGTCGGCGCCCGAGGGGCCGACGCCGGCAATGGTCTCCTGCCAGGCATCGACGATCTGGCCGTAGAGCACGCCCTTGTCCGAGGCCGGCGGCACGACCAGCACCACCGGCCCCTTGCGCAGGTCCGTGGTCGCCGTGATGTAGGGCGTGTTGTTGTTCGCCGTCATGAACTCATGCCGGGGCATCAGCGGCTTGGACATCGCATCGATGACGTTGTCGCCGATGCCGAGTTCGTCAAACCCGCGCTTCGATCCGTAGATGCTGACCGCTGGCTGCGACCAGACCACGGCCTCGAAGGCGCGCTGGTAGATGCGCTGTTCCTCCAGATCGGCCACCGAGGCCTTGGCACCGGGGGCCGGCTGGCCGCCGACGGGCTCGGTCTGCGCTACGGCTGGAGCGCAGAGCACCGCCGCGGCCACGAAGGCGAGCGCAGCGACGGCGCGCTGGCCAGAAGCGACGGATCGCGTTCTTTGCAACATGGTGTCGTTTCTATTGAATTGGCTCGTCTTCAGGTCCTGCGCACCGCCGGCGGCTTCCAGGTGCCGTCTGCGGCGCGACGCGTTGACCGATTGATTCATCGTGATTTCCTTTTCGTTGAACAAAGACGCGCGCAAGGGCGGCCATGCCTGACCCTGACGCCCCGACAGCGAAGCGCCGGCGGCACTCTTGTTGATCATGAGTCGTCCATTGCTTCGGTTGGCGGCACGAGCGATCGAGCGGCGCCGCCGCGCAGCCATGCGATCGGGGTCCGTGTCGCAGAGGAGCGCGATGCCCCGCGGCTACTTCGGGAACATGAACTGCACCTGCACGCGCAGCTGCCAGTCCGCCGCGTCGTCGGGCCGCACGACGTTGTAGTAGGCCGAAAGCTGCGTGTTCACCGGCAGCTTGCCGAGGTGGAAGATCTTGCCGATGCCACCGCCGATCGGCACCGTCCACTTCTCGCCGTCGGCCTGCCAGTTGACGGTCGCGATCGGCGCGCTCGTCAGGTAGAAGCCTTGTGGAAAGTTGTAGTTCAGGAACGGCTGCACGAGGCCGTTGTTGTAGTTGCCGCCCTGGCCGCTGCCCGACAGCGACCAGATGTTGTTGACGAGCACGCCGTAGACCCAGGGGCTGCCGTGGTCGAGATGCAGCACGACGAAGGACGGGCCGAGCCCCCAGTTCTTGTTGCCGAGCTCATCGTCGGTGTTGGTCGGCAGTTGCGCCACCGCGCCCGCGCCCCAGATCCACTTGCCCGGCTGCGCCGGCGACAGGAAGGCGGTGAACTGGATGTCGCCCAGCCCGTTGACGCGCTCGGTGCTCGGGCTGAAAGCCGGCATCGAGACGATCGGGATGATCGTGCGGGTGATGATGTTCCACTCGCTGTTGACCGAAATCGGAATCACCGGCTGGATGTTCAGGATGTTCTGCGTCCCATCGAGCGGCCCGACGTTGAAGTTGGTGTTGTTCTGGAACGGCACGCTGATCAGGTTGCCGACCGGGTTCTGTGCCAGTTTGGCGAGTTCCTCGGCCGACATCGCGGCGTGCGCCGGCGGCGCGAGCACGCCGGCCAGCGCGGCAAGGGCGAGCGCAGCGCGCAGCGGTTTCGCGGCGGCGGTTTCAGCGCACGTCATTGCGCGCTCCTCCAGCAAAGCAGCCCGAGCCGTTGTCGGGGCAGATCACGACGTAGAGCACGCGTTTGCCGCAGCCCGCGACGCCGATCGTGTACTCGGCGCGTTGCGGGCCGCTGTAGCGGAAGGTCTGCACGAGCGGCTGCAAGGTCTCGCGCGAGACGACGTCCGAGGTCACCTGCTGGCAGTTCATCTCGAACTGGCCGCGCCGCTCGGCC
>JACSRM010000174.1 GCA_014879745.1 Burkholderiaceae bacterium | reverse complement strand
GCCTACATGGACGAGGCGCAGCGCTTCGACTGGATCGTCAGCATGGACGCCGGCCGCGTGCTCGCCACCGGCACCCCGGCCGAGCTGCTCGCGCGCACCGGCAGCGATTCGCTCGAAGCCGCCTTCATCGGCTTGCTGCCCGAGGAGAAGCGGCGCGGCCACGAGCCGGTGACGATCCCGCCGCTGCAGGCGGGCGACGAGATCGCGATCGAGGCCGAGGGCCTGACGATGCGCTTCGGCGACTTCGTCGCCGTCGATCACGTCAGCCTGCGCATCCGGCGCGGCGAGATCTTCGGCTTTCTCGGCAGCAACGGCTGCGGCAAGTCGACGACGATGAAGATGCTCACCGGCCTGCTCGAGGCGAGCGAAGGCCAGGCGATGCTCTTCGGCCAGCCGGTGGACGCGCGCAATATCGCGACGCGCGGCCGCGTCGGCTATATGTCGCAGGCCTTCTCGCTGTACGGCGAGCTGACGGTGCAGCAAAACCTGGTGCTGCACGCGCGGCTCTTTCACGTTCCCGACGCCGAGATCGCCGCGCGGGTCGACGAGATGGTCGAGCGCTTCAGCCTCGGCGAGGTGCGCGCGAGCCTGCCCGAGAGCCTGCCGCTCGGGATGCGCCAGCGGCTGTCGCTGGCGGTCGCGATGGTGCACAAGCCCGAGCTGCTGATCCTCGACGAGCCGACCTCGGGCGTCGATCCGGTCGCGCGCGACGCCTTCTGGCGGCTGCTCGCCGAACTGTCGCGGCGCGACCGCGTGACGATCTTCATCTCGACCCACTTCATGAACGAGGCCGAGCGCTGCGACCGCATGTCGATGATGCACGCCGGGCGCGTGCTCGACAGCGATGCGCCGGCGGCGCTGGTGAAAAAACGCGGCGCAGCCAGCCTCGAGGAGGCCTTCATCGGCTATCTGGTCGAGGCCGGCGGCGGCACGGCTGCGGCGCCCGACGCTGCCGCCGCGCCTGACCCCGCCGCGCCCGCCCCGGCGGCAGCCACGGCAGTCGCGGCAAAGCGCCCGCCGCGCTTCAGCCTGCAGCGGCTGGCGAGCTACAGCTGGCGCGAATCGCTGGAATTGAAGCGCGACCCGGTGCGCTTCACCCTGGCGCTGGCCGGCTCGCTGATCCTGATGTTCGTGATGGGCTACGGCATCAGCATGGACGTCGAAGACCTCTCGTTCGCGGTGCTCGACCGCGACCAGACCGCGGCCAGCCGCGAGTACATCGACAACCTGTCGGGCTCGCGCTACTTCATCGAGCGCCCGCCGCTGGCCGACAGCGCCGATCTGGACCACCGCATGCGCGCCGGCGAACTCGCGCTCGCGCTCGAGATCCCGCCCGGCTTCGGGCGCGACATCGGGCGCGGCACGCCGGTGCAGATCGGCGCCTGGATCGACGGCTCGATGCCGTCGCGCGCAGAGACCGTCTCGGGCTACGTGCAGGGCATGCACCAGGGCTGGCTCGCCGAGCGGGCGCTGGCCAGCACCGGCAGCGCGGCGACCGTCGCCCCGGCGAGTATCGAGACGCGGTTTCGCTACAACCCCGACGTGCAGAGCCTGCCGGCGATGGTGCCGGCGGTGATCCCGATCCTGCTGATGATGATCCCGGCGATGCTCGGCGCGCTGGCCGTGGTGCGCGAGAAGGAGCTGGGCTCGATCCTCAACCTCTACACCACGCCGGTGACGCGCAGCGAATTCCTGCTCGGCAAGCAGCTGCCCTACGTCGCCCTGGCAATGCTGAACTTCGTGCTGATGGTGCTGCTGTCGGTGACGATGTTCGGCGTGCCCGTCACCGGCAGCTTCACCGTGCTGCTGATTGGCGCGCTGCTGTACGTGATCTGCGCCACCGGCATCGGCATGCTGGCATCGAGCTTCACGCGCAGCCAGGTGGCGGCGATGTTCCTCGCGATGATCGGCTCGATCATCCCGGCGACGCAATATTCCGGCCTGCTCGACCCGGTCGCCTCGATGGACGGCGTGGGCCGCGCCATCGGCAGCGTCTACCCGACCGCGCACTTCATCGACATCAGCCGCGGCGTCTTCAACAAGGCGCTGGGTTGGGACGAGCTGAGCGGCTCACTGCGCGCGCTCGCGCTGGCGGTGCCGGTGATCCTGCTGCTGTCGATCGCGCTGCTGAAGAAGCAGGAACGCTGATGCGCCGCACGCTCGGAAATATCTGGTACCTCGGCGTCAAGGAGCTGTGGGGGCTGTGGCGCGACCCGGCGATGCTGGTGCTGATCGTGTTCCTGTTCGGCTATTCGGTCTATTCGGGAGCGCGCGCGATGCCCGAGACGCTGAACCGGGCGCCGATCGCGATCGTCGACGAGGATGCCTCGCCGCTGTCCAACCGCATCGCCGCCGCCTTCTACCCGCCGCACTTCCTGCCGCCGACGATGATCGGCCTGCAGCAGCTCGACCGCGGCATGGACGCCGGCATCTATACCTTCGCGCTCGTGATCCCGGTGAACTTCCAGCGCGACGTGCTCGCCGGGCACGCACCGGCGCTGCAGTTGAACGTCGACGCGACGCGCATGTCGCAGGCTTTCAACGGCGCCGGCTCGATCCAGCAGATCGTGCAGGGCGAGATCATCGCCTTCGTGCAACGCCACGGCGGCAGCACGGCGGCACCGGTCGAGCTGGCGCTGCGCGCGCGCTTCAACCCGACGCTGGACAAGGGCTGGTTCGGCGCCATGACGCAGCTCATCAACCACGTGACGATGGTGTCGATCCTGCTGTGCGGCGCGGCGCTGATCCGCGAGCGCGAGCACGGCACGATCGAGCACCTGCTGGCGATGCCGGTGACGCCGACCGAGATCATGCTGTCCAAGGTGTGGGCGATGGGCCTCGTCGTGCTGGTGGCGGTGACGGCGTCGCTGCAGTTCGTCGTCAAGGGGCTGGTCGGGGTGCCGGTCGAGGGCTCGACCGCACTCTTCCTGCTGACGACCGCGCTGCACCTGTTCGCGACGACGGCGATGGGCATCTTCATGGCGACGATGACGCGCTCGATGCCGCAGTTCGCGCTGCTGCTGGTGCTGGTGCTGCTGCCGCTGCAGATGCTCTCGGGCGGCAGCACGCCGCGCGAGAGCATGCCGCTCGTCGTGCAAAACATCATGCTCGCGGCGCCGACGACGCACTTCACGATCGCCGGCCAGGCGATCCTGTTCCGCGGCGCGGGGCTGGAAATCGTCTGGCCGCAGCTGCTGTGGCTGGCCGCGATCGGCGGCGTGTTCTTCGCCGTCGCGCTGCGCCGCTTCCGGCGCACGATCAGCCAGATGGCCTGAGGCGGATCCGGGATGAGGCCGTGCGGCGCGCGACGGCTGCGCGGGCCGTCAGCCGGCCATGCGCGGCATCACGTCGTACTGCGGGCTGCGCCGATGCCACAGCGCCATGGCGACGTGGCCGCAGACGAGCGCCAGCAACGCCCAGCCCAGTTCGCCGTGCAGCAGGCCGCCAAGATCGACCATCCAGCCGATCTTCTCGCCCTCGTCGAAACCCGCAAACAGCGGCAACCCGAGCGGTGCGAAGGCGCGGCCCGACCCGAACTGCCGCAGCAGGCCGATCAGCGGGATCGCGAACATCAGCCCATACATCGCCAGGTGGCCGAGCCGCGCGAGCGGGTTCAGCGCCGGCGGGCGCTGGCGTGCATTGAGCAGCGCCCATATCACGCGCACCGACACCAGCACCATCAACAGGCTGCCGAAGTGCTTGTGGGTGGGCCAGAAGAAGGCGTCCAGCGCCGATTTCTCGGCCAACACATGGGTGATGGCGGTGCCGAACATCCAGGCCAGGCAAAGCGCAATGCCCCAATGCAAAAAGCGGGTGACGGTGCCGTAGCGCGCGGGGGTATCCGGACTGGTCATGCTTCCTCTCGTGGGTGGTCGACGATCTTCGCCATCTTGCATGCGCCGCTTGTCTGCCCGATGAAGGCCTTGTAAAGCACCAGCAAAGTCGCCGCCCGGCGCGGCTTCTGGCTTGCGGCGCAGCTTGCGCACTCGGAAATCGACGCGGCCTTGCAGATCATCACGAGGCCTGCCGCGGCATGGTGCGCTCGCCCGGCCGCTGGCGCGCATCGCCCGACCGCGTGCAAGGCTGTCGCCGACCCGGCACACTTCGGGCCATGGCCGCGATCGCCTTCGACAACACCTACGCCCGCGAGCTGCCCGGCCTGTACGTGCCCTGGCAGCCGGCCGCCGTCGCGGCGCCGCGGTTGCTGTATTTCAACGACGCGCTCGCCGCCGAACTCGGGCTCGACGCCGCCGCGCTGCGCGGGCCCGACGGCGCGGCGATCTTCGCCGGCAACGCGCTGCCGGCGGGCGCCGAGCCGATCGCGCAGGCCTATGCCGGGCACCAGTTCGGCGGCTTCTCGCCGCAGCTCGGCGACGGCCGCGCGCTGCTCGTCGGCGAGGTGCTCGACCGCCACGGCGCGCGGCGCGACATCGCGTTCAAGGGCTCGGGGCGCACGCCGTTCTCGCGCGGCGGCGACGGCAAGGCCGCGGTCGGCCCGATGCTGCGCGAGGTGCTGATCGGCGAGGCGATGCATGCGCTTGGCATCCAGACGACGCGCGCGCTCGCCGTCGCCGCGACCGGCGAGCCAGTCTATCGCGAGCGCACGCTGCCGGGCGCGGTGCTGACGCGCGTCGCGGCGAGCCACCTGCGCGTCGGCACCTTCGAGTATTTCGCGGCGCGGCGCGAATTCGACCGCCTGCGCCAGCTCGCCGACTACGCGATCGCGCGCCACGATCCCGCCCTCATCGGCACGCCAGAGCGCTACATCGGCCTGCTGCGCGCGGTCGCGCGGCGCCAGGCGGCACTCGTCGCGCAGTGGATGAACGTCGGCTTCATCCACGGCGTGATGAATACCGACAACATGACGATCTCGGGCGAGACGATCGACTACGGCCCCTGCGCCTTCGTCGAGGCCTACGACCCGGCGGCGGTGTTCAGCAGCATCGACCACGGCGGGCGCTACGCCTTCGGCAACCAGGCGCGCATCGCGCGCTGGAATATCGCCCGCTTCGCCGAGGCGCTGCTGCCGCTGCTCGCGGGCGACATCGACGACGCGGCGGCGGTCGAGCGCGCCGCTGCGCCGGCGATGGAGATCATCGAGGCCTTCGTCGTCTGGCACGAAGCGGCGCTGCGCGCCGGGCAGCGCGCCAAGCTCGGCCTCGCCGACGCGACGCCCGACGACGAGGCGCTCGCGCTGGCGCAGGACTGGCTCGCGCTGCTCTACGCGCAGCAGGCCGACTTCACGCTCGCCTGGCGCCGCCTCGCCGACGCCGCGACGGGCGACGAGGCGCCGCTGCGCGATCTGTTCGCCGACCCGGCGCCGCTCGCCGCCTGGCTCGCGCGCTGGCGGCCGGCGCTGCGGCCGGGCGCGGCGGCGCTGATGCGCCGCGCGAGCCCATGGCTCATCGCACGCAACCACCGCGTCGAGGAGGCGCTCGCCGCGGCGTCGGACGACGCCGACCTCGGCCCCTTCGAGCGCCTGCTCGCCGCGCTGCGCCGCCCGTACGACGAGACGCCCGAGCACGCCGCCTACGCCGAGCCGGCGCCGGCGGCAGTCACCGCGGCGTACCGGACCTTCTGCGGCACCTGAAAGCCATCGCATGAACGACCCCATCGTCGCCGCCGCCGGGCCGCGCCCGAAGCGCTTCAGCCAGGAGGAGTGGGACGCGCGCGTGCAGCTCGCCGCGGCCTACCGCATCGTCGATCACCTCGGCTGGGGCGAGCTGATCTACAACCACATCTCGCTGCGCGTGCCGGGGCCCGAGCCCCACTTCCTGATCAACCCGTTCGGGCTGCACTACCGCGAGGTGCGCGCGTCCAACCTGGTCAAGGTCGACGTGCGCGGCAATATCGTCGGCGCGAGCGACTGGCCGATCAACCCGGCGGGCTTCACCTTCCACGGCAAGATCCACGAGCGCATCGCCGACGCGCACTGCGTGATGCACATCCACACGACGCCGACGATGGCGGTGTGCTGCCTCGACGAGGGCCTGTCGTACACCAACTTCTACGCCGCGCAGCTCTACGGCAAGGTCGCGTACCACGAGTTCGAGGGCATCACGGTGCACGCCGACGAGGGCGAGCGCATCCTCGCCAGCGCGTCGGGCAAGCCGGTGCTGCTGCTGCGCAACCACGGCCCGGTGACGATCGCGCGCACGCTGCCGCAGTGTCTGGCGCTGATGTGGCTCGTGCAGCGCGCCTGCGAGGTCCAGCTCGCAACGCTTTCCATGGGCCGGCCACGCCCGATCGCGCAGCCCGTGCTCGAGGCCTGCGTGCGCGACTCGCTGCAGTTCGACGCGCGCTACGGCGCGGGGCAGGACTCGTTCGACGCGCTGCAGCGCCTGATCGACCGCATCGACCCGACCTACCGAAGTTGAGACTTCATCGGACGACCCGGCGCGCTCACGCGACGCGGTCGATGCGCATCGCGAGCAGCACCGAGGTCGTCGTGCGCACGACGCCGTCGATCTGGCCGATCTCGTCGAGCAGCGCGTCCAGGCGCTGCGTGCCCGGCGCGCGCAGCACGGCCAGATAGTCGAACTCGCCGCTCACCGCGGCGAGCTGGCGCAGCTCGGGCAGCAGGCTCAGGCGCTCGATCACCGCGCGCGCCGCCTTCGGGCTCACCGCCAGGCTGACGAAGGCCTGCACGCCCTGCTCGCCCTCGGTCGCCGCCAGGCGCACCGTATAGCCGACGATGACGCCGCTCGTCTCGAGCCGCGCCAGGCGCGCGACGACCGTCGTGCGCGCGACGCCGAGCTTGCGCGCGAGCGTCGCCGTCGGCGCGCGCGCATCGGCCTGGAGCAGCGCGATGAGGCGCCGGTCGAGGGCGTCGGGCGTATAGCTCATGAAGGCTCCATGCTTCGATTCGACGATATTCGATGCCGTTTCGTCAGATGAAGCAGATTTTACGTCGCTTCGATCCTTTCTTTCGTCGTCGACTGTCTCTACAGTTCTGTTCATCGCGCGCCGCGCCGGTCGCGCCCCATTCGAACCCTCGGAGAGCCCCATGAAGATCGCCCTGCTCGGCGCCGGACATATCGGCCAGACCATCGCCCGCCTGCTGCACGGATGCGGCGACTACGCGGTGACGGTCATCGACAAGAACCCGCGCTACCTCGCGGCGCTCGCCGCCGAGGGCATCGCGACCGCCGAGGTCGACAGCGCCGACCTCGCCGCGCTGGCGGTGCAGCTGCGCGGCAAGGACGCCGTGCTCAACGCGCTGCCCTACCAGCTCGCGATCACCGCGGCGACGCTCGCCCGAGAGTGCGGCTGCCACTACTTCGACCTCACCGAGGACGTCGCCGCGACGAAGGCGATCAAGGAGCTGGCGCAGGGCGCGCGCACCGCGTTCATGCCGCAGTGCGGCCTCGCGCCGGGCTTCATCGGCATCGTCGCGCACCACCTCGCGCGCCAGTTCGACGAGGTGCGCGACGTGCAGATGCGCGTCGGCGCGCTGCCCGCCTTCCCGACCAACCAGTTGAAGTACAACCTGACCTGGTCGGTCGACGGCCTCGTCAACGAGTATTGCCACCCGTGCGAGGCGATCCACGGCGGCGAGTTCATCTCGGCGCTGCCGCTCGAGGGGCTCGAGCACTTCAGCCTCGACGGCACCGAGTACGAGGCGTTCAACACCTCGGGCGGCCTCGGCACGCTGTGCGAGACCTGGGCCGGCAAGGTGCGCAACCTCGACTACAAGACGGTGCGCTATCCGGGCCACCGCAACCTGATGAAGTTCCTCCTCGAGGACCTGGCGCTCGCCGGCGACCAGGAACTGCTCAAGGACATCATGCGCAAGAGCATGCCGGCGACGATGCAGGACGTCGTGCTCGTCTTCGTCACCGTCAGCGGCATGAAGAACGGCGTGCTGCTGCAGGAAGTCTTCGCGCGCAAGATCTTCGCCGACCGCGACGCCGCGGCGCCGCTGTCGGCGATCCAGATCACGACCGCGGCCGGCATCTGCGCCGCGCTCGACCTGTTCCGCGAAGGCAAGCTGCCGCAAAGCGGCTTCGTGCGCCAGGAGGAGGTCGCGCTGCCCGACTTCCTTGCCAACCGCTTCGGCATGGCGTATCAACAAAGCCGCCAGGTCGAGAGCATTGCGTAAGCTCTGGCCTTCGAACCCAGCGCCCACCGAACGCCCACCGAACCGACTGCCGGAGACGCCACGATGACCCCATCCGCCCACCAGACCCGCGACCTGCTGCAACGCCTGGGCGTGGCCGCTGCCCTGACCACCGACGGCACGCTCGTCGCGCGCTCGCCGGTCGACGGCGCCGTCACCGGCCGCGTCGTCGAGGCGACGGGCGCCGACGTGCAGGCGGCGATCGCGCGCGCGCAGGCCGCCTTCGCCGAATGGCGCCTGGTCCCCGCGCCCAAGCGCGGCGAGCTCGTGCGCCGCTTCGGCGACGTGCTGCGCGCGCACAAGGCCGACCTCGCCGCGCTCGTCTCGCTCGAGGCGGGCAAGATCGCGAGCGAGGGCCAAGGCGAGGTGCAGGAGATGATCGACATCTGCGACTTCGCGCTCGGCCTGTCGCGCCAGCTGCACGGCCTGACGATCGCGAGCGAACGCCCCGGCCACCGCATGATGGAGCAGTGGCTGCCGCTGGGCGTCGTCGGCGTCATCAGCGCATTCAACTTCCCCGTCGCGGTGTGGGCGTGGAACGCCGCGCTCGCGCTCGTCGCCGGCGACCCGGTGGTCTGGAAGCCGAGCGAGAAGACGCCGCTCACGGCCCTGGCGACGCAGGCGCTCTTCGAACAGGCGCAGGCCGCCTACCGCGCGGACGGCAACGCCGCGCCCGACGGCCTCTCGCAGGTGCTCGTTGGCGGCGCGGCGGTCGGCGAGGCGCTCGTCGATGACGCACGCGTCGCGCTCGTCAGCGCCACCGGCTCGACGCGCATGGGGCGTGCCGTCGGCCCGCGCGTCGCGGCGCGCTTCGGCCGCTGCCTGCTCGAGCTCGGCGGCAACAACGCGCTCATCGTCAGCGACCGGGCCGACCTCGACCTCGCGGTGCGCGCGATCGCCTTCGGCGCCTGGGGCACCGCCGGCCAGCGCTGCACGACGACGCGGCGCGTGATCGCGCACGCGAAGATTCACGACGCGCTCGTCGCGCGGCTCGACAAGGTGCGCGTGCAACTGCGCATCGGCGACCCGCTCGCCGACGGCACGCTGGTCGGCCCGCTGATCGACCAGGCGGCGTTCGACGCCATGCAGCGCGCGCTCGGCGCGGCGCGCGAGCAGGGCGGCACGGTGCGCGGCGGCGCGCGCGCGCTCGCCGCCGAATGGCCCGAGGCCTGGTACGCCGAGCCGGCGCTGGTGACGATGCCGGCGCAAAGCGCGGTCGTCTGCCACGAGACCTTCGCGCCGATCCTCTATGTGCTGAAGTACGAGACGCTGGACGAAGCGATCGCGCTGCACAACGGCGTGCCGCAGGGCCTGTCGAGCGCGATCTTCACGACCGACATCCGCGAAGCGGAGGCCTTCATGTCGGCCGCGGGCAGCGACTGCGGCATCGCCAACGTCAACATCGGCACCTCGGGCGCCGAGATCGGCGGCGCCTTCGGCGGCGA
>JACSRM010000251.1 GCA_014879745.1 Burkholderiaceae bacterium | reverse complement strand
TCGCTGATCGTCAGGTGCATCGCGAGGTGCAGGAAGGGGTTGGCGCGTACTTCCTCGACCGTATGGCTCGCCGCGAGTGTGGCGCAAAGGGGGCGTGCTATATCGGCGGGTGCCCTGAAAGCAGTTGGCCCAGCTGGCGCAAAGGTCTCACCCGAGGCGGCGCAGCCACCGCTGCCGGGCGGCGAGCAGCGACAAGCCGAGCAGCCACAGCAGCAGCGTCGCCGGCTCCGGCACCGGCGGCGGCACGATGGCGTAGCGGTAGTCGGTGCCTGATAGCGAACTGACGCTGTAGTCGGCCACCGGGTTGCCGTCGGCGTCGAGCAGGTCGGACATGCCGCCCCAGGTCAGCGTGCGGCTGAAGTCGGAGACGAAGGTTGCGACCGCCGCGTTGATGCCGTAGGAACCCGAGCTCGCCTGCATCCAGCTCGAGGCGGCCACCGTGATGCTGAACGGCTGGCCGAAGATGAAGCTGACGGTACCGCCGATCTCGGCGTTGTCGATCCGGGTCGGCGGCAGGTCGATCGTATTGGCTTCGAGGTAGACCATGTCCAGGAAGGTGGCACCGAAATATCCTTCCGCGTACCCGTTGGCCAATTCGGATGGGCCGAAGACGTCGAGTGCCGGCGACACGCCGCCGTCGAGCAGCGTGGACAGGAACACCGACCCTGGGGTGCCGTTGCGCGCCGGGTCGCTGATCGTCAGCTCGTCGGTGAACTGCGAAAAGATGCCGAGCACCGCGCGGCCGTTGTTCGAGTATTCGATGGTGGGGCTGGCGCCGCTCACCGACCTCACGACGCCGTACATCCGCATCCAGCCGAAGCCGGCCTGAACGTAGCCCGAAGCGTCGGAGCAGCCGGTGCCGGCACAGGCGGCGCCGGCAAAATTGAGCGCCTGCGGGTCGCTGAAGACGCGCTGTCCCCGGTCTTCGAACTCGTCCGAATCGCTTGGCCCGTCTGGCACGCTTGCGTTGTGGTAGCCACGGATTTCGTAGATGCCGACTGCGCTGGCCGTCTGGGCCCCGGCGGGGCTGCACATCGCGGCTAGCAGCAGCGCGGTGGAGGTCATGCGGGACAGGGCGTGCATTCTCGGCTCCTCCAGGGTACGGGTGACTGCGACTGTGCGCGCCGCCGACGCCGGCGTACAACCCACGGATGACCCACAAATCCGCAAGCGCCGACCCGGGAGATGCGGGCGACGCCGCCGATGCCGCCGCCCGGCAGTTGCTGCGCTGCCACCTGGAGGCACGCGACTACCATGCCTGCGTCGCCGCGGCCGGCGCATTGGCGCTGCCTGCAGGCCTGGCGGGTGCGGCCGATCTGGTCCGGCTGGCAGCGCTGGCCGTTGCACGCAGCTTCGCACTCCTGCCGCCAGCGCTGGCTGGCGCAGTCGACGCCCGGATGGCGTCGGCCTTGAACGGGGAGGCCGACGCCGTGCTGCAGTCCGCCGATGCCGACAGCGCGCTGGCCTGGTGTACCGCCGCGGCCGAATGGTGCGAGCGCAACGGGCTGGACCGACCGTTCAGCGCGATCCAGGCGCGGGCCGCGGTGGCCGATGCGCGGCCCGACGCATCGCCGGCGGCGCGGGTGCACTGGCGCATCGCCAGCGCCTGGCACCATGAGTCCTTCGGCCGCGTGCAGGCCGTGGCCAGTCTGCTGGACCAAGCGCTGGCGCTGGCCGAGGCCTCGTCGCTACCCGTGCTGCAAGCCGTGGTGCGGCTGAAGCGGGCGCGCCTGGCACTGTATCGCGCCGACCCGGCGGCGGCCGTGGCCGGCGCGGCCTGGGTCACGGCGCGGGCCGCCGTGACCGAGGCCCCGCTGTGGCACGCCGACGCCGCCGACATCGCGGCCCGCGCTGCACTCATCGACGGCGATCTGCATCGCGCGCTGCACCAGGCGCGCCAGGCCTGCGCGCTGGCCGACCTGGCCGGCGCCCCCGGCTGCTATACGCTGACCTACCGCACCAACGAGGCCTACGCGCTGATGGGCCTGGGTGCCTGGGGCGAGGCGATCACGGCGCTGACCGGGATCGCGGCCGAGCCGATGCCGCCGCACTTGCGCGAGCGGGTGCATTTGATGGCCGACCTCGCCGTGCTGCTGCGCGCCGACCGCGCCTGCGACTGGGGTGCGGCCGACGACGAGGCGCTGGCCGCGCTGATTGGGCGGCTGCGCGCGCTGGACTGGCCGGGCGTGCTGGCCGTGCTGCCGCGTCACCTGGCCCGGCTGTGGGGCCGTGCGCTGGAGGCTGGCATCGAGCCCGACTGGATCCGTGCGTCGATCCGCGCGCGTGGACTGCCGCCGCCGGAGCCGTCATGGCCCGCGGCCTGGCCCTGGCCGGTGCGGGTGCAAGTGCTGGGCACGCTGCAACTGGGTGATGCGCACGGCCCACTGCCGGAGCGCGGCGGCAAGGCCGCGGCGCGCCCGCTGGCCCTGCTGCGCCGCATCGCCGCCGACGGCGGCCACGACGGATTGCCTGCCGAGATGGCGGCCGAGGCGCTGTGGCCGGGCGAGGGGCGCGAAGGCCGGCAAAGGGCGCTCGAGATCACGCTGGCACGGCTGCGCCGCCTGCTGGGGGCTGCCGATGCGGTGCTGCTGCACGAACGCCGGCTGCGCCTGAACCCGGCCTGCGTCTGGCTCGACCGCGCGGCACTGGAGCGGGCGCTCGACCGCCTGGCCGCGCTGCCGGCGCCCTCGGCCTACGAACGCGAGCGGCTGTGGTCAAGCTTGCTCGCCCTGTGGCGCGGGCCGCTGCTGGCCGACGAAGGCGAGCCCGGATGGCTGCTGCCGCTGCGCCTGCGGCTGCGCCTGCGGATGGCGGCAGCGCTGCTGGCCGACGCCGCCGTGCCCGGCCACGCGACGCGCCGGCTGCGCGCGCTGGCGGCCGACCCGGGGCTTCAGGCGGTGCTCGACGGCGCGGCGGCGCCCGGTTTCGGCGCCGATGCACGCCCGTCCGGCGCCACAAGTCGCGCGAAAACGGGCGCGGGCAAGAGCCGTGTACGTCGGGCCGGGTGAGGTACGGCTCGAGCGGGGGTCGGCTGGCACGCGGCGGTTGCAGGCCACGGACAGCCGCATCGCGCGCGCGATCACGGCGTCGCGCTCGGGGTCGTCGCGCAGCGATTGCTGCGGTTCGTACAACCTGTCGACGGCCGGCAGCGCGAAATGCGGCGCGTTGGAGCGGCCGGCGGGTTCGACCCCGCATCGCAGGGAAGGAGTGCGCTGCGCAGCGCTCGATGGCGCAACGTCCGTGCTGCGGCGTCAGCCGATCGCGCGCCGCCGCACGCAGTCGATATACGCCTCGCCGTCCGGCGGCAGGCCGCTGCGCTGCGAATTCCACATCATCTCGCCGAGGCATTCCATCATCTCGTGCTGCGCCGTGTGCGCCGAGCCTCGCCGCGCGGCGAGCAGATCGAAGGCCTGGCGGATGCCGTGCGGCTGGTCGATGCTCGTCTGCTCGCTGATCGTCAGGTGCATCGCGAGGTGCAAAAAGGGGTTGGTGCGGCCGTCCTCGACCGTGTAGCTTGCCGCGAGCGCGGCATCTAGGTCGGCGAGGTCGGCCGCGTACTCGGGGTGCTCGGCGATCCAGTCGGCCGCAATCGCCTCGAGCGGCGTGAGCATCCGGCCGTCGCGCAGCTTGGCGGCGGCGTCGCAGAAGAAGCGCCTCACGTCGTGCTGGGATGGGGCGAACATCGGACAATTCTCGCTCCCGCCTTAGTTGCCTGCGCGCCGCCCTTGTCGATCACCCTCGTCACCGACCCCTGGTTCTACGCCGTCGCGGTGCCGGCGGTGCTGCTGATGGGGCTGTCCAAGAGCGGTTTCGCGGCCGGCTTCGGCTCGCTCGCGACGCCGCTCATGGCACTTGCCGTTCCGGTGCCGCAGGCGGCGGCGATCATGCTGCCGCTGCTGCTCGTGATGGACGGCGTCGGGCTGCAGCAGCTCTGGCGCGAGCGCGACCCGGCGCTGCTGCGCTTTCTGCTGCCGGCGGCATTGATCGGCACGCTCGTCGGCACGCTGCTGTTCGGCCGCTTCACGCCGGCGATGCTGGCCGGCGTGGTGGGTGCGCTGACCTTGCTGTTTCTCGCCCAGCGGCTGCTCTTGCGGCCCGCTGCCGACGCGCCGCCGCCGCCGCGCGCGGTCGGCTTTGCCTGTGGCGTCGCGTCCGGCTTCACGAGCTTCGTCGCGCACGCCGGCAGCCCGCCGATCAACGCCTACCTGCTGCCGCTGCGCATGCCGCCGCTCGCCTACGCGGGGACGATGGCGGTGCTGTTCGCCGCGATCAACCTGTCGAAGTGGATTCCGTACGCCTGGCTCGGGCTGATCGACCTGCGCAACATGCAGACCGCGCTCGTCTTGATGCCGCTGGCGCCGATCGGCGTCTGGCTCGGCGTCTTTCTCGCCCGCCGGATCCGGCCCGACTGGTTCTATCGGCTTGCCTACACCGGCATGTTCCTCACCGGCGTCAAGCTGCTGTGGGACGGGCTGCGCTGAAGCCCGCCCGATCGGACGTAGCATTGCCGGCTCGCCAACCACGCTCTTCGACCGCCATGTTCAGCCACGTCATGCTCGGGTCCAACGACATCGAGAAGTCCAAGCGTTTCTACGATGCCGTTCTCGGGTTGCTGGGCGCTGGCGAACCGATCCGAAACGTCGCGGCGTCCGGCCAAGTGAGGCTCTTCTATCGCCACGACGGGAACACCTTTTGCCTGACCCAGCCGATCGACGGCGCGCAAGCGACCTGTGCGAACGGCGGCACGATCGGCTTTCGGTGCAGTTCGGCCGAACAGGTAGCGCAGTTTCACGATGTCGCCGTCGCGCACGGCGGACGCTCGATCGAGGACCCTCCGGGGCTGCGCGCCGGAAGCCTGGGTCCCATGCATCTGGCCTACGTCCGCGATCCCGACGGCCACAAGCTCTGCGCCATCTACCGGGCGAAGTAGCGCCGGCCGCGGCGCGGGGGCCAGCCGTCAGTCGTTCTTCGGCGGCGGCTCGTCGCTCCAGCCTTCGCGCCGGCCCTGGCGCCGGCGCTGACGCTCGTCGGCGAACAGTTGCTCGAGCTGCTGGTGGCCGGCCTTGGCCACCGCGATGCAGCGCGCCTCGTCGCGCAGGTGCGGCAACAACACCTCGAGCTGGCGGATCGTATGGCGCCGGAAGTGCATCGCGATGGCGCGCGCGTGGTGCGGCTGCCAGCCGAGTTGCTCGAGCGCGCTGCGCGCGCTCATCAGCGACGAATCCAGCGTCTCGCGCTCGATCAGGCGCACACCGATCTCGCGCAGCCGCAGGTAGTGCTGCACATTGCGCACGCGGGCGACGATCGCGAGCTGCGGAAAGTGCTCCTGCGCGAGCCGGGCCAGCTTCAGGCTCTGCTCGACATCATCGATCGCGGGCACCGGCACGCGCGCCTGCTCGGCGCCGGCGGTGCGCAGCAGATCGAGGCGCGTCGCGTCGCCGTAGAAGGCCCGCCAGCCGAATCGGCGCATGGTCTCGATCTGTGCGGCGTCGTGGTCCAGCACGGTCGGCGCGATGCCGTTCGCGTAGAGCCTTCGCGCGACGATCTGCCCATAGCGGCCGAGCCCGGCGATGATGACCGGCGCCGTCTGCGGCTCGCTCAGTTCCGGCAGGCCCGGCCTGGAGATCGATCACGTAGTCGGGATAGAGCGCGCAGAGGTCGCGCAGCGCCGCGCGCTCGGCGCCGAGCGCGGCGGCGGCGCCCGTCAGCGCGCGGTTGACGCGCCAGTCGTCGCATTGCGGATGCGCGGCGAGAACGAGGACGTCGGCCATGCGTTGCGGTTCGAGCAGGCCCCGAGAGTATGGCGCGGGTTGCCATCGATGGTCCGGCGCCAGCCCGGTCGCTACCATCGCGGCAAAGAAACCGAGGAGATCGCGATGCCGGTGATCGTCGTCGCCAACCCCAAGGGCGGGGTCGGCAAGAGCACGTTGGCGACCAACCTGGCGGGCTGCCTGGCCCGTCGCGGGCATCGCGTGATGCTCGGCGATATCGATCGCCAGGAATCGACGCGCGGCTGGCTCGCGCTGCGTCCCGGCGGGCTGCCGGCGATCGCCAGCTGGCAGGTCGGGCACGACGACGTGGCGCGCCCGCCCAAGGGTACGACGCATGCCGTGCTCGATACGCCGGCCGGCCTGCACGGCAAGCGGCTCGACGCGGTGATGAAATTCGCCGATACGGTGCTCGTGCCGCTGCAGCCCAGCCTGTTCGACATCCGCGCGACGCACGATTTCGTGCGTGCGCTGCAGGCGCACAAGCGCGCCGACCGGGTCCGCCTCGGCCTGGTGGGCATGCGCGTGCGCGACCATACGATCGCCGCAGAGCAGCTACGCAGCTTCCTCGACCAGCTCGGTGTGCCGGTGGTCGGCTTCCTGCGCGATACGCAGAACTACGTCCATCTGGCGGCGCGCGGCCTCACGCTGTGGGATGTCGCGCCCGGACGCGTCGAACGCGACCTCGCGCAATGGCAGCCGATACTCGACTGGATCGCACCGTAGCCCGCCACCGACCACGAAAGGAATTTCATGCGCAGTTTCGACAGACTTGCCGACCTCGAGCCGCTCGTCGGCCAGCACATCGCCGACAGCGACTGGATCACGATCGACCAGCCGCGCATCGACCTCTTCGCCGACGCCACCGGCGACCACCAATGGATCCACGTCGATCCGGTGCGCGCCGCGGCGGGACCGTTTCGCACGACGGTGGCGCACGGCTTCCTGACGCTGTCGATGGTGCCCGAGATGGGCGCCAATGCGATGGAGTTCCGCGACGTGCGGATGGGCGTCAACTACGGGTTGAACCGCGTGCGCTTCACGTCGCCGGTGCCGGTCGGCAGCCGGGTGCGCGGGCGCTTCAAGCTGCTCGCGTACAAGCCCATCGAGGGTGGGGCGCAGATCACGTTCGAAGTGACGATCGAGCGCGAAGGCGCCGAGAAGCCGGCGTGTGTTGCCGAATCGGTGTCGAGGCGCTATGTTTGACGCTTCATCATGAAAGTGCTCCTGATCGACGACCATCCGCTGATCCGTTCTGCGCTGCAGTCGGTGATCCAGGGGCTGGGCGACGGCGTGACCGTCGTCGGCGTCGGCAGCGCGCAGGAGGCGCGCGATACGCTGCGCGCCGACAGCGACTACGAGCTGCTGCTGCTCGACCTGCAGCTCGGCGATGCGAACGGCTTCGATCTGCTCGTCGAGCTGCGCGCCGCGTATCCGTCGCTGCCGGTGGTCGTCGTCTCGGCGTCGGATCGCACGAGCGACGTGATCCGCGCCATCGATCTCGGCGCGATGGGCTACGTGCCCAAGCGGTCGAGCAACGAGACGCTGTTCGAGGCGCTCAGGCTCGTGATGCAGGGCGGCATCTACGTGCCGCCGATGACGCTCGGCGCCGAGACCCCGCCCGCCAGGCTCGAAGGCGATACCGCGCCCGGCTTTCTCGCCGTCGTTCGCGAGCAGGCCGACGCGCCGGCCGCGCCGTCGCTCGCGTCGTTCGGCCTCACGCCGCGTCAGACCGACGTTCTCGGCCTCTTGCTGCAGGGCAAGCCGAACAAGCTCATCGCGCGCGAGCTCGATCTGTCGGTCGAGACGGTGAAGGACCATGTCGCCGCGGTGCTGCGCGCGCTCAACGTGAGTTCGCGCACGCAGGCGGTGCTCGCGGTGAGCCAGCTCACGCGCGAGCAGGGCGACGGCCAGCCGCCGCCGTGGCGACCGAGCACGCAGCGCTGACGCCGGGCGCCGTGGCGGCCGACGCCTCGGCCGCCGCGCGCGCCGAGCGCATCCCGCTGCCGGTCGCGGGCACGACCGCGGCGGCGGATAGCGGCGCGCTGCTGCGCGATCGCGCGGCGGCGATGTTCTCGTACAACCCGACCTCGCTCGCCGGCCATGCGCTCGGCGCCGTCGTCGTCGAGCTCGTCTTCGCCGGCGCCGCGCCGGTCGAACTGCGCCTGGGCTGGGGCACGGCGTTCGCGCTGCTGTGGCTGGCGCGTGCCGCGCTCGCCTGGCGCATCGCGCGCCGCCCGGTGGCGGACGCGGCGGCGCTGCATGCGCGCCTGCGGTGGTGGATCGCGAGCATGCTCGCGATGGCGGCGCTGTGGGGCGTCGCCGGCTGGAGCTTCTACCCGTACGGCAGCGCGCTGCAGCAGATCGCGCTGATCCTCGTCGCCTACACCTTCTGCGTCGCCTGCGTGCCGATCCTCGCGCCGCAGTTCGCGCTGTACCTGAGCTTCGTCGCGCTCGTCTACCTGCCGGTCATCGCGCGCGTCGGCTCGGGCAACGGCAGCCTCGGCGTGCAGACGGCAATCGTGATGGCGGTCGCGATGGCGATGACGATCGTGCTGGGCCGCAACTACCGCAACGCCTTCGATCGCGTCAGCCTCCTGCAGCGGCGCACCGAGGCCCTGATGACGCAGCTGCGCGCCGAGAAGGCGGATGCCGACGACGCGCGCCGCGAGGCCGAAGTGGCAAACCGCGCAAAGACGCAGTTCTTCGCCGCCGCCAGCCACGACCTGCGCCAGCCGCTGCACGCGATGAGCCTGTTTGCCGAGGCGCTGCGCCAGCGCAGCCACGACGCCGAGGTGATCCAGCTCGTCAACAGCATCAACGCCTCGGTCGACGCGCTCGAGGGCCTGTTTTCCGAGCTGCTCGATATCACCCGCATCGACACCGGCGGCGTCGAGGTGCGGCCGGCGAACTTCCACGTCGGCGCGATCTTTCGCAAGCTGCGCCTGCACTTCGAGCCGACCGCGTTCGAGAAGGGGCTCGCGCTGCGCTTTCGCGGCGAGCGCCATCACGGCTTTGCCGATCCGCTGCTCGTCGAGCGCATCCTGCGCAACCTCGTCAGCAATGCGATCCGCTATACCGAGGACGGCAGCGTGCTCGTCGCCTGCCGGCGCCGCGCCGACCGGCTGCACCTGCAGGTCTGGGATACCGGCCCCGGCATCGCGGCCGCCGACCGCGAGCGCATCTTCGAGGAGTTCTGTCAGCTGCCCGGCGATGCGGCGCGCGCGCCGGACCAGAATAAGGGCCTCGGGCTCGGCCTTGCGATCGTCAGGCGCCTCGCCGGCCTGATCGGCGAGCCGCTCACGCTGCAATCGACGGTCGGCCGCGGCAGCGTCTTCACGCTCGAGGTGCCGGTCGGCGCGGCGATGCCGGCGCCGGCGCCGGACGTGCCGGCCAAGGCGCCGGCTGGCCTGACGCTGGCCGGCAGGCTGATCGTCATCATCGAGGACGAACCGGCGGTGCGCGCCGGACTCGAAGTCCTGCTCGAGGGCTGGGGCGCGGGCGTCGCCGGCTTCGATACGATCGCCGCCGCGCTGCAATGGGCCGCCGCGCGCGACCCGCGGGCGGCCGGGCCCGATCTGCTGATCGTCGACTACCGCCTCGAAGGCGGACATACCGGCACCGAGGCGATCGCCGCGCTGCGCCAGGTCTTCGGCCGCGCGCTGCCGGCGATCATGGTCACCGGCAGCACGATGACCGGCCACGACGCCGAGGCCGAACGCAACGATTTCCACCTCCTGATCAAGCCCGTCGCGCCGAACAAGCTGCGCGCGATGATCGGCTTCAAGCTCGGGCTGCGAAAGCCGTAGCGCG
>JACSRM010000119.1 GCA_014879745.1 Burkholderiaceae bacterium | reverse complement strand
GCTGTTCACCGGCATCGAGAAGTTCGAGATCATGGCGATCCCGTTCTTCATCCTGGCCGGCAACTTCCTGACGCACGGCGGCGTGGCGCGAAGAATGATCAACTTCGCCAGTTCGATGGTCGGGCACATGTACGGCGGCCTCGGCCTGGCCGGCGTGCTGGCCTGCGCGCTGTTCGCCGCGGTGTCGGGGTCTTCGCCCGCCACCGTCGTCGCGATCGGCTCGATCCTGTTGCCGGCGATGGTGAAGGCGGGCTTCCCGAAGCGCTTCGGCGCCGGTGTGATCACGACCTCGGGCGCGCTGGGCATCCTGATCCCGCCGTCGATCGTGATGGTGATGTATTCGGTGTCGACCAATACCTCGGTCGGCGCACTCTTCATCGCCGGCGTCATCCCCGGCATCGTGCTGGCGACGATGCTCGGCGCGACGACCTGGTACCGCGCGCGGCGCAACAACTACCCGCGCCAGCCGAAGGCCAGCTGGAGCGAGAGGTTCAAGGCGTTTCGCGATTCGATCTGGGGCCTGCTGCTGATCGTCATCGTGATGGGTGGCATCTACGCCGGCATCTTCACGCCGACCGAGGCCGCGGCCATGAGCGCCGTCTGGGCCTTCATCACCGCCGTCTTCATCTACAAGGATCTGAAGCTGCGGGACGTGCCGCGCGTGCTGCTCGCATCGGCCAATATGAGCGCGATGCTGCTCTACATCATCACCAACGCGGTGCTGTTCTCGTTCCTGATGACGCACGAGAATATCCCGCAGGCGATGGCGGACGCGATGATCGGCACCGGCGTCGGCGTGATCGGCTTCCTGCTGATCGCCAACGTGCTGCTGCTCGCGGCGGGCAACTTCATGGAGCCGTCGTCGATCGTGCTGATCCTGGCGCCGATCCTGTTCCCGATCGCCGTCAAGCTCGGCATCGACCCGATCCACTTCGGCGTCATGATGGTCGTGAACATGGAAGTCGGCATGTGCCACCCGCCGGTCGGGCTCAACCTGTACGTCGCCTCCGGCATCACGAAGATGGGCATCACCGAGCTGACGATCGCGGTCTGGCCCTGGTTGCTGACGATGCTCGTCTTCCTCGTCCTCGTCACCTACTGGCCGCCGCTTTCGCTGTGGCTGCCCAAGGCGCTCGGGATGATGTGACGCCGCCGCCGCGCGCGGCGGCGGCTTCAGCGCCTGGCCGCGGCGGCCCCGATCTCTCGCGCACGCGGGTAGACGACGTTCTCCTCGAGCGAGATGTGATCGCGGTAGAGGTCGGCGTAGACCTGTACCGCGACGCGCAGCGTCTCGAGATCGGTGCCGATGCCCTCGGCGAAGGCGTCGAGCATGGGATCGATCTCGTACCAGTCGACGTCGAGCCAGCCGTGGTCCTGCTGCAGGCGGCGCACATGGCCGGCCAGCGCGGCGTCCCCGCTGTCGAGCAGCGCCGGGAAAACCTCGGTCTCCTCGTTGGCATGGTGCTGGCGCGCGTGATCGTTGAAGAAGGCGCGCAGCGCGCGCGCTTCGCTGCGCGCCGCCGCATCGGCGCCGTCACGCTGGACCCGGTCGACGAGCTGTTGCAGTTCACCGAGCGCCTGAAGAATGCGCCGGTGCATGTGGTCCAGCACATCGAGCAGCGGCGGCGCCGGTTCGCGCTGCGGTCGTTGTGAGCGTGCGGTCCTGGTATTCATGCTGTACTCCTGGAGATGCCGGCGTCCATTCTTCGCGCCGATCCGGTTTCGAGTTTAAGCCTCGTCAACGTCGCGCCAATCCGCTTTGCCGACGCGGGCAAGTCGATCCGGCCGGGGTGCGCCCTGCGGCATCAGCCCGGCGCCGGCCCGGCAAATCACGCAGGCAAGCCGCGCCGGGGCGCGGCGAGTCCGTCGTCTTGCGCGAGACCGTTTGCCGGCGGCGAGTGCCCGATAGACTGCAGCGCGTGCGGCCCGCCGTCCGGGATATGCTCGGTCCTCGGTCCTCGGTCGCCGGCGCAGAAGCAAGCTTTCCGGCAGACGAACGAAGGAGTCTTGCGAATGAACGACAGAGTCCTGCTCGAGGTCGACGCCGGCGTCGCGCACGTCGTGCTCAACCGCGCCGACAAGCTCAATGCGCTCGATGGCGCGATGTTCGGGGCGATCGTCGATATCGGCGAACGCGTGACGGCGCGCGCCGACGTGCGCGCGATCGTGCTGTCCGGCCGCGGCAACGGGTTCAGCGCCGGGCTCGACGCCTCGGCGTTCGCTGCGATCGGCAGCGGCGCGGGTCTCGGCACGGATGGTCCCACCACGCATTTCGGCTTGACCGAGCGCACCCACGGCATCGCCAATCGCGCGCAGCGCGTCGCCACAGTCTGGTCGCAGGCACCGATGCCGGTCATCGCCGCCATCCACGGCGTGTGCTTCGGCGGCGGGCTGCAGGTCGCGCTGGGCGCCGACATCCGCCTCGTCGCGCCCGACGCGCGGCTGTCGATCATGGAGATCAAGTGGGGCCTGGTCCCCGATATGGCGGGCATGGCGACGCTGCGCGGACGGGTCCGGCCCGACGTGCTCGCCGGGCTCGTCTACACCGGTCGCATCGTGTCCGGCGACGAGGCAGTGCACATCGGCCTCGCGACACGCCTGAGCGCCGATCCGCTGCAGGAGGCGCTCGCCCTGGCGCGCGAGATCGCGAGCAAGAGTCCGCATGCGGTTCGCGCCGCCAAGCGACTGCTCGCCGCCGCGCACGCAAGCGACGATGCCGCCCTGCTGCTGGCCGAGTCGGCCGAACAGGATCGCCTGGTCGGCAGCCCGAACCAGATCGAGGCCGTCCGCGCGAACCTCGAGAAGCGGCCGCCTCGATTCGTCGACCCCGACTGAAACCCGACGCGCCAGGCGATCCAGCCGCGAACGATGGCGAAGGCGCCGGCCAGTTGCTGGTTCTGGAACGCTTGCTCCTGGTTGTCCTGCACCAGCCGGTCGAACTCCGCCGCGTCGATCGAGTCGAGCGCCACCTTCCGCAGCGCCTTGCCCCCGAGAGGTTTGGCGCTGAGCAGCCGCGCGACTTCAGCGGCTTCGTCGGCCTCGCCGTCGCGCTCCAGCCGCTGGCGGATGCACTCCGGGATGATCGTGACCGTCGTCAGCCATTGCTGGCCGTCCACCAGCTCCAGCCGGTTCAGTCCAGCCGTGTGATGCCCGGCCAGGCAGACGATGCTGCCCAGCAAGTGCGTATCGCCCTCGTCGATCAGCAGGATGTCGTCGATCAGCTCCCACACCTGCCGCTCGTGCCACGAGTAGCGGCGCTGGTAGGTCGGGATGACGTACTGCTCGTTGGTCGAGCCGAAGAGCTGGGTGATCGTCAGCGAGGTGGGCGTGATGATCACTTCCGTGCTCCCTGCGGAGCGTCGCCCTTCATCGCCTGCATCCAGGCGGCGGCCTGTTCGCCCACGCTCTTGGCGTGGCGCATCGTGAGCCTGGTGATCATGCGGTGGCCTCGGTATGGAAGATTCGCTCCAGCGTGGCTGGCAGCAGCGCGGCGTTGGCTTCGCGGATGGCGGCGTGCTTGGCCTTCAGGGTAGCGACGTCGGATTGCAGGCGGTCGAACGTCTGTTGCGCAGTGAAGGCAGGTACGGGAACCTTGATCCTGCGAAGATTGCCGAGGCTCAGAGTGCGATTGCGATCCGCCGTGCCGGGCGAAGCGAAACCCACTTGCTCCAACCCTTCCTCGCTCAATAGGTAGTAAGCGAGGAAGCCAGGGGTTGCCTGCTTCGGTTCGGGAGTGCAGGTGATGTATCGGTGCGAGGCGATGCAGCCGTCGTGTTCGTCATCAGCCACGGCAATTGCACCTTCCCATGCCTTGATGTTGCTGAGCACCAAGTCCCCCGACCTGACCCACACGGGCTTCTGCCACGTCGCGTCGGCACCATCGAAATCAGGCTTCACGAAGAGACCCTTGCCGAAAGAGCGCGCTCCGACTTCCCTGTATCGCTTGGTGACGTCGATTTCAACAGGCCGGCGAACGGTAGGCGCAACCTCAGCCATCGAGTGTCGCGGGGCATTGGCGATCAGGTCGCGGAAACGAAGCGCCAGCAGGTGGTCGGCGTGGCGCTCGGCAGCATCCAAGTGCTTTTCGACTTCCCGCGTCTTCTTGGCCAGCGCGTCGAGTCTGGCAACGAGGGCTTGCTGCTCAACGAGCGTGGGTAGCGGGATCTCGACGGAGAGAAATTGTCCTGGCGTGATTCGGTTCTTGCCGCTGCTGCCTTGTGCCTTGCCGTCGCAGGCCTTCCAAAACCCGTGCCACTTCGTGATCGATCGCATCCACCGAGGGTCGATACGCTCTCTGTCCAAAGCGAACACGGGAAACTCCGGACTCACATGTGTACCGGCGTTCTCTGCGGTGGTCACGGCTACCGCGCCGTTCCGCGCCCAGATCTTGTTGACGACCAAGTCGTCCGGGGCAATTTGGTTGAAGGCGCTGTACTTGGTTTCGGCGCCGTCGATCTGCTCGCGCTCGTATGCACCCTCGCCCCAGAGCCGCACGCCGAGTTGACGATAGATCACGCCTGCTGTGGGCTCAGTGAAGCGGTGCGCGGGAGTGCAGACCTCACCTAGGGGAACCATCCGCCGGGCTCTCATTTGTCACCCACTGCGCTGACTAGCGCCTCGATCTCCCCCAGCAGCCGCATCACCTCGGCCTCGTGCCCCCGCATCGAGGCGATCAATTCCTTCGGATCGGCGTGTTCCAGCCCCGTCTTCGCGTTCGGGTTCTTGATGTCCAGGTTGTAGATCGGCCAGTACAGCGCGTCGCCTTCGGCCTGCGCCGCCTTCGCGGCTTGCTCATGGCGCTGCTGCTGCGCCTTCAGTCCGCGAAGCCGCTCCTGCAACGCCGCCTTCTCCCCGTTGGCCGCAGCGGCCAGGGACTGCTCCAGCTCCCGCGCTGTCTTGCCCAGGGCCAACGCCGCCGCGCGCTCGGCCTCGGCCTGCTGCCAGTGCGGCGTTGCGGCCTCGACGGCGGCGCTGCGCCTGGCCGCGAAGTCCAGCGCCCAGGCCTGCGGGCCGCTCTGGCGGTCGCCCCACCAGGCCAGCGCGCCAGCGAACTCGTCGAATTGCAGCGGGGCGGTCTTGCTGTACTTCTTGCGGCCCTCGGGCAGCGGCAGCTCGTAGAACCAGATCGTCTCGGTCGGCCCGCCGCGCTCGAAGAACAGCAGGTTGGCCGGAATGTCGGTGTAGGGCGCGAACACACCCTGCGGCAGACGCACAACCGTGTGCAGGCGGAACTCCTTCAGCAACTCCTCCTTGATGACGGCGCTGACGCCGTCGCCGAACAGCGTGCCGTTGGGCACCACCACGGCCGCCCGACCGCCGCGCACGGCGGCCTTGCCATCGCGTTGATGGGCGGGCACCGGCGCGCCGGCCACGCGCAGCTTGCGCATGATGTACTGCAGGAACAGCAGCGCCGTTTCGGCCGTCTGCATGTTGGGCGGGAAGTTGGCCTTGATGCCGGCTTCCTCCTCGCCGCCGAAGGGCGGGTTGGTCAGGATCAGGTCGACGCGCTCGGCGTGCCCGATCTCGACGAGGCGGCGCTCCAGCGTGTTGCCGTAGGCAATCTGCGGCGCCTCCAGCCCATGCAGCAGCAGGTTCATCTGCGCCAGCATGTACGGCAGCGGCTTGGCCTCCTGGCCGAACAGCGTCTGGCGCTGCAGCACGCGGCGCTGCTCGGGTGTCTGCACCTTCGGCGCGATGTGGTCGTAGGCTTCGACGAGGAAGCCGCCGGTGCCGCAGGCCGGGTCGAGCACGGTCTCGCCCAGGGCCGGGTTCATCACCTGCACCATGAAGCGCACCACGGGGCGCGGGGTGTAGAACTCGCCCGCATCGCCGGCGGCGTCGCGCATCTCGCGCAGCATCGACTCGTACAGGTGCGACAGCGTGTGCATCTCGACGCTTGCGCCGAAGTGGATGCCGTTGATCCTGTTGAGGATGTCGCGCAGCAGGTAGCCGCTGACCATGCGGTTCTGGATGCCCTTGAAGACGTTGGCCACCACCTCGCGCTGGCTGCCCTTGTCGCCCGTGCCGGCCAGGCTGCGCAGGTAGGCGAACAGGCCCTTGCCCGTGCTGCCGTCAGCACGAACCGCGTTGTCTTGCCCGATGAACGCGAGCAGCTCATCGCCACTGATGCCGTCTTCGCGCGCCGCCCAGTCGCGCCAGCGGTACGGTGCCTCGATGATGGGCTGGTAGGGTTTGCCGTCCAGTTCGGACTCTTCCTCGTGCCGGGTCTCCAGGTCATCGAGGAACTTCAGGAACATCACCCAGGTGAGCAAGGGCAGGCGATCGACGTCGCCGTTCAGCCCCTTGTCCTTGCGCAGGATCTTGCGCGCCGTGCCGATCAGGGCGGACAGGTTCTCGCGCGTGGTCAGCGGGGTCTTGGCCTTGCGGGGCGCCTTGGTCTTCCTCTCGGCGCTGGCGGTGTTCGTTGCTTTTCGGGCCGGCATTCAGGAACTTCTCGTGGTCATTGCTGGTAGATCGCGGCCTGCAGCCTTGATGCGGCCTCCTTCAGACCCTTCACGCCGCCGAAGTGGCGCGTGGCAATCTCGGAGGGTGAACCGAAGCGGTCGAAAGGCTGCACCTTCATCAGGTCGGACAGCGCGCTGAACTGGATGATCCCGCGCTCGATGTACTTTTCCAGCAGCAGCGACAGCACTTCCCGAGCCGTCTGCCCATACTGCGTGAACAGGTTCTGCGTGGCCTTGCGCGCACGCTCGGCCCGCT
This sequence comes from Burkholderiaceae bacterium, assembly GCA_014879745.1. Lineage (GTDB taxonomy): Bacteria > Pseudomonadota > Gammaproteobacteria > Burkholderiales > Burkholderiaceae_C > CAIKUF01. The sequence goes on along the minus strand of JACSRM010000119.1, from coordinate 2,873 downwards.
GGCGCCGGGTCAGGAGCGGCGCATTCCAGGCCAGGTGGCACAGCAGGTCGAACGGGTCGGCGTCGGGTTGGTTGCTGCTGGCGGCCAGTTCATCGAAGCTGATGCCGCGCTCGGTCAATTCGCGCAAAAGGTCCGCACGCGTGTCGGGGTCGGCCCAGGCGGACTGCAGGGCATCGCGCGTGGGATACATGGAACGCACGGCGCGGCCCGAGTACTCGGTGTAGCGCACAACCTGCAGCTTCTTGCCGTCGGTGTCGAGGTCGTAGACCAGATGGCCGATGACCTCGACCTCGCCGCCGTCGATGTAGTACTTGCGCGGTTCCACGGGTGGGTCGGTCAGAGTTTCGGCCGCGCCTCGCCCGAGCTGCCCGGGCTGAACGAGGTACTCGGCTTCTGGCTCTGCCACACCCGGGACTTCGACGATCGTCGTGTCGACCACCGCGCCGGCCTCGTTCACCGTCACTTCTTCCAACCGCGCGGGGTCGCCGTCGAAGTCCGGATCCGCGAAGTGCCGCGTCGCGGTACCGGTGAAGTCGATGATGTTGAAGTATTCCTTGCCATAGTCGACCTTCAGGCGCGTGCCGCGGCCGACGATCTGCTTGAACTCCGACTTCGAGCCGACGACGCGTGCCAGCACGACGTTCTTCACCATCTCGAGGTCGACGCCGGTGGTCAGCAGCTGCGATGTGGTCAGGATGACCGGCACCGGCTTGTCCACGTCCTGGAAGTGCGACAGGTGGGTGAGACCGATGGCGCCCTCGTCCGCGGTGACGCGGCAGACGTAGTCGGGGTACTGCTTGATGAGGTCGCTGTTCAGGTTGACCAGCTCCTGCCGCATCTCGGCGGCATGCTCCTGGTCGACGCAGAAGACCAGCGTCTTGGCGAAGCGGTCGGTGCCCTCGAGAAAGTCCGTGAGGTGCCTGGCCATGGCGCGGGTTCGGGCGCGCAAGGCCACGACGCGCTCGAAGTCCTTGGTCTGGTATTCGTCGTCCGGCACCTCGCGCCCGAAGCGGTCCAGCTCGTCCTTGCTCGGACGCCAGCCCGCGGCATCGACGGTGGTGATGACACGGTGCACACGGTACGGCGCAAGAAATCCGTCCTCGATGCCCTGGCGCAGGCTGTAGGTGTAGACCGGGTTACCGAAGTACTCGTACGAGTCGCGCGACTCTTCGCGCAGCGGCGTCGCCGTCATGCCGAACTGAACGGCCGGCTCGAAGTAGTCGAGCACCGCGCGCCAGCTGCTCTCGTCGCGGCTGGACCCGCGGTGGCACTCGTCGATGATGATCAGGTCGAAGAAATCGGGACGATACTTGCGGAAGACATCCTCGGTGCTGGTCGACAGCGCCTGGTAAATGCCGAAAACCATGTCGCGGCTCTGGCTCACGTCGCCGCCGGAGATCTTGTGGCGCGCGTCGCCGAACGGCGCGAACATCTTGGCCATCGGATCGTCGACGAGGAAGTTGCGATCGGCCAGGAACAGGATCTTGGGGCGCCGGTACTCCCCCGTGCGGTTCCAGCGGCTGTTCCAGAGCTTCCAGCACACCTGGAAGGCGACGCAGGTCTTGCCCGTGCCGGTGGCCAACGTCGCCAGGATGCGCGTCTGTCCGAGCAGGATGGTTTCGATCACCCTCTGGATCGCGATGCGCTGGTAGTAGCGGGGCACCTTGCCGGACACCAGATTGAACGGTTCCAGCAAGTGCGCCTTCGCGGACTCGGCCATCGGCGTCGATTGGGTGGAACGCTGCCACAGCTCCTGTGGCGAGGCGTAGCGATCGACTTCGCGCTCGGTACCGGCGACGTAGTCGATCTCGATGATGCGATGGCCGTTGGTGGCGTACGCGAACTTCAGGCCGAGCATTTCCGCGTACTCGCGGGCTTGCTGCACGCCGGTCTCGGCAGGCAGGCCGACTTCCTTCGCCTCGACGACGGCCAGAGGAATGTCGCGCCGGTAGTAGAGCAGGTAGTCGGCGCGACGTTGCTTGCCTCGGCGCACCTTGCCGCCCGCGACGATGATCCGGCCGTTGGTAAAGCTGTGCTGTTCGCCGATGACCGACTCGGACGCGCCCCACCCTGCGGCCACCAGCTTGGGTGTGACGAGCTCGCGGCAGGTATCGGCTTCAGTCATGTCGGTTGCCCGTTCTCTTCAGAGTTCCGGGCCACCAGCCGGCCCGGCCCACAGCCGCGAGAACTGGAAAGACAGCTCGCGGTGGTGGCGAATCGACAGCAAGTGAACCAGATGCCCCGGCGTCGCCACGGTGTACAGGATCAGGTAGTCCCCGTGCAGGTACTCGCGCAGGCGATCGGCCGCGCCGGCCGGCAATGCAGCGAGCTGCGCGAGTGCCTCGGCAGACTGCGGCGGTTGGTCCAGATAGCGCCGTCCGATACGCGGAAAGCGCCGCAGATTCGGGATGACGGTGGTGCGCACTTCATCGAGCAGCCTGTCGTAGGCAGACGCCGCGTCGGCCTCGGTCAGGAATGACTCGATCGCAGCCAGGCGCTCCAGGAAGCTGGCTGTCAGCTCGACCCGAGCGACGGGCTCAGCCACGTTTGCGCGCAGTTCCGCTGGCCTTCACCCTGCCCTTCGCGCCCGCCGTCGGCGCGCTGGCCCGCCGCGCCTGCAACGCGGCGATGCCGGCATCGGCATCCTGTGTCCGGCCGGCCGCGATGTCCGCAAGGCCGCGCCGCGCGTCGTCGATCAGCAGCAGGTGGATGCGCTCGCGCTCCAGGCGGTGGTAGTAGTCCAGCCGCTCGGCGTCGATGAGGGCGACATAGCTTTCGCCGTTCTTGGTGATGATCTTCTCGGCGCCGGCCTTGACCTGTTCGGCCAGGTCGGACAGCGTGGCACGCGCCTGGGTGAACGGCACCACATCGCT
>JACSRM010000003.1 GCA_014879745.1 Burkholderiaceae bacterium | reverse complement strand
GCCCAGACGACGTTGGCCGACGCGCGCGTGATGCGGGCGAAGGTCGGGATGTTGTAGATGCCGATCGCGATGATCGAGTTGACGATGCCGGGGCCGAAGACGGCCGTCATCATGATCGCCGACAGGATCGCCGGGAACGCGAAGCCGAAGTCGGCGACGCGCATGATGAGCTCCTCGACCCAGCCGCGGCGCGCCGAGGCGAGCAGGCCGAACGCGGTGCCGACGACGAGGCCGATGCCGACCGCGATGACGCCGACCAGGATCGAGTTGCGCGCGCCGACGAGCAGCAGCGACGCGACATCGCGGCCGAGCGTATCGGTGCCGAGCCAGTGCGCGGCCGACGGCGGCTTCAGCTTCATCGAGAGGTCGATCTCGTACGGCGACCACGGCGTCCAGACTAGCGACAGTAGCGCCGCGCCGGCCAAGAGCAGCGTCAGCACGCCGCCGATCGCGAAGCTGCGGTGGGCGAGCGCGCGGCGCCAGAAGTCGGCGGCGGGCGTGGCTGCCAGCACGGCGCTCATCGCAGCGCCCGCCCGGCCGCCCGAAGGACGCTGCGCTCCCCCTCGGGGGGGCGCGAACGCAGTGAGCTTGGGGGCTTCATATGTCCGCCGCCTTGATGCGCGGGTCGATCGCGGCGTACAGCACGTCGACTGCGAAGTTGACGAAGACAACCATCGCCGCGAGCAGCATCACGCAGTTGCGAACGACGATCAGGTCGCGGTTCGAGATCGACTGGAAGATCAGCCGCCCGAGCCCCGGCAGGTAGAACACGTTCTCGACGACGATCGTCCCGGCGAGCAGCTCGGCGAACTGCAGGCCCATGATGGTGAGCACCGGGATCATCGCGTTGCGCAGCACATGGCGCCACAGCGCCGCGCGCCGCGACAGACCCTTCGCGCGCGCGGTGCGCACGAAATCCTCGCGCAGCACTTCCAGCACCGCCGAGCGCGTGATGCGCGACAGGATCGCCGCCTGCACGACGGCGAGCGACACCGCCGGCAGCAGCAGCGACTTGAACGCCGGCCACAGGCCTTCTTCCCAACCCGGGAAGCCGCCCGCCGAGAACCAGCGCAGGTGGACCGAGAAGAGCAGGATCAAAAGGATCGCGAACCAGAAGTTCGGTACCGCGATGCCGAGCTGCGACAGCCCCATCAGCCCGACGTCGCCGAGCTTGTTGTGGCGCGCCGCGGCGTAGACGCCGGCGCTGATCGCAAGCACCGTGGTCAGCAGCATCGCCATCACCGCGAGCGGCACGGTGACGGCGAGGCGCTCGCCGATCAGCTCGGAGACCGGCGTGCTGTAGGCGTAGCTCAGGCCGAGGTCGCCGTGCAGCATGCCGCCGACCCACGCCAGGTAGCGCTCGAGCGGCGGCCGGTCGAGCCCGAGCTTGACGGTGAGCGCCTGCACCGCCTCGGGCGACGCGTCGGGCCCCATCATCATCTGCGCCGCGTCGCCGGGCAGGATCTCGAGGACGAGGAAGACGACGATCGATGCCGCGACGAGCGTCGCGACGAGCGTCGCCAGGCGCTTGAGC
>JACSRM010000220.1 GCA_014879745.1 Burkholderiaceae bacterium | reverse complement strand
GCCCGAGCTATGGCTGCGCTTCGCGCCTTGATCGGACACCTTCTGGCGCGCCGCTCTGGCACGCCCGAAGAACTCTCAGCCTCTGATCGGTCGGCATGCCACCGCGGGCGCACACGATTCGGTACACTCGCGCCGATGAGCGAAACCCCCGGCCGCCCCCCCGCCGCGGCGCCCGCAGGCGGCGCGCGGCCGAGCGTCATCCAGCTCGTGTTTCGCGAGAAGAGCGCGCTCTACGCGGCGTACATGCCGGCGCTGACCGACGGCGGCCTGTTCGTCCCGACGACGCGCGACTACCGGCTCGGCGAGGACATCTACCTGCTGCTGACGCTGCCGGACGACCCGCAGCGCTACCCCGTCGCCGGCAAGGTCGCCTGGCTCACGCCGGCCAATGCCTCGGGCGGCCGCACGCAGGGAGTCGGCGTGCGTTTCCCGGGCGACGAGAAGACGCGCCTGCTCAAGCTCAAGATCGAGGAGATCCTGGGCACGTCGATCTCGTCGTCCAAGCCGACGCAGACGATCTGAGAGCGCGCCGGCGGCGCACGCACGCCGCAGCGGCCTTCGCATGTACGTCGACTCGCACTGCCATCTGAGCTTCCCCGAACTCGCATCGCGCATCGACGAGATCCGCGCCGCGATGGCGCAGGCCGATGTCGATCGGGCCCTGTGCATCTGCACCACGCTCGAGGAATTTCCCGAGGTACACGCGCTCGCGATGCGTTACGACAACCTCTGGGCCAGCGCCGGCGTGCATCCGGACAGCGAGGGCGTGCGCGAGCCGACGCTCGACGACCTGGTCGCGCTGGCGGCGAAGCCGCGCGTGGTCGCGATCGGCGAGACCGGCCTCGACTACTACCGCCTTGCCGGCCGCAGCGTGCAGGACATGGCGTGGCAGCGCGAGCGCTTTCGCGTCCACATCCGGGCCGCGATCGCGGCCGGCCTGCCGCTTGTCGTGCACACCCGCAGCGCATCGCAGGATACCTTGGCGATCCTGCGGGAGGAGGGCGCCGCGGCGGCGGGCGGCGTCTTTCACTGCTTTACCGAGACGATGGAGGTTGCGCGGGCGGCGCTGGACCTCGGCTTCCATATCTCCTTCTCCGGCATCCTGACATTTCGCAACGCCACCGACCTGCAGGAGGTGGCGCGCTTCGTCCCTCTCGATCGATGCCTGATCGAGACCGACAGCCCGTATCTGGCGCCGGTACCGCACCGAGGCCGACTCAACAATCCGTCCTACGTCGTGCATGTCGCGCGGCAGCTCGCAACCCTGAAGGGATGCCCGGTCGAAACCGTCGCCGAAGCGACCAGCGCCAACTTCGAGCGCCTGTTCAAACGCGTTGAATAGTGGCGTCTTGCCCACGCCAATGATCATGAAATACTTGAAGACGATAATCTATCTTATTGTTTTATTTGCAAGTTATTCGGCACTTGCAGGCTCGTACGAGGACTTCTTCGTCGCCGTTAAACGCAACGACGGCGGCAGCGTGACCGAATTGCTGCAACGAGGCTTCGATCCCAATACACCGGACCCGTCGGGCAATGTCGCACTTGTGCTGGCACTCCAGGCGGAGAATCTTGCGGTCGCCGAGGCGCTGATGGCGCGGCCCGACCTGAACGTCAATGCGCTCAATGCGTCCGGCGAGTCGGCATTGATGATGGCCGCGCTGCGCGGCAACCTGGCCTGGTGCGAGCGGTTGCTGGCGCGCGGCGCGAGCGTCAACAAGCCGGGCTGGACGCCGCTTCACTATGCGGCGACCGGAGCCGAACCCAAGGTCGTGAAATTGCTGCTAGACCGCGGCGCCGTGGTGGACGCCGAATCGCCCGACAAGACAACGCCGCTGATGATGGCGGCGCGCTACGGCCCGGAAGAAAGCGTGATGCTGCTGCTGGCGCGTGGCGCCGACCCGAAGCGGATCAATGCCCGCAATATGAATGCCGCCGATTTCGCGCAAGGCGGCGGGCGCGAATGGCTGGTGCAGCGCCTGCCCAGATAGGAGAGGCTGGGCTCGGAACCGCGAAAGCGTGACGCATTGGCGATGTCAGCATTTGCCTGACGACCGGTATGGGGCAAGGATGACTTCCGCTGCGCACCAGACCGGCTAAAGTGGACTGGTATCGAAACGCAAGCATTGCCCAGGAGCACGTCATGCAAGAGCCCAGGTCGATAGCCAATCCGTTCGAATTGATGATGAACCCGGAGGCCGTGCTTCAGGCGATCGCCCGATCCGACCGGCTCGAGCGCCTGCAGCGCCGGATCTGCCGACCGCTGGACAAGCCGGTCATCGCGTGCAGCGGTTCGGGCGGCGACGCAGCCGACGATGCGATCGAAGCCCAGACCGAAACCGAGAGCGATCCGGACCCTCGCAACACATGATGTTTTACATCACGTCTGCGTTGTATCGCACTGGATCTATTGACTAATTTGTCCGCAGTCCGGCTCCAGTTCCGGACTCGATCAGTCCCGTCTCAGGCGCGAGTTGCGCCGCGAGGCGAAGGGTGAGCGAGCCGGTCGAGCTTCGACGGCAGCAGACCGCAGCGCGTGAATCACGGCAACCGAGCAACCGAGCTTCCTCGGGCTGCATTCCTTGTTGAACGGGACCGGTCGGACCCATACGGCGCCCAGGCGTTCTCGGACACCAGACTGAACATTGCGACAATGTATATTATGTCAAGTATAAGATCCTACGGTTGAAGCATGGCACCCGAGTCGGCCCCGGATTTGCGTGCATGGCCCTGCACACGCGGGGCCGAACCCGGCGTCACCCCTTGCTGCCGTCAGCAGGTGATCGCTTGGCCCTTGCTTGCCGCGAGAAGCGCCGCGCCGATCACATCGGCGAGTTGCGAGATTGCCTGCTGCTGTCCGCGCGCAAGGTCGATGTAGTCGAGCCCGGGCACCGGTTTCGAGATATCGGCGTGGCAGACGGTGGCGGCGCCTGCACCACGCACCGACCAGTCGGCGGCCAGCCTTGCCTCTTGATTCGGGATCAGGTCGAAGCGCTGAACCTCGACGCGGATGCGCCATTGCGGCGCTCCATCTGCCGACGCTGCCGCGCGTGGCGGCCCGAAGGACCGGGTCAGACGTTCGACGATGGCGCCGCGGAGTTCGTCGCCAAGCGGCGCGATCCAGCGTTCCTGTTCGAGGACGGCAAGGCTGCCGTCGGGTTTGCGCACGACCCACTGCGGCTGGTCGATCTGTGCCGGCACGACGACCGGCAACAGCTCCCAGTCGAGGCGAAGCGCGGCCGCAGCGCGGTCGCCTGCGGTGGGCGGCGGCATCAATGTGTAGTAGCGCGTCGCCGGCGGCGAACTGCAGCCGGAGGCGAGCGCCGACAGCACCGCCAGCGCTGCGGCCGCGCAGGCGAAGCGGCGGCGAATGGGAGTGAAGCCAGGGTTCATTTCTTGGTCTCGCTGCTCAGGCTGGCTGGATCGGGATCGGCCGGCTTGCCGCGCAGCAGCGCCTCGGGGTGGCGCTGAAGGTAGTCGGCCAGCACGCGCAGCGCCTGCGCGGCGCGCCGCATCTCGACCAGCGCCTGGTTCACGTTCTGCTGCAGCGGCGCTTCGGCCTGCGTGACGTTGCGATCGAGGTTGGCGAGGGTCGTCTGCGCCGAGGTCAGCGTCTTCTGCACATCGACGAGTGCGCGCTGCGCCTCGGGCGTCAGGAGCTTGATCGTCGCGTTCGCGCTCGCCAGCGTATCCTTCAGGCCGTCGCTCGCCGCCCCCGCCCGCTGTAGGGTCGACTGCAGTTCCTTGCCGATCTCGTCGAAGCGGATCTTGCCGACGCGGGCGACGATATCGGCGATCTGCGGCTGCAGGTCGGCGAGCGTGCCGCGAATGCTCGGCACCGTCGGCGGCTCGGCATTGGCGTCCATCGTCGCCTTCTCGACCTTGGGCGGGAAGTCGAGCGCGACGTAGAGCTGGCCGGTGAGCAGATTGCCGGTGCGCACCTGGGCTCGCATGCCGGCATCGACGAGGCGCTTCAGGAAGAGCGCGTCGGCCCGCGTCTCGGCGCCGGCTGGCACCTTGAAGGCGCTGCGCACCGAGCCCAGGCGCTCCAGGAAGAGATCGGCAGTGACTTCGACCGGGAACTTCTCGCTCCCCTCCTTGTTCATCAGCCGCACGCCGCGCACCTTGCCGATCTGGATGCCGAGCATATCCACCGGCGCACCGACGACCAGCCCGCGCTGTGCCTGTTCGAACACCATGCGGATGCGCTGCGCGGGGCCGTCGGGCGGCGCGAGCGCCGCCTTGCGGGTCGAGAAAAGCTCGAATCGGCTCTCGGCGTCGGCCGGCTCTGCCCTGCCCTCGTCGTCGACATTGGCAAACGCCACACCGCCCGCGATCAGAGAGATGAGCGACTCGGTATTGAGTTGGAAGCCATTCGCATCGAGCGTCACGTCGACCCCGCTCGCGTTCCAGAAGCGCGATCGATTCGTCACGAGCCGCTCGTTCGGCGCTTCGATCAGCACCTGCACGTCGAGCGTGTCGCGCACTGCATCGAGCGCGTAGCCGACGACCCGGCCGACCCGCGCACGCCGGTAGTAGACCGGCGAGCCGACGTCGAGCGATCCGAGCTCGTCGGCATCCAGGTGGAAGATCCGTCCCGGCTCGTCGCGCAGCACGAGCGGCGGCGATTCGAGGCCGGTGAAATAGGTACGGCCCTCTTCCGAAGCGCCGGCATCGACGCCGATGTAGGAGCCGGAGAAAAGCGTGCCCAGACCGGTCACGCCGGCCAGACCGACGCGCGCCTTGACGACCCAGAAACGGGTATCGTCGACAGCCAGGCTTTCGGCGCTCTTGTCGAGCTTCACCGTCACCAGCACCCGCTCGCGATCCGGGCTCAGCGCGACCCGGCTGACCTTGCCGACGGCGACTTCCTTGAAGCGCACCTCGGTGCGCTCCGGTTCGAGCCCTTCGGCGGTGCGAAAGGTGATCGTGATCTCGGGGCCGACCGAGGTCAGCGCCCGCACGACCAGGATAGCGCCGACGACGAGCGCCGCGATCGGCACCAGCCAGACGAGCGACACGCGCATGCGCTTGCGGCGCACGACCGTCATCTCCGGGACGCTCGCGTCGGGCTCCTGCGGGGTGTCGGTGGTCTCAGTCATCGGCGGGCCAGATCAGGCGGGGGTCGAAACTCGTCGACGCGAGCATGGTGAGCACGACGACCGCGCCAAAGGCGAGCAGCCCGGCGGACGGCTCGACGTTGGCGAGCGCGCCGAAGCGCACCATGCCGACGAGCAGGACGACGACGAAGACATCGAGCATCGACCAGTGGCCGACCGTCTCGAGCAGCCGGTACAGGCTCGCCCGTTCGATCTGGCGCCAGCGCGAGCGGCGCTGCGCGGTGACGACGAGCAGCGCGAGGGCGAGGATCTTCAGGATCGGCACCGCGATGCTGGCGATGAAGACGATCACCGACAACTCCCATGACCCGGTCGTCCAGAGCTCGACGATGCCGCCGAGGATGGTGTGCTGCTCGCGCCCGTAGACGAAGCTCGCGGTGCTCATGATCGGCAGCACGTTGGCGGGAATGTAGAGCACGGTGGCCGCGATGATGTACGCGGTGCAGCGCTGCAGGCTGTCGGGCTTGCGCGCATGAAGCGCGAAATGGCAGCGCGGGCAGCGTCCGTCGCCGCCCTTGGCTTCGCTCACCAGCCCGCAGCACTCGCAGCCGAGCAGCCCGAGGGCGCGACCGGTCGGCACGCTATCTGCCACCGGCGCAACGCTCATCGCAGCCCCTCACGGTGCTTCGCACCGACCCCTCCGCGGGGGAGCGGGCGCATCTTCGGGCGGCCGGGCGACAGGCTCATCAGCGCAGCTCCGACGCACGGCGCCACAGGCCGTGCAGACCGACGGCCTGGTTCGCCGCCAGCAGAAATGTGAGGACCGCATACGAGAAGATGCCGGCGCCGAGAATCACGCTCGCAAGGCCCGCGCTCTTCACGATCGCGACCAGCGCGCCGAACAGGAAGACCTCGACCATGCTCCAGTGCGTCACCCAGCGCAGCGCACGCATCGCCGGCACGAAACCGTTCACGCGCACGCCGGCCACGAGCGGCAGCAGCACATACAGGCGCAGCAGGATGACGGCGAGCGGAAAGGCGAACGCGGTCGCCGCCGCGAGCAGCGCAACCAGGTGCTGCCCGGTAACCCAGGTCGAGCGGATCGACTCGTAGAGCGTGACGGGCGACTGCACACCGGCGACGTTGAGCGTGACGATGTCGGAGACATTGCCGATGATGAAGACCAGCAGCGCGGCGATCGCGAGGGCCAGCTGTCCATCGACCGTGAGCGCGTGCCCGCGGCCGATCATGGAGCCGCAGCGCAGGCAGCGCGCCGTCTCGTTGTGAGCCAGCGCGCGCCGCTTGTAGACCGCGTCGCACTCGTCGCAGACGACGAGATCCGGGCGCACGTGAGCATGCGCCGCCAGATCGTCACGCTGGTCGAACAGGCCGTAGCCGGTCAGCAGGCGGCGGGTGGTGGCGTCCATGCGTCAGCTTTGCGCCGGCTGGCGCACGGTCGGCATCGGAAGGGTGACTCGCGGTCTGCGGTGCATGGCGTGCGGCGGGCGACATGCGAGCTTGCATGGCCGGCGCAGCGCCGTCAACCGGGATTGGCGCCGGCGCAACGCGCGGCGATCACTGCGCCACGGGCTCGGTCCAGCCGCCACCCAGCACCTTGTAGAGGGTGACCTCGTTCTGGATCTTGGACAGCTGCACCTGCACCGTCGCGAGCTGCGTCGTGAACAGCGACCGCTGCGCGTCCAGGACATCGAGAAAGCTCGTCACGCCGTTGCGATAGCGCAGCTCGGCGAGCCGAAAGCGCAGCTCTTCGGCCTGCGCCTGCGCGCGCTGCGCATCCAGCTGCTGGCCGAGCATGGCGCGCGCGGCGAGGGCATCGGCGACTTCGCGGAATGCGGTCTGGATCGACTTCTCGTACTGGGCGACGCCGATCTCGCGCGCCGCCCTGGCGGCATCCAGATTCGCCTGGTTGCGCCCGCCGTCGAAGATCGGCTGCAGGAGCTGGCCGGTGAACGACCAGGCCAGGGTGCCCGAATCGAAAAGGCCGAGCAGGTCGCCGCTTGCAAAGCCGGCACTTGCGGTCAGGCTGATGCGCGGGAAGAAGGCGGCGCGTGCCGCGCCGATATTGGCATTCGCCGCGCGCAACTGCTGCTCGGCCTGGCGGATATCGGGCCGGTGCGTCAGCAACTCCGAGGGCAGCCCGGCGGGCAGGTCCGGGCCGACCTGGGTGCCGACGAGCCCGGCATCGGGCGCGAGGTCGAGCTTGACCGGTGCGCCGACGAGCAGCACGAGCGCGTTCTCGTCCTGCGCACGCATGCGCGCCAGCGCCGCCTGCGCGACGCGCGCGCCCTCGACGAGCGAGCGGGCCTGCGCGATATCGAGCTCGGACGCCACGCCATTGTCGAATTTGAGCTGCGTGAGCTGCAGCGAGACCTCGCGCGTCTGGCTGGTACGGATCGCGAGCGCGAGCTGCTCGTTGTCCGCGAGCACGCTGTAGTACGCGTTCGCGACCGAGGCAATGAGCGTGATCTGGGCCGAGCGGCGCGCCTCCTCGCTCGCCAGATAGAGCTCGAGCGCAGCGTCGGACAGGCTTTTCACGCGGCCGAAGAAGTCGAGCTCGAACGACGCCAGCGACAGGCCGGCGACGTAGGATGCGGTGATGCCGCCGTCCGCATTCGTGAGCCGATTTCCGGTCACCCCGAGGTTGATGTTGGGCACCTGGTCGGCACGCCGGATCTGGTAGACCGCCCTCGCCTGCTCGATATTGGCCACCGCGACGCGCAGGTCGCGGTTGTTCTGCAGCGCGAGCGCGATCAGGCTCTTGAGCCGCTCGTCGCCGAAGAACTGCTGCCACGGAATGTCGACCGCCGCGCGGCCGGCGGCGGCCGACGCCGCCGCGGCCGGTGCCAGCGGCGCCGAGGCGGGAAGGCTCGGCGGCGGCGGATAGCGGTCGGCAACCGGCAGCGCGGGCCGTTCGTATTCGGGCGCGAGCGAGATGCAGCCGCCAAGCAGCGCGCCCGCCAGCACGGCGAGCACGGCGCGCGGCATGCGCGCGGCGGCCGCCGTCACGATGCGCCCTCCCCGGCCGCCGGCGGCTTCTCGCTCGGGTGGCTGTAGAGCCGGCGCTGCCGCTCGCTGCCCTTGAAGCGGCTGCGAACGGCGACGAAGAAGACCGGCACGAAGAAGATCGCGAGCAGCGTCGCGGTAAACATCCCGCCCATCACGCCGGTGCCGATCGCACGCTGGCTGGCCGAGCCGGCGCCGCTCGATACGACGAGCGGCAGGACGCCGAAGATGAAGGCGATCGACGTCATCAGGATCGGCCGGAACCGCAGGTGCGCGGCCTTGAGCGTGGCGTCGATCAGGCTCATGCCTTCGGCGTGCAGATCCTTCGCGAACTCGATGATCAGGATCGCATTCTTCGCCGACAGGCCGATCACCGTGATCAAGCCGACCTTGAAGAAGATATCGTTGGGCAGGCCGCGCATATTCGCCGCGAGCACCGCGCCGAGCACGCCCAGCGGCACCGCGAGCAGCACGGCGAACGGGATCGACCAGCTCTCGTACAGCGCCGCGAGGCACAGGAAGACGGCGAGCATCGAGAAGGCAAGCAGGATCATCGCCGTCGACCCCGACAGCCGCTCCTCGCGTGACAGGCCGGTCCACTCGAATGCAAAACCGGGCGGAAGCCGGGCGGCCAGCGCCTCCATCTCGTTCATCGCCTCGCCGGTGGAGAAGCCCGGCGCGGCGTCACCCGCGATGCGCATCGTCGGATAGCCGTTGTAGCGGATCTTCTGCATCGGCCCGGTGACCCAGCGCGTCGTCGCGAACGAGGAGAGCGGGACGAGCTTGCCCAGATTGTTCTGCACGTTCAGCGCGAGCAGATCGTCGCCCTGCATGCGATCGGGCGCGTCGGCCTGGACGACGACACGCTGCAGCCGCCCGGCATTCGGAAAGTCGTTCACGTAGGCCGATCCGAGTGCCGTCGACAGCACCGTATTGACGCTCTCGAACGAGACGCCGAGCGCGCTGGCGCGGTCGCGGTCGATATCGATCTGCAACTGAGGCGCATCCTCCAGCCCGTCCGGGCGCACCCCGGTGAGCACCTTGCTCTGCGCCGCCATGCCGAGCAACTGGTTGCGCGCCGCGACGAGCGCCTCGTGGCCATTGCCGCCGCGGTCCTGCAGCCGGAACGTGAAGCCGGTCGCGGTGCCGAGTTCCGGAATCGACGGCGGGCTGAGCGTGAAGATGAAGGCGTCGCGCACGCCCGACAGGGCGCCGAACGCCCGCCCGGCGAGCGCCTGCGCCGAATGCTGCGGCCCGGACCGCTCCTCCCACGGCTTGAGGGTGACGAAGGCGAGCGCCGCATTCTGGCCGCTGCCCGAGAAGCTGAAGCCGAGCACGCTCACCATCTGGGCAACCTCGGGCTGCGCGAGCATGAAGCTCTCGACCTTCTCCATCACGGCGCGCGTGCGCTCCTGCGTCGCGCCCGGCGGAAGCTGCACGTTCGCGATGATGTAGCCCTGATCCTCGTTCGGCAGGAACGACTCGGGCATGCGGTCGAACAGGAATGCGACGAGGGCGACGATGACGCCGAACAGCAGCATGAAGCGCGTGGTTCGCCTGAGCATCCGCGCGACCGTGCTTTCGTAGCCATGTGTCGCGGCGAGAAAACCGCGATTGAACCAGCCGAAGAAGCCGCGCTTGACGTGCTTGTGACCGGCTTCGACCGGCTTCAGGAAGGTTGCGCACAAGGCCGGCGTCAGCGAGTTGGCGAGAAAGATCGAGAACAGCATCGAACTCACCATCACGAGCGAGAACTGGCGGTAGATATTGCCGACCGAGCCGCCGAACAGCGCCATCGGCAGGAATACCGAGACCAGCGTCACGGTGATGCCGACCAGTGCGGCGGTGATCTGCCCCATCGCCTTCTTCGTCGCCTCGCGCGGCGGCAGCCCTTCCTCGCTCATGATGCGCTCGACGTTCTCGATGACGACGATCGCATCGTCCACCAGGATGCCGACCGCGAGCACCATCGCGAACATCGTCAGCACGTTGATCGAGAAGCCGAAGACGTACATCATGCCGAACGCGCCCAGCAGCGAGACCGGCACGACGACGGTCGGGATCAGCGTATAGCGCAGGTTCTGCAGGAACAGGTACATCACGAGGAAGATCAGCACCACCGCCTCGACCAGCGTCTGCACCACCTGGTTGATCGAGATCTTGACGAAACGCGAGCTGTCGTACGGGATGTCCCACTTCACGCCGGGCGGAAAGTAGACCGCGAGTTCGGCCATGCGCTGGCGTATGAGCGTCGCCGTCTCGAGCGCATTGCCGGTCGGCGAGAGCTGCACGCCGATGCCGGTCGACGGCTTGCCGTTCAGGCGTGCCGAGGTACCGTAGCTCTGGCCGCCGAGCTCGATGCGCGCGACGTCGCGCAGTCTGACGCTCGAGCCGTCGGTATTCGCGCGCAGCACGATATTGCCGAACTGCTCGACCGACGTGAGCTGGCCGTTGACGACGAGCGTCGCATAGATGCCCTGGCCGGGGATATTTGGCAGATCGCCGATGCTGCCCGAGGCGACCTGCGCGTTCTGGGCCCGGATCGCGGCGTTCACGTCGGTCGCGGCGAGCCCGAAGCCGACCAGCTTGGCCGGGTCGATCCAGATCCGCATCGCTCGTTCGGTGCCGAACAGCTGCGCCTGGCCGACGCCGCGCAGGCGCTGGATCTCGGGCAGCACGTTGCGCGAAGCAAAGTCGCCGAGCGCGATCGGATCGTAGGCCGGGTTGTCGCTCGACAGAATCGTGAAGAGCAGGAAGTTCGAGCGCGCCTTGTCGACACGCACGCCCTGCTGCGTGACGGCCGACGGCAGGCGCGGCGCGGCGCGGCTGAGCCGGTTCTGGACGTCGACCTGCGCCAGGTTGGCATCGGTTCCGGCCTCGAAGGTCAGCGTCACCGAGCCGCTGCCATTGGCCTGGCTGACCGACTCCATGTAGATCAGACCCGGCGAGCCGTTCATCTCCTGCTCGATGACGCTGATGACGCTGTTCTCGAGCGTCTGCGCCGAAGCCCCCGGGTAGACCGCGGTGAGCACGATCGCCGGCGGCGCGACGGTCGGGTACTGCGACACCGGCAGCCGATTGATCGCCACCCCGCCGAGGACGAGGATGAAGAGCGCGATCACCCAGGCGAAGATCGGCCTGTCGATGAAGAAGCGAGGCATGTCCGCGCGCCCTTCAGGTGCCGGAGGCGGCCGATGCAGCCGGCGCGGCCGATGCGGCCCCGGCCGGCGCGGATTCGGCCGCCGGTTTCCACGGCACGGGCTTCACCGGTGCATCGCCGCGCAGCTTCTGAAAACCGTCGGCCATCACCGTCTCGCCCGCCTTCAGGCCGTCGAGCACGACCCACTGCCCGTCGACGGATCGGCCGATCGTCACCCGGCGCGGCGTGACCTTGCCGTCGCCGCCGACGACCATCACGCTGTCGCCGGTCGAGCCGCGCTGCACCGCCTGCTGCGGCACGACGATCCCGGCCTGCGCCTGCGCCTGCTCGAGGCGCACGCGCACGTACAGCCCGGGCAGCAGCAGCCCCTGCGGGTTCGGGATCTCGGCGCGCAGCATGATCTGGCCCGACGTCGGATCGACGCTCAGATCCGAGAACAGCAGCTTGCCCGGCAGCTTGTAGACGCTGCCATCCTCCAGCGCGACACGCACGCTCGCGCCATCCGTTCCGGCGCGCTTGAAGACCCCGCTTTCGACCGCCCTGCGCAGGCGCAGCAGGTCGGTCGCCGACTGCGTGAAATTGACGTACATCGGATCGATCTGCTGCACCACGGCGAGCTGGGTCGCCTCGCCCTGCCCGACGAGCGCACCTTCGGTGACCAGTGAGCGGCCGATGCGCCCCGCGATCGGCGAGGTGACGGTCGCATAGCCGAGATTGATCCTCGCCGTCTCGACCGCTGCCTTGCCGGCCTGCACGTCGGCCTCGGCGAGCTTTTGCGCCGCGACCGCGTTGTCGAAGTCCTGGCGGCTGATGGCGTTGGCCTGCAGCAGCGGCTTGAAGCGATCGACCTGCGCCGTCGACTGCACGAGGTTGGCCTTCGCCCGGGCGAGCACCGCCTGCGCGCTCTCATACGCGGCGTGATACGGCGCGGCGTCGATCTGGAACAGCACCTGCCCCGCCTTGACGTCGCTGCCCTCCTTGAACAGGCGCTTTTGCAGGATGCCGGCGACGCGGGCGCGAACCTGGGCGACGCGCGTCGCCTCGAGCCGCCCCGGCAGTTCGACCGCCAGGCCGACGACCTGCGGCGTCACCGTGACGACGCCGACTTCGGCCGGCGGCGGCGCACCGGCGCCGGCCGGTGCCGATTTCTCCGGGCTGCAGGCGGCAAGCGATGCGGCCAGCAGCAGCGCCGCAAATGCATGGAGTCCACGAGCCTTGGGTGTGATCATGTACTTGTTCTTCCGATCCACGGACCGCCCGCACAGACGCCCGGCAAGCTCCCTCGCTAGCCGGCCGGGCGAGACCTGGCAGACCGGCGCCTGACCGCGCGCGCAGTCCTGCCTGCGTGATCCGGCGCAGATCGGTGTGCGGCGGGCTTGCTGCTCGCGCGAATGCCCCGCTGCCCGTACTGTCGATGCACAGCGGCACGATCCAGACAGACGAAACCCTCGATGACGAGGGCCGCACGTGTCTGGCGGAGTCGGAGGGATTCGAACCCTCGAAGCAGGTTTTGCCCGCTTACTCCCTTAGCAGGGGAGCACCTTCGGCCACTCGGTCACGACTCCGGCACGGCGACGATTCTAGCCGCATCGACGCTCTTCGCCCTCGTGGACGGGCGTCAGATCAGCCCCTGTTCGAGATCGAAGGCCTTGTGCAGCGCGCGCACCGCGAGTTCCATATATTTCTCGTCGATCACGACGCTCGTCTTGATCTCGCTGGTCGAGATCATCTGGATATTGATGCCCTCTTCGCTCAGGGTGCGGAACATCTTGCTCGCGACGCCGACGTGCGAGCGCATGCCGATGCCGACGATACTGACCTTGCAGATCTTGTCGTCACCCGCCATCCGCTCGGCGCCGGTCAGCGGCAGCACCTTGGACCTGAGCAGTTCCATCGCCTTCGCGTAGTCGTTCAGGTGGACCGTGAACGAGAAGTCTGTCTTGCCCTCGTGCGAGATATTCTGGATGATGACGTCGACGTCGATGTTGGCGTCGGCCACCGGGCCGAGAATCTGGAACGCGATGCCCGGCCGATCCGGCACACCGATCAGGCTGATCTTGGCCTCGTCACGATTGAAGGCGATGCCTGAGACGACGGCTTGTTCCATGTTGAGCTTCTCCTCGAATGTGATCAGGGTGCCGGAGCACGCTTCCTCGTCGATCGGTATGTCCGCCGGCGTGAAGCTCGACAGCACGCGCAGCGGCACGCGGTACTTGCCGGCGAACTCGACGGCGCGGATCTGCAGCACCTTGGAGCCGAGGCTCGCCATCTCGAGCATCTCCTCGAAGCTGACGGTATGCAGGCGGCGCGCCTCGGGAACGATGCGCGGATCGGTCGTATAGACGCCGTCGACATCGGTGAAGATCAGGCACTCGTCGGCATTCATCGCCGCCGCGACCGCGACCGCCGAGGTATCCGACCCGCCGCGCCCGAGCGTCGTGATATTGCCCTGCGCGTCGATGCCCTGAAAGCCGGTGATGATGACGACGCGGCCGTCGTCCAGGTCGGCCCGCACCTTCGTATCGTCGATGCTCTCGATGCGCGCCTTGGTATAGGCGGAATCGGTGCGGATCGGCACCTGCCAGCCGGCATAGCTGACCGCCGGCACGCCTTCGGCCTGCAGCGCGAGCGCGAGCAGCCCGACCGAGACCTGCTCGCCGGTGGCGGCGATCATGTCGCGTTCGCGCTCGGTCTGCGGCGTGCTCGACGCCGGCGCCAGTTCCTTGGCCAGCGCGAGCAGGCGGTTCGTCTCGCCGCTCATCGCCGACGGCACGACGATCATGCGATGCCCGGCGCGGGACCATTTCGCGACGCGGCGCGCGACTTCGCGGATCCGATCGGTCGATCCCATCGACGTGCCGCCGTACTTGTGAACGATAAGTGCCATGGGTATTGTTCGATGCAATGGCCGCGGGCGGCAACCGCTCCGCGCGAAGGCTGCATTTTAGCTGTTGCAGTGCAGCATTCCGGACCCGAAGAAGCCTCGCGCCGCCGCGATCAGCCGGGCGCCGGGATCCACGACAGGCGGACCTGCGCCTGCGCGGGACGAGCGATGACGCGGGCGTCGATGCCCAGGCCCGGAACGAAGATCAAGGTCCCTCCGTTGTACAGAAGCGGCCCTTGTCGTTCCCAGGCCGGAACGCCGTGCGCTTGATACTGCTTCTTGAGGCTGCGCGGCGGGCGATCCGGCGCGCTCTGAAACTGCTCGCCGCCCTGCCGCTGCGCAAGGCGAAGCTGCGCCAGCGCGGCAAGCGCCACCCCACCCTGCGCGACGCGCGTGGCGCGCAGCTTGCCGCCCCACCCCGCCAACGGGTAGGTGCCGGCGCGGGTCACGGCAAGCGTCTGTGCCCGGGGCTCGGGTGCGCTCTCGCGCGACGCCGGTCGAGCGATCACCGCACAGTCGAGTCGGCCGCGATAGCGGCGCAATTCGAAGCGCCCGAGCCGCCAGCGGCCGGGCGCGGCCGACGCCGGAAGTTCATCGAGCAGGCGCCCCACCTCGGCCACGGCGGCCGGCTTGCCGGTCTGCGCCTCGAGCCAGGCGCGCAGCGCGTTGCTGCGCCGCGCCGGCGGCAACGCCTGCCAACGGCCGAGGTCCAGGCCCCGCCCGTCGGCGGCGTCGGCAAGATCGATCGCGGCAAGCGCCTCGGCGCAGGCGCGCGCCTCCTGCGCCCAGCGGGCGCTCGCGGCGAGCGCTTTCTGCGCCTCGGGAAAGGCGTCGATCAGCGCCGGCCAGACATGCAGCCGCAGCCGGTTGCGCGCAAAGCGCGGATCGGCGTTGCTGGCGTCGTCGATGCAGGCGATCCGGTGGCGGCGAACGTAGGCCGCGATGCGTGACGGATCGACGCCGAGCCAGGGCCGCAGCCAGGAGATGCCGTCGCGCTGCGCCGTCTCGGGCATCGCGGCGAGCCCGGCGACACCTGCGCCGCGCAGGGCCTGCAGCAAGAGCGTCTCGGCCTGGTCGAGCCGATGGTGGGCCAGCAGCACGGCGCCGGCGCCGTGGGCGGCGGCCATCTCTCGCAATGCGGCATAGCGTTCGCGCCGGGCCCAGGCTTCGACGCTCTCGCCGCGCGCCGGCCTGCCGTCGAGGCGGCGATGATCGAAGACGAGCCGGCGCCCGCGCCTCGCCCAGCGCCGGCATTGCCGCTCGCAATGGGACAGCCATGCATCGGCGTCCGCCATCAGGCCGTGGTGCACGTGCAGCGCCACGACGCCGATCTCGAGCGCCCCGGCGGCGGCGAGCGTGGCATGCAGCAGCGCGCTCGAATCGCGTCCGCCGCTATAGGCGACCGCAATGCAAGCCGGCGCCAAGCTCAGCGTTCCTTCGTATCGCTGAAGCGTCCGTAGGCGCCGATGCGCTCGTAGCGCCGCTCGAGCAGCTGCTTCACGTCGAGGTCGCCCACCTGCCGCAGCGCGTCGTTCAGCGCCCGCTTCAGGTAGACCGCCATCTGTTTCGGATCGCGATGCGCGCCGCCAACCGGCTCGTTGACGATCTTGTCGACGAGGCCGAGCGCCTTCAGGCGGTGCGCGGTGATGCCGAGTGCATCGGCCGCGTCCGACGCGCGCTCCGAGGTCTTCCACAGAATCGATGCACAGCCCTCGGGCGAGATCACCGAATAGACCGAGTACTGCAGCATCAGCACCTGGTCGCCGACGCTGATGGCCAGCGCGCCGCCCGAGCCGCCCTCGCCGATGATGGTCACGATGACAGGCACTTCGAGCTGCGCCATCTCGAAGATATTGCGCCCGATCGCCTCCGACTGGTTGCGTTCCTCGGCGCCGATCCCGGGGTATGCGCCGGGGGTATCGACAAAGGTGAAGACCGGCAGGCCGAATTTCTCGGCGAGCTTCATCAGGCGCAGTGCCTTGCGGTAGCCCTCGGGCCGCGACATGCCGAAATTGCGCGCGCCGCGCTCCTTCGTATCGCGACCCTTCTGGTGACCGATCACCATGCAGGCCTGGCCGTTGAAGCGCGCCGGCCCGCCGACGATCGACTGGTCGTCGGCGAAGTGGCGGTCGCCGTGCAACTCCTGGAATTCGGTGAAGATCTCGCCGACGTAGTCGAGCGTATACGGCCGCTGCGCGTGGCGCGCGATCAGCGTCACCTGCCACGGCGACAGGCTCGAGTAGATATCCTTCGTGAGCTGCAGGCTCTTCTTGCCGAGGCGGTCGATCTCCTCGGAGATATCGACCGCCGACTCGCTCTGCACGTAGCGCAGTTCGTCGATCTTGGTCTCGAGATCGGCGATCGGCTGCTCGAATTCGAGAAAGTGCCTCTTGCTCATGGAGCTCTTTTCCTGAAGTCCCGCGGTTCGGGGAGTGCACGCCCGTCAGGGCGCAACGGCGGTCCCGCGGCGGCGCTCGATCGCGCCGTCAATAGGCCACCGGCAGGGGGTCTAGGCTGCGCCAAATGTACCATGTGGCAACCGAACGAAACGGTGCCCAGGCGTCGCCCACCTCGCGCACTTCGGCGCGCGAAACGGGCTCGCCGCTGAAGTAGTTCAGGCTGATCCCCTTGAGCAGGCCGATATCGTCGAGCGGCAGCACATTCGGGCGCATCAGGTGGAAGATGAGAAACATCTCGGCCGTCCAGCGCCCGATGCCGCGGATCGCGACGAGCTCCTCGATGATCGCCTCGTCGTCCATCTTGCGCCACTGCGCGACGTGCACCCTGCCCGATTCGAAGTGGCGAGCCAGATCGGTGAGATATTCGACCTTGCGTGCCGAAAGCCCCGCGCTGCGCAGCGTTGGCGCATCCAGGGCAAGCACCGCGGTCGGCGCCAGCGCCGACGCGGCGCCGTCGACGATCGCGGTCAGGCGTTCCCAGACCGATTGCGCCGCGCGCACCGAGATCTGCTGGCCGACGACCGATCGCGCGAGCGTCGTGAACGCATCGCCGCGGCTCTCGAGGCGCCCGTCGGCCGAGCGCGCGATGAGCTTGCGCATGACGCGGTCGCGACGCGCAAGATGCTTGCAGGCATCGTCCCAGTAGTCGGGTGTGACGGTGCGGGCCATGATCACCCGCTGATTCGCCGTCGCGCGCGGCCGATCGACATCGCCCGCCTCACGAGCGGACCCAGCGCGTACCCTGCGCCGAATCCATCAGTTCGACGCCGAGCGCGGCGAGTTCGTCACGGATCGCGTCGGCCCGCGCGAAGTCGCGCGCCTGCTTCGCCGCCGCGCGCTGCGCGATGCGCTGCTCGATGAGCGCTTCGTCTAGCGCGGCGCCACCCTGCAAATAGGCGCGCGGCGGCTGCACGAGCAGGCCGAGCGTCGCGCCGAGGTTCCTGAGCAGCGACGCGGTCGCCGGCGAGCGCGTGCGATTGAGTTCGCCGGCGAGTTCGAACAGGATCGCGACCGCCTCGGGCGTGCCGAAGTCCTCGTTCATCGCGGCGCGAAACGCCGCCGCCTGCGGCTGCGACCAGTCGATCTCGTTGGACGAGGCCTCGACGCCGTCGAGCGCGGTATAGAGCCTGCGCAGTGCGTTGCGCGCGTCGTCGAGGTTCGCTTCGGAGAACGCGAGCGCGCTGCGGTAGTGCGCGCGCAGGAAGAAGAAGCGCAGCGTCTCGCCGTCGTAGCGCCGCAGCACATCGCGAATCGTGAAGAAATTGCCGAGCGACTTGGACATCTTCTCGTTGTCCAGATTCAGCAGCCCGTTGTGCATCCAGACGTTCGCGAAGCGACCGCTGTCGCCCGCGCCGACGCTTTGCGCGATCTCGTTCTCGTGGTGCGGAAAGATCAGATCCATACCGCCGCCGTGGATGTCGAAATGCTCGCCGAGCAGCGCCTTGCACATCGCGGAGCATTCGATATGCCAGCCGGGGCGGCCGCGGCCGTAGGCGCTGTCCCACTTCGCGTCGTCGGGCTCGCTCTCCTTGGCAGCCTTCCAGAGCACGAAGTCGAGCGGATCGTTCTTGCCGCTGTCGACGGCGACGCGCTCGCCGGCGCGCAACTGGTCGAGCGACTTGCCCGACAGCCTGCCGTAGGACGCAAACTTGCGCACCGCGAAATTCACGTCGCCGTCGGCGGCGCGGTAGGCGAGCCCGCGCGATTCGAGTTTGCCGATCAGATCGAGCATGCCGCCGATGTGCTCGGTCGCGCGCGGCTCGTGCGTCGGCGGCTCGATGCCGAGCGCTGCCATATCCTCGTGCATCGCCTGCGTCATCTCGGTCGTCAACTCGCGGATCGGGATGCCGCGCTCGAGGGCGCGGCGGATGATCTTGTCGTCGACATCGGTGATGTTGCGAACGTAGGTCACGCGGTAGCCGAGCGTGCGCAGCCAGCGCGCGATGACGTCGAACGCGATCAGGAAGCGGGCATGCCCGACGTGGCAATGGTCATAGATCGTGATGCCGCAGACATACATGCGGACATGGTTCGGCTCGATCGATGCAAACGGCTCGACGCTGCGCGTCAGGGTGTTGTGGATCCGCAGGCTCATGAAGGGGAGAACAGATTCGGCCCGGTCCGACACGGACGCCGGCTCCCGGCCAGTCCGCCGCCGCAAGGCCGCTGAATCACGCTGCAACCGAGAGCTGAACTAGAATCGATCAGTATAGCGGCGCCCCCTCGCTGCGGGCCCCGCAACAACCCCCAGATCGCCGCATTGCGGCGACTCCGAACCCCTTTCGATGCTGCCGTTTCGATCGTCCGCTGCGCTCGCGCTGTCCGCCATGCTCGTCGCCGCGTCCGGCGCGGCGCGTGCAGACGACGCCGCCGAGGTCAAGCAACTGCTTCGCACCGGACAGACGACCGAGGCCAGCGCCAAGCTCGATCAGTTCCTCGCCGCCAAACCCAAGGACCCGCAACTGCGCTTTCTGAAGGGCGTGCTGCTCACCGAGAGCGGGCAGACCGCCGAAGCGATCGATATCTTCGTCGCGCTCACGGTCGACTATCCCGAACTGGCCGAGCCCTACAACAACCTCGCCGTGATCTACGCCGGACAGGGCCGCTACGACAAGGCGCGCGTCGCGCTCGAGGCGGCGATCCGCGGCAATCCGAACTACGCGACGGCGTACGAGAACCTCGGCGACGTCTACGCCCGCCTCGCGGCGCAAGCGTATGCGCGGGGGCAGCAGCTCGATCCGGGCAATGCCGAACTCGCGCCCAAACTGGCGCGCCTGCAGACGCTCTTCACGCTCAAGCCGGTCGCCGCGCAAGCTGCCGCCAGCGCGGCGAGCGCCGCCACCGCGAAGAACCCGTCTTGAGGCCCGCGCGAGCTCACCCCGTTTCGGCAACCCGTCTCCCCGACATCGCGCTTCGTCTCGCCATCCCTCTCATCGAACCTCTGGAGTCCCGACGCATGTTTTCCAAGCTCTGTTCGCCGCGCACCGCACGTGTGCTCGCCGCCTTCGCACTGTGTGTCGGCTTGAGTGCAAACGCCCTTGCGCAGAAGGTCAAGCTCGCGACGACGATGGGCGACATCGTGATCGAACTCGATGCGGCCAAGGCGCCGAAGACGGTCGACAACTTCCTGCAATACGTCAAGTCGGGCCACTACGACGGCACGATCTTTCACCGCGTGATCGGCAACTTCATGATCCAGGGCGGCGGCATGACCTCGGACCTGAAGCAGAAGGCGACCCGGGCGCCCATCCCTCTCGAAAGCCGCAACGGCCTCGTGAACGTGCGCGGCAGCGTCGCGATGGCGCGCACCAACGACCCGAACTCGGCGACCGCGCAGTTCTTCATCAATGTCAAGGACAACGACTTCCTCGACGCCGCCAACGCGCGCGACGGCGCGGGCTACGCCGTCTTCGGCAAGGTCGTCTCGGGGATGGACGTGGTCGACAAGATCAAGGCCGTGCCGACCGGCCCGGGCGACGTGCCGCTGCAACCCGTCGTCATCAAATCAGCCACTGCGGAGAAGTAAGCCATGAGCACCCTCGTCGATCTCGAAACCAGCCAGGGCACGATCCGCGTCGAACTCGACGACGCCAGCGCGCCCAAGTCCGCCGCCAACTTCGCCGACTACGTGCGTGCCGGGCACTACGACGGCACCGTCTTTCACCGCGTCATCAAGGGCTTCATGATCCAGGGTGGCGGCTTCGAACCCGGCATGAACCAGAAGCGCGTACGCGCACCGATCGCCAACGAGGCGAACAACGGCCTGAAGAACCGGCACTACACGCTCGCGATGGCGCGCACCTCGGACCCGCATTCGGCGACCGCGCAGTTCTTCATCAATACCGCCGACAACGCCTTCCTCGATCACAAGGCCGAGAATGCGCAGGGCTGGGGCTATGCGGTCTTCGGCAAGGTCGTCTCGGGCAGCGACGTCGTCGATGCGATCGAAGGCGTGCGCACCGCGAGCCGTGGCGGGCATGGCGACGTGCCGGTCGACGACGTCGTCATCGTCTCGGCCAAGATCGTCGCCGCCGCGTGAGCACAGCCGCCGCCGGCGTGCCTTCGGCCGCCCACGAACTGACGGCCGCCGAGGGCTGGTCGGCGATCGACTTCATCTCCGACATCCACCTCGCGGCCGATATGCCGCGCACCTTCGATGCGTGGGCGGCATATCTGCTTGGCACGACGGCCGACGCGGTATTCATCCTCGGCGATCTGTTCGATGCCTGGGTCGGCGACGATGCGCGACTCGAAGGCTTCGAGGCGCAGTGCGCTGACATTCTGAAGCAGGCGGCACGCCGGCGCCGCGTCGGCTTCATGGCCGGCAATCGCGACTTCCTGCTCGGCGACGCGATGCTCGCCGATTGCGGGGTGATCGCGCTGCCCGACCCGACGCTGCTGGCGGCCTTCGATCAGCGCGTGCTGCTGACGCACGGCGACGCGCTGTGCCTGGCCGACACCGAATACCAGCGCTTTCGCGCCATGGTGCGCAATCCGCAATGGCAGGCGATGGCGCTCGCGTTGCCGCTCGCCGAGCGGCGGCGGCACGCGGCGCAGATGCGCCACGCGAGCGAGCAGCGCAACGCCGAAGGCCTGTTGCCGGCCGATGCCGCCGATATCGACGCCGGCGCCGCGGCCGCCTGGCTGCGCAACGCCGACGCGCACGCGCTCGTTCACGGCCACACGCATCGGCCCGGCAGCGCACCGCTGGCGGCCGGATTCATGCGCCACGTCTTGAGCGACTGGGATCTCGACCATGCGAGCCGCGGCGGGCGTGCGCAGGTGCTCAGGCTCACGCGCGCCGGCTTCGAGCGACTCACTCTCGCACAGGCGAGTGGGGCCACGCCGGCGCCGTGATTGCGCACTGGTGGCAGGCGCTGCGCGAGCGGCGCGAAGCGCGCATCCTCGAACAGCGCGCGATTCCCGAAGCGCTGTGGCAGTTGACGCTGGCGCGCTATCCGTTCCTGACCCGGCGCCCGGCGCAGGATCTTCGCCGACTGCGCGAGATGACGACGCTCTTTCTTGCCCGCAAGGAGTTCAGCGGCGGCCACGGCCTGCAGGTGACCGACGAGATGGCGGTGGCGATCGCGGCGCAAGCCTGCCTGCCGGTGCTCGAACTCGGCCTCGACTGGTACGACGGCTTTGTCGGCATCGTCGTCCACCCCGATCTGGTATCGGTGCGGCGAGAGCACATGGACGAGGCCGGCGTCGTCCACGAATACGACGAATCGCTTGCCGGCGAGGCCATGGAAGGCGGCCCCGTCATGCTGTCGTGGCGCGACGTCGCCGATTCCGGCGACTCGGCCGAGTACGGCTACAACGTCGTGATCCACGAATTCGCACACGTGATCGACATGCGCGACGGCATTGCCGACGGCGTGCCGCCGCTGCCGAACCGCGCGGCGCGCGAGCGCTGGCTCGCCGTGATGCAGGCGCACTACGAGACGCTGTGCGACGTGGTCGACCGCGGCGACGAGCCGCTGCTCGATCCCTACGCGAGCGAGTCGCTCGAAGAGTTCTTTGCCGTCGCGAGCGAAACCTTCTTCGTCGCGCCGTTCGATCTGCGCGCCGAGCATCCGGCGCTCTATGCCGCGTTGGCGGACTTCTATCGCCAGAATCCGGCTGGCGCGCCAGACGCGCGCTAAGCGCACGGCCCGAATGGAACGGGGCCCACTCGGGGCCCCGCTCGAACAAGCATCGCTTGCGACTTCAATCGGCCGTTGCGGGCTCCGCCTTGGGCTTGTCGCTCTTGCGCTGCGGCTGAATGTCGAGTTCGATCGCACCCTGCGCATCGATGTCGATCGTGAGCCGGCCGCCATCGACGAGCCGGCCGAAGAGCAGTTCGTCGGCCAGCGCGCGGCGGATCGTATCCTGGATCAGGCGCTGCATCGGTCGCGCACCCATCAGCGGATCGAAGCCCTTCTTCGCGAGGTACTTGCGCAGGCCGTCGGTGAACGTCACCTCGACCTTCTTCTCGGCGAGCTGGCCCTCGAGCTGGAGCAGGAACTTGTCGACGACGCGCAGGATGATCTCCTCGTCGAGCGCCTTGAAGCTGACGATCGCATCCAACCGGTTGCGGAACTCGGGCGTGAAGAGGCGCTTCACGTCGGCCATCTCGTCGCCCGACTCGCGCGCGTTCGTGAAGCCTATCGTCGCCTTGTTCATCGTCTCGGCGCCGGCATTCGTCGTCATCACGATGATGACGTTGCGAAAGTCCGCCTTGCGGCCGTTGTTGTCGGTCAGCGTCCCGTGGTCCATCACCTGCAGCAGCACGTTGAAGACGTCGGGGTGCGCCTTCTCGATCTCGTCGAGCAGCAGCACCGCGTGCGGCTTCTTGCTGATCGCCTCGGTCAATAGCCCGCCCTGGTCGAAGCCGACGTAGCCGGGGGGCGCGCCGATCAGGCGGCTCACCGCATGGCGCTCCATGTACTCGCTCATGTCGAAGCGGATGAGTTCGATGCCGAGGATGTAGGCGAGCTGGCGCGCGGCCTCGGTCTTGCCGACGCCGGTCGGCCCGGTGAAGAGGAAGGAGCCGATCGGCTTGTCGGGCTTGCCCAGCCCCGAGCGCGCCATCTTGATCGCCGAGGCGAGCGCGTCGAGCGCCGGGTCCTGGCCGAAGACGACGCTCTTCAAGTCGCGGTCCAGGCTCTTCAACTTCGAGCGGTCGTCGTTGCTGACGCTCGCCGGCGGGATGCGCGCGATCTTGGCGACGATATCCTCGACTTCGGCGCGGTTGATCGTCTTCTTCTGCTTGTTCTTCGGCAGGATGCGCTGCGCGGCGCCGGCCTCGTCGATGACGTCGATCGCCTTGTCGGGCAGGTGGCGGTCGTTGATGAACTTGGCCGACAGCTCGGCCGCCGCCTGCAGCGCGCCGAGCGCGTACTTGACGCTGTGGTGCTCCTCGAAGCGCGACTTCAGGCCCTTCAGGATCTCGACCGTCTGCTCGACCGAAGGCTCGGTCACGTCGACCTTCTGGAAGCGCCGCGACAGCGCCGCATCCTTCTCGAAGATGCCGCGGTATTCGGTGAAGGTCGTCGCGCCGATGCATTTCAACGCGCCCGAGCCGAGCGCCGGCTTGAGCAGATTGCTCGCATCGAGCGTGCCGCCCGACGCCGCGCCGGCGCCGATCAGGGTGTGGATCTCGTCGATGAAGAGGATCGCGCCCGGCACCTCCTTCATATTCTTGAGCACACCCTTCAGGCGCTGTTCGAAGTCGCCGCGGTATTTGGTGCCCGCCAGCAGCGCGCCCATGTCGAGCGCATAGACGGTCGCGTTGGCCAGGATCTCGGGCACGTCGGACTGCGTGATCCGCCACGCCAGGCCTTCGGCGATCGCGGTCTTGCCGACGCCCGCCTCGCCGACGAGCAGCGGATTGTTCTTGCGCCGGCGGCACAGGATCTGGATCACGCGTTCGACCTCGTGCTCGCGGCCGATCAGCGGATCGATCTTGCCGTCGCGCGCGAGCTGGTTCAGGTTCTGCGTGAACTGATCCAGCGGCGAGGCCTTGCCTTCGCTCTCTTCCTTCTCTCCCTCGCCGCGGCCGTCGCCCGACTTCGCCGGCTCCGGCGGGTCGGACTTCTTGATGCCGTGGGCGATGAAGTTGACGACATCGAGCCTTGTGACGCCCTGCTGGTGCAGGTAGTAGACGGCGTGCGAATCCTTCTCGCCGAAGATCGCGACGAGGACGTTGGCGCCGGTGACTTCCTTCTTGCCGCTGCCGGTGGATTGCACGTGCATGATCGCGCGCTGGATCACGCGCTGGAAGCCCAGCGTCGGCTGGGTGTCGACCTCGTCGGCGCCGCCGACGGTGGGCGTATTCTCCTTGACGAACTGCACCAGGCTCTTGCGAAGCTCGTCGGTATTGGCCGAGCAGGCGCGCAGCACCTCGGCCGCCGATGGATTGTCCAGCAGCGCGAGCAGCAGATGCTCGACAGTGATGAACTCGTGGCGCTGCTGGCGTGCTTCGACGAACGCCATGTGCAGGCTGACTTCAAGTTCTTGGGCGATCATGCGGCCTCCAGAATGCATTGCAGCGGGTGACCATGACGCCTCGAGGCGGCGGACACCGTTTCGACCTTGGTTGCGGCCACGTCCTTCGTGAACACGCCGCACACCCCGCGACCTTCGTGATGGATCTTCAGCATGATCTGCGTCGCCGTTTCCAGATCGTGGCTGAAGAATTCCTGCAGGATCATCACGACGAACTCCATCGGTGTGTAGTCATCATTGAGCAGCACGACCTGAAAAAGCGGCGGAGGTTCCACCCTTGCGGCCTGCCGCTCGACCACCACGCTGCCCTGCCCCTCGTCGGGCGCCGGCACGCTCGGTCGCACAGCAGGAAGCTTGGGCTTTTCACGCGGCATGAAGACGATTCTATAGAGATGGGACTGCGCTTGTCAGTGCTTGCCATGTTGCGCCGGATCGGCATTCCTCAAGTACCGAATTGCATCACGACGGGGCGCCTTTTCGGTCCGCCTTGACAGCCATCCGGGCGCTGCGCAGAATCCTTGCGCCGCTGCGGCGGGACGTGTGGGGAGACGGCGATGGCAGTCGGAACGGTCAAGTGGTTCAACGACTCCAAAGGTTTCGGATTCATCCAGCCCGACGACGGCGGCGACGACGTATTCGCGCATTTCTCGGCGATCCAGATGGAGGGTTTTCGCACCCTTCGCCAGGGCGGGCGGGTGAGCTTCGAGATCGCCCAGGGGCCCAAGGGCAGGATGGCGCAGGAGATCCGCGCCGTCGAAGCAGCCGCAGCGTCCGCGCCGCCGGCACAGTCCGCAGCCGCTGCACCGCCGGCGGGTTCCGCGCCCCACCGATAGGCTCTCGCCGCGCCATGCGGCGCAGCGTGCCGGCGAGATCGCTCGAAAGCTTGTTAGAGTTCCCTGCGGCGCCGATCGCCGTTCACGCCGATGGGGCGCTCGCCGCATCGGCGCTTCCCCCGTTTGCGAAGTTCCCTTGACCTGCCATGCTCGGATTCCTGCCGCCCGTCGTCGTGGGCGTGATCGCGCTGTGCCTGCTGGTGCTCAACACCCTGTTCTGGTGCAGCTTGCTGTTCATCGTCTCGCTCGTCAAGCTTGCGCTGCCGATGCGCGCCGTGCGGGCGCGAATCGATCCCCTGCTGAATGCGATCGCGACCCAATGGATCGGCTTCAACAGCGCATGGATGCTTCTCACGCAGCGCACGCAATGGGACGTGCAGGGCGCGGCCGACCTGCAGTACGCCGGCTGGTACCTGGTCAACTGCAACCATCAGTCCTGGGTCGACATCTTCGTGCTCCAGCACGTGCTGAACCGGCGCATCCCCATGCTCAAATTCTTCCTCAAGCAGCAACTCATCTATGTGCCGGTGATCGGCCTCGCGTGGTGGGCGCTCGACTTCCCGTTCATGCGACGGCACTCGAAGGCGGCGCTGCGAGCAAATCCTGCGTTGCGCGATCAGGACCGCGAGACGACGCGCCGGGCATGCGAGAAGTTCGCGCTCGTCCCCACCTGCGTGATGAACTTTGCCGAAGGAACGCGCTTCACGACGGCCAAGCACCAGGCTCAGGCTTCACCCTACCGGCACCTGCTCAAGCCCAAGGCCGGCGCGCTCGCGCTCGCCCTCAACGCGATGGGCGAGCAGTTCCATTCGCTGATCGACGTGACGATCGTCTATCCGCAAGGCGCGCCGACCTTCTGGGAGTTCCTTTGCGGCCGAACCGAGCGCGTCGTCGTGCGGATACGCCAGTTGCCGATCCCGGCCGAATTCGCATCCGGCGACTATGCCGGTGACTCGGCCTTTCGCAGCCAGTTCCACCAATGGCTGGCACGGCTCTGGGAAGAAAAGGATGCGCAGATCGATACGATCCTTGCTGCCGGGCGCGGCGTTGCCCATGCCTGAGGTCCCGCGCGCGGGGCCGTCGCCCACCGCATTCGGCGGCCCTGGCCGCCACCGTTTCCAGCGCTGCAGATGAATACATTCGTTCTGATCCTGCTTCTCGCGATCGCGGCCTGGCTCGGCGTCACGCGCTGGCTGAAGGGGGCGGAGATGCGGCAATGGGACGCCATGGCGGGTGCTGCGCCGGACGCCGCGGTCGAAGTGCGCTTCGAGGCGCGCGCCGACGGCCGCAGCAGCGAGCAGCGCAGCGTTCTCGACACGCTCGCCAGGCTGCTGGGCGATATCACGCATGTCCCGTATTCGAAGCGCCTCGCGCAAATGCGATCGAGCATGGACGCGATGATGGACGGCCGCAGCTTGGCCTGCCGCTTCGTCGCCGCCGACGCCTCGGGGGTCGGCGCCGAATGGGTGCTCGCGCCGGGCGCCGACCCGAACCGGCGCACGCTCTATGTCCATGGCGGCGCGTACACCGCGGGCAGTCCGAAGAGCCATCGCAGCATCACGGCGCGATTTGCCGAGATCACCGGCGGCGCGGTGCTCGCGATCGACTATCGGCTGATGCCCGAGCATCCGCGACGCGCCGGCATCGAAGACTGCCGCAGCGCCTACCGCTGGCTGCTCGAGAACGGGCCCGAGGGCGCGGCGCCGGCGGCGAGCGTCTTCGTCGCCGGTGACTCCGCGGGCGGCAACCTCACGCTGTCGCTGATCGCCTGGGTACGAGACGCCGGCCTGCGCGCGCCCGACGCCGCGATCGCCCTTTCGCCGGCCACCGATTCCGCGCTTGCAAGCCCGAGCCTGAAGTCAAACCTCGCCACCGATCCGATGCTCGGGCCCATCTTCCGGCACCTGATCCGCATCCCGCACGCGCTGCTGCTGTGGGGCGCCTGGCTGCAGAACCGCATCCGCCCGGCCGACCCTGTCATCTCGCCGCTGCGGGGTGATCTGTCGAACCTGCCGCCGCTGCTGATCCAGGCCAGCCGCGCCGAGATGCTGATCGACGACGCAAGGCGCTATGCGAACAAGGCACACGCCGCCGGCTCGCCGGTGCGGCTGCAGACCTGGAGCCATATGGTTCACGTCTGGCAAATCTTCACCCCGGCACTGCCCGAGGCGCGCGAGGCTTTCGACGAGATCCGGGGTTTTCTCGAGGCCGTCGCGCCAGCCGATGCCGCGGCCCGCAAGGCAGCCTGAAACCGGCCTGCCGGCGCGCCGGCGCTGACACGCCGGCAGCGCGGCACAATGCCGGGCCAACCGACATCATCCATTGCATCTCGCCATGCACTCGACCGCAACCGAACCCGACCCGGTTCCAGCCACTTCGGCGCCAGAAGGTCAGGCACCGGATGGCGCCAGCCGGCCCGACGCCGTCCCGGCCCCGGCCGAGGCCCCGATGACGCCCGCCGCGTGTGGCCAGCGCCTGGCGCAACTCTGGCCGGCGCTCTTTGCGGGCGGCGCCAGACCGATCAAGCTGCGCATCCAGAAGGATATCCAGTCGCGCAGCCCGGGCAGCTTTACCCGGGCCGCGCTGTCGGCCTTCCTGCATCGGCATACCGGCAGCACGTCGTATCTGCTCGCGATTGCAAAGGGCGGGCCGAGATTCGACCTCGACGGCCAGCCCGACGGCGAGATCAGCGACGAGCATCGCAAGGCGGCCGCCGACGAACTGGCGCGGCGCCGGGCGAACCGGGCGGCGCGCGAGGAACTCGACCGGCAGCAGCGCCGCAACCGTGCCGGGCTGCTGCGCGATTTCGAGCGCACGACGCTCGCGCGCGCCAACTTCTGCGCATTGAAGGGTGTCGCGGAAGCCGAACTCGACCATCTTCTGGCGATCGCGCGCGAGGAGGCAGCGCAACCGCCGGCGCCGCCGCGCGGGCGTGCACCGCGCCACGATGCCCGTGCCGGCCGGGCGCGGCGCTGAACCCAAGTACACTGCGCGGTTGTGCCCGGCGGCACAGGCCGCCGGTCTGCACCGCCGCCGCCAACCGCCAGCGCCTTGCGCACTGCGCGCTGCCCCCGACGTGTCACCCACCCCGGTCAACGCTGAATCGTCCCTGCCCGCCTCCGTTTCGCCTGCCGTGATGGAGGCGACGGGGCTTGGCGGCCAGCGCGGCGACCACCGGCTCTTCGATCAGCTCGATCTGGCCCTCGCGCCCGGCAGCGTGACCTGGCTGCGCGGGCGCAACGGCTGTGGAAAGACGAGTCTGCTGCGCCTGCTCGCGGGGCTTGCGACACCGACGGCAGGCACCCTCGCGTTCGACGGCCAGCCGCTGCGCGGCGCACCCCCGGCGTGGCGCCGCGGGCTGATCTATATCGCGCATCACAGTGCGCTGAAGGACGATCTGACCGCGCTCGAGGCGCTGCGCTTCCTGATCGAGCTGCAAGGGTCGCGCCCCGGCGACGCCGCGCTCGACGCCGCGCTCGATCGGCTCGGCGTCGGCGCCTGCCGCGACGCCCCGGTGCGCACGCTCAGCCAGGGTCAGCGCCGCCGCGTCGCGCTCGCCCGGCTCGCCCTTGCGCTGGATGCCCCGCTCTGGCTGCTCGACGAGCCTTTCGACGCGCTCGACGCGGGCGGGATCGAGGCACTGAACGCGCTGCTGTCCGAGCACGCCGCGCGCGGCGGCGCCACCCTGCTGACGAGCCATCAGCCGCTGAGCCTCGCAGCGCCGCTGCCGCGCATCTTCGATCTCGACCGCCATGGTCGCACATGAGCGCGGCCTTCACGACGGTCCTGCGGCGCGACCTGCGGCTGGCGTCGCGCCGGCGCATCGATGCGCTGCAGCCGCTCGCCTTCTTCGGCGTCGCGCTGGCGATGTTTCCGCTCGGCGTCGGCCCCGAGCCGCAGATGCTGCGCGAGATCGCGCCCGGCATCGTCTGGGTCTGCGCGCTGCTCGCCTCGATGCTGTCGGTGAACGCGCTCTTTGCCGGCGACCTGGCCGACGGCTCGCTCGAGCAGATGCTGCTCGCGCCCGAGTCGCCGATCGCGCTCGTCGCGGCGAAGTGCTGCGCGCACTGGCTGCTGTCGGGCTTGCCGCTGATCGTCGCCGCGCCGCTCGTCGGCCTGCTGTTCGGCCTGTCGGGGCAGGCGCTGGCCGTCCTCGTCTACGGCCTGCTGCTGGGCACGCCGATCCTGAGTCTGCTCGGCGCGCTCGGCGCGGCGCTCACGCTCGGCTTGAGGAGCGGCGGCATGCTGCTGATCCTGATCGTGCTGCCGCTGGCGACGCCGACGCTGATCTTCGGTGCCGGTTCGGTCAGCACCGTCGAGGCCGGGCTGTCGCCGGCGGGGCATCTATCGCTGCTCGGCGCGCTGCTGATCGCGACCGCGATCGGCGCGCCGCTCGCGACTGCCGCCGCGCTTCGCATCTCGACCGAATGAGGATGCCCGCGTGAACGAGCCGGGCCGCTTGCGCCTGTATACCTTCGCCGCGCCGTCGCGCTTTTACGCGCTCACCGGCGCTCTCGTGCCCTGGTTCTGGGCCGCGGCGGCGCTGTTCGGCCTTGCGGGCCTGTATATCGGCTTCTTCGTCGCGCCGACGGATGCGACCCAGGGCGAGGCCTACCGCGTCATCTTCATCCACGTGCCCGCGGCCTGGATGTCGATGCTGCTCTATCTTGTGATGGCGTTCTGGGCCGCGATCGGCTGGGCGTTCAACGCGCGGCTCGCTTCGATGCTCGCGCGGGCGCTGGCGCCGACCGGCGCGATGTTCACCTTTCTCGCGCTGTGGACCGGCGCGTTCTGGGGCAAGCCGACCTGGGGCACGTGGTGGGTGTGGGACGCAAGGCTCACGTCCGAGCTGATCCTGCTCTTTCTCTACCTCGGCTTCATCTCGCTCGTCAACGCGATCGACGACACCCGGCGCGCCGACAAGGCAGGCGCGCTGCTCGCGATCGTCGGCAGCGTCAACGTGCCGGTGATCTACTTCTCGGTGAAGTGGTGGAATACGCTGCACCAGGGCGCGACGATCAGCATGACGGCGGCGCCGAAGATGGCGACGACGATGCTCACCGCGATGCTGCTGCTGACGCTCGCGTTCTGGGCCTACGCCTTTGCCGTCGTCTTCACCCGCACCCGCGCGATCGTCGTCGAGCGCGAAGCCCACACGGCATGGGTGGCGGCGGCCGCACGTGGGAAAATCGAGCCATGAACTGGAACAGTGCGGCGGACTTCTTCGCCATGGGCGGCTACGGCCTCTACGTCTGGGGCTCCTACGCCATGGCGCTCGTGCTGATGGCGGCCGAGCCGCTGCTCGCTCGGCGCCGTCTGCGCGGCGCACTGCGCGGCGCCGCGCGGCGCGCGCGCAGCGCCGGGGCGTCGCGATGAAGCCGCGCCACAGGAAGCTCGCCATCGCCGGCGGGCTGCTCGCCGCGGTCGGCGTCGCCGTGGCGCTCGTGCTCAACGCCTTCCAGAGCAACCTCGTCTTCTTCTTCTCGCCGTCGCAGGTGGCGGCCAATGAAGCGCCGAGCGGACGCACCTTCCGCATCGGCGGGCTGGTCGAGGAGGGCTCGCTGAAGGTCAAGGGAACAGACGTGCAGTTCGTCATCACCGACACCGCCAAGGCCGTGCCGGTGCGCTTCGAAGGCATCCTCCCCGACCTCTTCAAGGAGGGCAAGGGCGTCGTCGCGCAGGGCCAGTTGCACGACGGCGTCTTCGTCGCCCGCGAGGTGCTTGCCAAGCACGACGAGAACTACATGCCGCCCGAGGCCGCCGACGCGCTCGAGCGTGCCAAGCACGGCGACCCGAAGCTGGCCGAATCGATGCCGAAGGAGGCGCCGCAGTGATCCCCGAGATCGGCCACTTCCTGCTCTGGCTCGCGCTCGGCGTCGCCCTCGTGCAGGGCGTCGTGCCGCTGGTCGGCGCGGCGCGCGGCCGAACCGACTGGATGCAGGTCGCGCGGCCCGCCGCACTCTGGCTGTTCGCGTTCGTCGCCCTCTCCTACCTGTGCCTGACGGCGGCCTTCGTCGGCAACGACTTCTCGGTGCTCTATGTCGCGTCGCATTCGAACAGCGCATTGCCGCTGCCTTTTCGCATTGCCGGCGTCTGGGGCGGGCACGAAGGTTCGATGCTGCTGTGGCTGCTGATGCTCGCGGCCTGGACATTTGCCGTCTCCCGCTTCAGCCGCCGCCTGCCGCTGCCGGTGCTGGCGCGTATCCTCTCGGTCATGGCCTGGCTCGCGGTCGGTTTCCTGCTCTTCACGCTCGTCACGTCCAACCCCTTCGAGCGGCTCGTTCCGGCCGCCGCCGACGGCCGCGACCTGAACCCGCTGCTGCAGGATCCGGGAATGATCTTTCACCCGCCGATGCTCTACATGGGCTATGTCGGCTTCTCGGTCGCCTTCGCGTTCGCCGTCGCCGCGCTGATCGGCGGCAACCTCGACGGCGCCTGGGCGCGCTGGACGCGGCCGTGGACGACGGCGGCGTGGATCTTCCTCACGATCGGCATCGCGCTCGGCAGCTGGTGGGCGTACTACGAGCTCGGCTGGGGCGGCTGGTGGTTCTGGGATCCGGTCGAGAACGCGTCGTTCATGCCGTGGCTCGTCGGCACCGCGCTGATCCATTCGCTTGCGGTGACCGAGAAGCGCGGCGCGTTCAAGTCGTGGACGGTACTGCTCGCGATCCTGACCTTCTCGCTGTCGCTGCTCGGTACCTTCCTCGTGCGCTCGGGTGTGCTGTCGTCGGTCCATGCATTCGCGACCGATCCGAGCCGCGGCCTCTTCATCCTCGCCTTCCTCGCGATCGTCGTCGGCATCTCGCTCGCGCTCTACGCCTGGCGCGCGCCGACGGTCGGCCTCGGTTCGCGCTTCTCGCTCGTCTCGCGCGAGACGCTGCTGCTCGTCAACAACGTGCTGCTCGTCGTCGCCTGCGGCGCGGTATTCCTCGGCACGCTGTACCCGCTCGCGCTCGACGCGCTCGGCCTGGGCAAGATTTCGGTCGGGCCGCCCTACTTCGATACCGTCTTCGTGCCGCTGATGGCGCCGCTCGTCGTGCTGATGGGCGTCGGCCCGCTGGCGCGCTGGAAGCAGGCACAGGCGCCCGATCTCGCACGCCGGCTGCGCTGGGCGGCGGTCGCCACCGTGATCGCGACGGTCGCCACCGGTTGGCTGGCCGGGCACTTCTCGGCGCTCGCCAGCGTCGGGCTGGTGCTCGCATTCTGGATCGTCGCCTCGACCGCGACCGATCTCTGGGAACGCGTGCGCCCCGCAGGCGGCGTGCGCACCTCGGTCTGGCGGCGGCTGCGGCTGATCCCGCGCGCGACGGTCGGCATGATGGTCGCGCACCTGGGCGTGGCGGCGTTCGCGTTCGGCGTCACGATGGTCAAGACCTACGAGGTCGAGCGCGACGTGAAGATGGCCGTCGGCGATACGACCGAGATCAACGGCTACACCTTCACCTTCCAGGGCGTGCGCGATGTCGCCGGGCCGAACTACGACGCCGCGCAGGGCCTCGTCGTCGTCACCAAGGGCGAGCGCGAGGTCGCACAGATGCGGCCCGAGAAGCGCGTCTACCGGGTGCAGACGAACCCGATGACGGAAGCGGCGATCCGCACCGGGCTCGTGCGCGACCTCTACGTCTCGCTCGGCCAGCCGGTGGACGGCGACGCCTGGGTCGTGCGCGTCTACTACAAGCCGTTCGTGACGTGGATCTGGGGCGGCTGTCTCATCATGGCGCTCGGCGGCGCGCTCGCCGCGAGTGACCGGCGCTACCGGCTCGCGCGACGCGAGCAGCAGGCGACGGCGCACGCCGCAGGTACGGCCGCGGCATGAGCCCCGCCCGGCCGCCCTGTCCCCGAAGGGGTCACTTGCGTGCCCCTTGGGCTCGTTCCCGCTCGGCGGGACCGGCCGAAGGCCGTAGGGCGCACCGATGAGCAAGCGCTGGAAATATCTGGCGCCGCTGGCGCTGTTCGTGATCCTGCTCGGCTTCCTCGCCGTCGGCCTGAATCTGAATCCGCGCGAGGTGCCATCGCCACTGATCGGCAAGCCGGCGCCGGCGTTCGACCTGCCACGCCTGGACGATCCGTCGCAGCGCATCACGCGGCAGGATCTGGCCGGCAAGGTCTGGATCCTCAACGTCTGGGCGTCGTGGTGCGTGGCCTGCCACGAGGAGCATCCGGTGCTCGTCGAGTTCGCGCGCCGGCACCTGGTGCCGATCTACGGCCTGAACTACAAGGACGAGCGCGGCAATGCGATCGAGTGGCTGTCGCGGCTCGGGAACCCCTACGAGGCCTCGCTTTCGGATACCGACGGCCGGGTCGGCATCAACTTCGGCGTCTACGGCGTGCCCGAAACCTTTGTCATCGACAAGCAAGGCGTCATTCGGTTCAAGCAGATCGGCCCGGTCACGCCCGAGGTGCTGCGCGATCGTATCGAACCGTTGATCCGTGAACTCGGTGCATAGGCTGCTGCTGGCCGCGCTGCTGGTCCTGCCCGCCTTCGCGGCGTGGGCGAAGGATGCCGCACCCGCCGCCGCCGACCCGGCGCTCGAAGCGCGCATGGTCGAGATCACGAGCGAACTGCGCTGCCTCGTCTGCCAGAACCAGACGATCGCCGATTCGCATGCCGATCTCGCCGTCGACCTGCGCGAAGAGGTGCGCGAACTGCTGCACACCGGCCAGAGCAAGCAGCAGATCCTCGACTACATGACGGTGCGCTATGGCGACTTCGTGCTCTACCGCCCGCCCGTCAAGGCGACGACCTGGCTGCTCTGGTTCGGCCCCCTGCTGCTGCTGGTCGGCGGTCTGGCCGGCCTGGCGCTCGTGCTGCGCCATCGCAGCCGGCTCAGCGCGGATCAGTTCGAACCCGACGACGAGCCGGACGACGCCCCCGCGTCCGCCCCCTGATCGCCCGTGCAACGTGGCGCGCCCGGCGCACGCTTCGAATCGAAACGAATGACCGACGAACTCTCCGCGCTGCGGCGCAAGCTGCAACAGATCGAGGCCCGGCACGCTGCGGGCGACCTCGCCGACGATGCCTATGCCGCCGAGAAAGCACGTCTGGAGCGCGCACTCGTCGATCGTGTGCTCACCGAGCCGGCCGAAGACGGTGCGCTGGCGCGGCCGTCGACTCGATTCGTTGCGTCGCTCGCGGCGGCCGTGCTTGCCGTCGCCGGCGTCGGCTACTGGTGGACGGGTTCGCCGGGTCTCGCCGGCCCCGGCGCGGCGGCGACGGCTTCTGCATCGGACAGTGCGGCGCAGTCCGAGAACGAGCGCAAGTTCGCGCAGGCGGTCGAGGAGCTCGCCGCGAAGATGAAGGAGCATCCCGAGCAGGCCGAAGGCTGGGCCCTGCTCGCGCGCTCCTATGTGCGCCTCGGGCAGGTCGAACCGGCGCTGGCAGCGTTCCGGAAAGCGGTCGCGCTGCGCGACGACGATCCGGCGCTGCTGGTCGACTACGCCGACGTGCTCGCGGTCGCGAACGGCCGCAACCTCGAGGGCGAGCCGACCCGCCTGATCGAGCGTGCACTGAAGCTCGATCCCCACCATCTGAAGGCGCTCTCGCTCGCCGGTGCCGCAGCCTTCGACCGCAAGGACTTTGCCGGCGCAACGCAGTACTGGGAGCGCGTCGTCGAGCTCTCGCCGCCCACGGCGCCGTACCTGCCCGAGTTGCAGGCCGGGATCGACGAGGCGCGCAGGCAGGGCGGGCTGGCCCCGCGCGCGGCCTCCTCGGCCGACGCGCCGCGGCCCGCGGCACCGACGCCAGCCGCCGCCGCGGCGGCGATCCGCGGCACGGTGAGTCTCTCGCCCGCTGTGGCCGGCAAGGCGGCCGCCGACGATACCGTCTTCGTCTACGCGCGCGCCGCCGACGGCCCGCGCATGCCGCTGGCGATCGTGCGCCTGCAGGTCAGGGATCTGCCGGCCGCATTCACGCTCGACGACAGCAGCGCGATGTCGCCCGCCGCGAGGCTCTCCGCGGCGCCCAGGGTGATCGTCAGCGCGCGCGTCAGCAAGAGCGGTCAGGCAACGCCGAGCCCGGGCGATCTGGTCGGCGAGACGCCCGCGATGGCGAATCATGCCGACGGCGTGGCGCTCGAGATCGACGAGATCGTGAAGAACTGATTCGCGACGCCGCGCCGCGGATCCTGCAGCACCGGTCCGACGAGCGGTGCGGCGCGCGTGCCTCGCTCGGGCGCGAACCGCATGCGAGCTGGCGGCGTTGAAGCCGGCCCGCGTCCACACCGGTCGCGGCAGCGCGCCCGCAGGACGGCCGAATCCGGGCCGCATCGCCATGCGTAGTTTCCTCATTGGCCTGCCCCGCGCGGCAGGGTATGTTCGGGCTGGAAACTGCCCGTCGATTCAAACTCCCAAGGAACAGACCCATGTCACTTCGAATCCTGGCCGCCGCGGCCCTCCTCGTGATCTCCCAGGCGGCCGCTGCCGCCGACCCAATCGTCATCAAGTTCAGCCACGTCGTCGCCGCCGATACGCCCAAGGGCAAGGCGAGCGAATTCTTTGCCAAGCGGGCGGCCGAACTGACGGGCGGCAAGGTCAAGGTCGAGGTCTATCCGAACAGCACGCTCTACAAGGACAAGGAAGAGATGGAGGCGCTGCAGATCGGCGCCGTCCAGATGCTCGCGCCGTCGCTTGCCAAGTTCGGCCCGCTCGGCGTTCGCGAGTTCGAACTGTTCGACCTGCCGTTCATCTTCGACAGCGCGACCGAGCTGCACAAGGTGACGACCGGCCCGGTCGGCAAGATGCTCTTCACCAAGCTCGAATCGAAGGGCGTCAAGGGCCTGGCCTATTGGGACAACGGCTTCAAGGTGATGTCGGCGAACCGGCCGCTGAAGATGCCCGACGACTACAAGGGCCTGAAGATGCGCATCCAGTCGTCCAAGGTGCTCGAGGCGCAGATGCGCTCGGTCGGTGCCCTGCCGCAGGTGATGGCCTTCTCCGAGGTCTACCAGGCGTTGCAGACCGGCGTCGTCGACGGCACCGAGAATCCGCCGTCCAACCTGTATACGCAGAAGATGTACGAGGTGCAGAAGAACGTCTCGATCACCAATCACGGCTATCTGGGCTACGCCGTCATCACGAACAAGAAGTTCTGGGACGGCCTGCCGGCCGATGTGCGCGGCCAGCTCGAGAAGGCGATGGAAGAGGCGACCACCTATGCCAACAAGATCGCGCAGGAAGAGAACGACGAGTCGATGGCCAAGGTCAAGGCCTCGGGCAAGTCCGACGTCTATACGCCCACCGCCCAGGAGCGCCTGGCGCTCAAGAAGGCGATGATCAAGGTGCACAAGGAGATGGAATCGCGCATCGGAGCCGATACGCTGCGCGAGGTCTACAAGGAAACCGGGTTCGATCCGAGCAAGCTCTGATTCCCGCCTGAGCCGGCGCCGCAGGCAACACCTCGGCGCGAGACCGACAACAACAAGCCGGAGGCAAGCCGATGATCATGCGGGGTCTCGATCATCTCGAGGAATGGCTGATCACCTTCCTCATGGGCGCGGCGACGCTGATCATCTTCGTCGCCGTGCTGCACCGCTATGCGTCGGGCATGCGCATCCCGGTCGTCCAGGACTGGATGCTGACGCTCAATTTCGGCTGGGCGCAGGAACTGTGCATCATCATGTTCGTCTGGATGGCCAAGTTCGGCGCCGCCTACGGCGTGCGCACCGGCATCCACGTC
>JACSRM010000135.1 GCA_014879745.1 Burkholderiaceae bacterium | reverse complement strand
TCGAACGGGCCGAGCTTGAAGCCCGCCTGCTCGCGCAGCACGGCGTCGATCACGTGCGGCGCGGCGACGCTTTCGCCGAGCAGCCGCAGCGCCTCGGTGCCGTAGCCGCGGCCGGCGTGGTTGACGATGAAGCCCGGCGTATCCTTCGCGCGCACCGGTTCGTGGCCCATGCGGCGGGCGAGCGCGATCATCGCGTCGCCGACCTCGGGCGCGCCGCGCACGCCGTCGATGACCTCGACGACCTTCATCAGCGGCACCGGGTTGAAGAAGTGGAAGCCGACGACGCGCTCGGGTTTCGCGCAGCCGGCGGCGATCGCCGTCACCGACAGCGACGAGGTGTTCGTCGCGAGCACGCAGCCGGGCGCGACGATCGCCTCGAGCTCGACGAACAGCGCGCGCTTGACGTCCAGATCCTCGACGATCGCCTCGATCACGAGCGCGGCGTCGGCGAGCTGCGCGAGGCGCTCGACCGGCTGCAGGCGCGCCATCGCGCCCTGCACCGCGTCGTCGCTCATGCGGCCCTTCTGGCGCAGCGTGTCGAAGGTCTTGCCGAGCGCGTCGCGCGCCTTCGCGGCAGCGCCTTCGAGCGCGTCGTGCATCAATACCGTGATGCCGGCCTGGGCGGCGATCTGCGCGATGCCGCGCCCCATCGCGCCGGTGCCGACGATCGCGATGCGCAGATCCGTGGAAGTTGCGTCGAAGCTCATGGCGCCGAATCTTAATCGGGTATGACGGCGGTGACTTCGATCTCGACCTTGGCCTCGTCCTCCATCAGCGCCTTGACCTCGACCGCGGTCATCGCCGCGTTGTAGCTGCCGATCAGCTCGCGGTAGGCGGCGCCGATCGCGCGCCCCTGCGCCAGATACTCGGCCTTGTCGGTCACGTACCACGTCATGCGCACGATGTGCTCCGGCCTCGCGCCCGCCTCGTCGAGCACGGCGCGAACATTCTGCAGCGCCTGGCGCACCTGGCCCGCGGTATCGACGGCCGGGAAGCGGCCTTCGGTGTCCCAGCCGATCATGCCGGCGACGAACACCATCTGGCCGCGCACCTTAACGCCGTTGGAATAGCCCTTCGGCCGCGGCCAGCCCGGGGGTTGCAGGATCGTCGTCATGTCCGCTCCATCGTTGTCGCGGCGGCGCGCGCCGCGGGTCCATCGGCATCGCGCACGAAGCCGAAGCGCTCGATCGCGTCGCGCACGTTCGGCGCGATCGGCCGCGACAGGCCGTCGTCGAGCGAGGTGGTGACGATCACCTGGCGCACGCGCACCCGCATCTCGTCGCCGAGGCGGCAGGTGAGGTCGAGCTTGATCGAGCTGCGCCCGATCTCGCGCACCGCGAGCCCGAGCCGCACACGTTCGCCCATCCGGCTCGGCTTCATGAATTCGCAGCTCAGCGCGACGGTCGGCAGGCCGACGCGCTGGCCGATGACGACCTTCGCGTAGCCGAGGCCGAGCCCCTCGTCGAACCAGTCCTCGACGTGGCCGTTGAAGAGCACGAAATACTGCGGAAAGAAGACGATCCCCGCCGGGTCGCAGTGCGAGAAGCGGATCAGTTGTTCACGTTCGAAGGTCATCGTGGTCTGCTCTAGGCGCGCAGGCGAAAGCGCTGCAGCTTGCCGGTTTCGGTGCGCGGCAGCTGGTCGCGAAACTCGACCGCGCGCGGATATTTGTAGGGTGCGATTGTCGCCTTCACGTAGTCCTGCAGCGTGCGCACCATTGCCGCGTCGCCAGCGTGCCCTTCGCGCAGCACGACGAAGGCCTTGACGATCTGGCCGCGCTCCTCGTCGGGCGCGCCGATGACGGCGCACTCGGCGACCGCCGGATGGGTCAGCAGGGCCTCCTCGACCTCGGGCGCGCCGATGTTGTAGCCGGCCGAGACGATCATGTCGTCGGTGCGCGCCTGGTAGTGGAAGTAGCCGTCCTCGTCCATCAGGTAGGCGTCGCCGGTGAGGTTCCAGCCGTTCTGGACGTAGACCTTCTGGCGCTCGTCGTCGAGATAGCGGCAGCCGGTCGGCCCCTTCACGGCGAGGCGGCCGACGGTGCCCGGCGGCAGCGGTTTGCCGTCGTCGTCGAGGATGCAGGCGCGATAGCCGG
This sequence comes from Burkholderiaceae bacterium, assembly GCA_014879745.1. Taxonomy (GTDB): domain Bacteria; phylum Pseudomonadota; class Gammaproteobacteria; order Burkholderiales; family Burkholderiaceae_C; genus CAIKUF01. The sequence goes on along the minus strand of JACSRM010000135.1, from coordinate 7,638 downwards.
GGACGACGGTGCCGGTCGCGCCCGGGCGCGCATGCGCCTCGTCGGCCGAGATGAAGATGTGCAGCATCTCGGTCGCGCCGATGCCGTCGATGATCTCGATGCCGGTCGCGTCCTTCCAGAGCAGGCGCGTCGCCGCCGGCAGCACCTCGCCGGCCGAGACGCACTGGCGCAGCGTGCCGCCCTGGGCGACGCTCAGGCGCATCTTGCGCGCTTCCTCGGCCATCACGCGGTACGAGGTCGGCGCGGTGATGAGCGTCGTCACGCCGTAGGCCGGAATCGCTTCCAGCAGCGCGGGCGGCGCGGCCTGTTCGAGGAGCACGATCGACGCCCCGACGCTCATCGGAAACAGCACCAGGCCGCCCAGACCGAAGGTGAACGCGAGCGGCGGGCTGCCGAGGAAGACATCGCTTTCGCGCGGCCGCAGCACGTGGCGCGGAAACGATGTGCAGGCCGCCATCACGTCGCGGTGGAAGTGCATCGTGCCCTTCGGCTGGCCGGTCGTGCCGGAGGTGAAGGCGAGGATGCAGGTATCAACGGCGGCGGTGTCGACATTCTCGAACTGGTCCGAGTGGCGCGCCATCGCCGCCTCCAGCCCCTGCGCACTCTCGTCGTAGAAGGTGCGTACCTCGGTCAGCACCGGTTCGTCGCGCAGCGCGGCGCGCAGCTCGTCGATCAGGCGCAGGTCGCACAGCGCGTGCGTGACGCGGCCCTTCGAAATCACCTGGCGCAGTTCCTTCGCCCGCAGCAGCGGCATCGTCGCCACCGCGATGCCGCCCGCCTTCATGACCGCGAACCAGCAGGCGACGAGCATCGGATTGTTCGGCGCCCGCAGCAGGACGCGGTTGCCCGGCACCAGTCCCATCTCCTTGACGAGGACGTTGGCGATGCGGTTGGCGCGCTGCTGCAGATCGGCGAAGGTCCACTCGACGCCGCCGGCCGGCGCGCGCAGGCACAACCTGGCGCCGCGGCCTTCGGCGATGCGCCTGTCGAGCAGTTCGGTCGCGCAATTGAGCCGGTCCGGAAACTGCAGCTCGGGCCGCTCGAAGAGGAACTCGGGCCACTGTTCGGCCGGCGGCAGATGATCGCGGGCGAAGGTGTCGGTGTGGGCGGTGTAGGTCATGATGCACCTCCGGTCGAGAGTTCGGGTTCCGATTCTGAACCGCCGCGTGCCGCGCGACCCGGGCCGATGCGCCGATCGGAGCCTGCCGGCGTCATCCTCACGCGCTGCCTTCCTTCGCTTCGGCGCGGGCGACGTTGTGCGCGAGCTGGACGCGCAGCGCACCGAGCTGCGCGTACAGCGCCTCGAAGGTCGCGCCATCGACCCCGGCGCACAGCTCGACGAGCCAGGACTCGTGGGCGGCGGCGATCGCATCGAACGCATCGCGGCCGGCCGGCGTCAGCCGCAGCAGGATCGAGCGCCGGTCGCTAGGGTCTTCCTCGCGCGTGACGAGACCGTCGCGCTCCAGATCGTCGGTCAGGCCGGTCACGTTGCCGCCGGTCACCATCAGGTAGCGCGACAGCACGTTCATCCGCAAGCCGTCGGGATGGCGCCGCAGCTGCGACAGATAGTCGAAGCGAGCGAGCGTGATGCCGAAATTCGCCCGCATGCGCTTTCTGATCTCGGTCTCGATCTGCGTGCTGCAGGCGAGCAGGCGCAGCCAGACCTTGACCGCGAGCCGGTCGTCGCGGCCGGCCCGCGCCTCGTGGCCGATCCGCTCGTCGCCGAGCAGGCGCGGCAGATCGAGCCCGGCGGGAGAGGCGGTCGCGGCGTCGCTCATCTCGCCCGCACCCCTCAAACCTCCAGCGCGTGCCTGGCCTGGGAAGCCGCCTGCGCATCGGCCAGCGCGCGTTCGCGCTCGATATTGCGCTCGAGCTGCGACTTGGCCGACAGATACTGCTTGGGCCACGGTACCGTGTGATAGCCGATCTTGGCGGCCTCGAGCAGGGTCCACGCCGGGTTCGCCAGATGCGGGCGCGCGACGGCGCACAGATCGGCACGGCCGGCGGCGATGATGCTGTTGACGTGGTCGGCCTCGGAGATCGCGCCGACCGCGATGGTCGGGATGCCGGCCTCGTTGCGAATGCGGTCGGCAAACGGCGTCTGGTACATGCGGCCGTAGACGGGCTTCTGCTGCGCGCTGACCTGGCCCGACGAGCAGTCGATCATGTCGGCGCCAGCCGCCTTGAAGTGGCGCGCGATCTCGACCGCGTCATCCGGCGTGATGCCGCCTTCGACCCAATCGTGCGCCGAGATGCGGACCGAGATCGGCAGCTGCTCGGGCCAGATCGCGCGGATCGCCTTGAAGACCTCGATCGGATAGCGCAGGCGGTTCTCGAGGCTGCCGCCGTAGGCGTCGCTTCGATGGTTGGTGAGCGGCGAAATGAAGGCCGACAGCAGATAGCCGTGCGCGCAGTGCAGTTCGAGCCAGTCGGCGCCCGCCTCGGCGGCCCAGCGCGCGGCGCGGACGAAGTCGGCCGTCACCGCGTCCATGTCGGCGCGCGTCATCTCGCGCGAGGTATCGCTGACGCCCTCGAGGTACTGCTGCGGCGAGGCCGAGATCAGCGGCCAGTTGCCGTCGGGCAGCGGTTGATCCGCGCCCTCCCACGCGACGCGGGTCGACGCCTTCGCTCCGGCGTGGCCGAGCTGGATGCCGAACTTGGCGTCGCTGTGGGTGTGGATGAAGTCGGCGATGCGCTTGAACGCCGTCACGTGCTCGGGCTTGTAGAGCCCTGCGCAGCCGGGGGTGATACGGCCCTCGGCGCTGACGCAGGTCATCTCGGCGAAGACCAGCGCCGCGCCGCCCAGCGCGCGCGCGCCGAGGTGCACCAGATGGAAGTCGCCGGCGACGCCGTCGACGGCCGAATATTGGGCCATCGGCGAAACGACGACGCGGTTCTTGAGGACCACGCTGCGCACCTTGTAGGGCGTGAACATCGGTGGCGGCGGCGTCGGGCCCGCCGGCACCTGCAGGCCCGACTGCTCGGCCGAGCGCTCGGCAAACCAGCGCTCGAATCCTTCGAGCCAGGCCTTGTCGCGCAGCCGCAGGTTCTCGTGCGAGATGCGCTGCGAGCGCGTCAGCATCGAATACATGAACTGCTCGGGCGGCAGCGTATCGGCGTAGCGGTGGCCGACCACCTCGAACCACTCCATCGCGTTCCAGGCGGCGTTCTGCAGGCGCAGCACGTCGATATTGCGCAGCGCCTGGTAGCGATCCAGCACTTCGGGGATGTGCTCTGCGGTCGCGCCATGCTCGTTGAACAGGCGCGTCAGCTCGATCGCATCCTCGACCGCGAGCTTGGTGCCGGAGCCGATCGCGAAGTGCGCGGTATGCACCGCGTCGCCCATCAGGACGATATGGCTGCTGCCGTTGAAATACGACCACTGGTCGCATCTGACGCGCTGGAAGTTGAGCCACGCCGAGCCGCGCAGGTGGCGCGCATTCGTCATCAGCTTGGCGCCCTGCAGGTTGGACGCGAACAGGCGCTCGCAAAACGCGATCGACTGCTCCTGGTCCGCCTTGTCCAGGCCGTGCGCCTTCCAGACGTGCTCGGGCGTCTCGACGATGAAGGTCGTCGTCTGCTCGTCGAACTTGTAGACGTGGGCCTGGAACCAGCCGTGCTCGGTCTTCTCGAACAGGAAGGTGAAGGCGTCGTAGAGCTTGTTGGTGCCGAGCCAGATATAGCGGTTCGGCCGGTCGACGATATCGGGCTTGAAGATCGCGGCGTGCTGGTTGCGGATGCGCGAGTTGATGCCGTCGGAGGCGATGATCAGGTCGGCATCGGGAAACTCGTCGGCCGAGGTCACCTCACGGTCGAAGACGAGCTTGACGCCCAGGATCTCGCAGCGCGCCTGCAGGATATTGAGCAGTTTCTTGCGGCCGATGCCGACGAAGCCGTGCCCGCCGCTGCGGATGGTGCGGCCCTTGAAGTGCAGTTCGATATCGTCCCAGTGATTGAACGCCTGCTCGATCGTCGCCGCCGTCGCCGGGTCCCAGGTGCGCATGTTGTCCATCGTCGCGTCCGACATCACGACGCCCCAGCCGAAGGTGTCGTAAGGCCGGTTGCGCTCGACGACCGTGATGTCGTGCGACGCATCCTGCTTCTTCATCAGCAGCGCGAAATACAGGCCCGCTGGCCCACCACCGATACAGACGATCTTCATGGCTGGCTTCCGTTTCCCCTTGACCGCGACATTTATAGTTTACGAGTCAACTATGTAGTAGTCAAGCAATTTCTTGCGATACCTGCAACGACCGGCCGGCGTGCGAACTCGCGCGCGCTCGCGGGTGGCTGCGCTCAGCCGCGCGTGGCTCGATAGGGTTCGTCGAACGGGAGGAAGTCGGCCTCGGCCCGGGCGGCCCGATCCCACTCCTGCTGGGCCGGCAGTTCGAGCATGCGTTGCACATACGCCTGTGCCGCGCCGCCTGGCAGCGCGATGCCGTAGGTGCGCAGGCGCGTGCAGACGGGCGCGTAGTACGCGTCGACGATGCCGAAGGCGCCGAACAGGAACGGGCCGCCGGAAGCTTCGAGCGCGCCCGACCACATGGCATCGAGCCGCGCAAGGTCGCGCTCGAGCTCGGGTCTCTCGCGCCGCGCCTTCGCGCCCACCTCGGGAAGACTCGCCTCGATATTCATCGGCAGGATGCTTCGCAATGCCGCGAACCCTGCATGCATCTCCGCGCACAGGCTGCGCGCCCTGGCCCGCGCGGGACGATCCAGCGGCCACAAGGCAAGCTGCGGATAGCGCTCGGCAAGATATTCGGCGATCGCCAGCGTGTCCCAGACCGCGAGCCCGTCGTCGACCAGCACCGGAACCTTGGCGATCGGCGCGACGGCCAGGAGCCGTTGCCTGAACAGCGAGCCATCCTCGAAGTCGAGCCGCAGCTGGATCTCTTCGAACGCGATGCCGGCGTGGCGCATCAGCAGCCAAGGGCGCAGCGACCACGACGAGTAGTTCTTGTTGCCGATATAGAGCTGCATGCGCCCTCGGCCTCAGCGCAGATGGACGGCAGCGCGCCAACGATTGAGCCGCTGCATCTCGCCGCCGCGCGCCAGCAACGTCGGCATGACGGCGCCGATGTCGGCCGCCGTGATGCCCAGCGCCGAGAGCCCCGGCAGTCCACCGGTCGCGATATTGGGCACCTGCATCGAACGCAGGTTGTCGCGCGACATCAGCGGCGCGCCCGGCAGCCACTCCAGCGTCCAGGCCTGCAGCATGCCGATCGACGCCGGCAAGCTGACGATCCGGCGCTCATGCCCCGACCAGCGGCCCGCCATGCGCACCAGTTCGGCGAGCGTGAAGATGCGCGGGCCGGCGCACTCGAAGGTCTGGCCTGCGGTCGCAGGCTCGTCGAGCAAATGCACGATGGCCCGGGCCACGTCGTCGACCCAGACCGGTTGGAAGCGCGCCTCCGCGCCCGCCAGCGGCATGAACGGCGAGATCGCCTGCAGATCGGCGAACAGATTCATGAAGCGGTCGCCGGCACCGAAGATGACGGACGGCCTGATCACCGTGGCCTGGCCGTACGCCTCGCGCAGTCCACCCTCGCCCGCCGCCTTCGAACGAAGGTAGCGCGACGGCGCGCCGGGCGCCACGCCGAGCGCGCTGACGTGCACGAGTCGCGCCACGCCGGCGTCCGCGCAGGCCCGCGCGATGCGGCGCGGCAGGTCGACGTGCACACGCTGGAAATCGGCCTCGGTGCCGTGCAGGATCCCGATCAGGTTGACGACGGCATCGCGCCCGCCGACCAGCCGCGTCAGCTCGCCGTCGTCGAACACATCGGCCTGCACGACCTCGATCGTCGGCAGGATCTGCAGATGCCGGGCGTTGACGCGCCGCCGCGTCGGCACCGCGATACGCAGGCCGCCACCGCCATGGCGGCGCACGAGTTCTTCGCACAGCACGCTGCCGACGAATCCGCTGCCGCCGAGGATCAGGATGTTGTCCATGGTGTCTCGAGATCGGTGGACGACGATTTGCCCGATGGCGGCAGCGCTGCCCGGCGAGGCGCAGCACGCCGAACCACGGCGCAAGGCGATCAGCGTAGTTTAGGCGCGGTCAGGCGCGCCGCGCCGCAATGGGCGATCCCGGTCAGGGGAGTTCCTTGTCCAGCGTCGGCGATGCATCCTTCGGGCCGACGCCCGGCCCGAGCCGCTTCTTGAGCGAAGCGCCGGAACCATCGAGCATCGCGTCGTAGAAGGTCGCGTTGGACAGCACCTTCTTCACATAGTCGCGCGTCTCGCCGAACGGAATGTTCTCGGCCCAGATCGCGGACTCGAGCGTCGGGCCGTCACGCCAGCGGCGCGAACGGCCGGGGCCGGCGTTGTAGGCGGCGGCTGCCAGCGGCTGCGAACCCGCGAAATCGTCGAGCACGAGCTTCAGATAGGCGGTACCGAGTCGAAGGTTGGCATCCTTGTCGTGCAGCTTCACCGACGCGTGGTCCATGCCGATCTTCTTCGCCGTCCACTTGGCCGTCGCCGGCATGATCTGCATCAGTCCCGACGCTCCGGCGCCGGACTTGGCGTCCATGATGAAGCGCGACTCCTGGCGGATCAGGCCGTAGACATAGGCCGGGTCGAGGCCGATCTCGCGCGAGCGCGCGACGACATCCTTGCGAAACGGCATCGGAAAGCGCTGCGCCATGTCGATCTCGACGCGGGTGCGGTCGCTCGTATTGATGCAGCGATCCCACACTTCCGCGTCGCAGGCGAGCTGCGCCGCGGCGAGCAGTTCGCGGTCCTGCATGCCGCGCAGCGTGAAGTTCCACTCGCGCACGCCCTCGCTGCGCAAGCCGATCGAGATCAGCAGCAAGGCACGCGAAAGCCCCGGGTTGCGCACCGCGGCAGCGCGTTCCTGCGCCGTCAGCGGCGCCGGCTCGGGCGCGAGCGTGAAGGGCCGGCCGAGATCCTCGGCCGCCAGCGAGCCGTAGAAGTTCAGCTGACCGGCAATCGATTCGAGCAGCCGGTTCGCTTCGGGGTCGGCGACCTTCGGGTCCGATGCCGTCGCCTGCAGCGCCCGCGCGCGCCAGTAGACCCACGCTGCATCGCGCTGCTCGTCCGCGCTCATCGCGCCAATCGCCTCCAGCACCTGCGGCCAGCGCGCCGTGCCATCGCTGCGCAGCGCTGCCCGCGCCTTCCAGGCAAGCGTATCGTCGCTCCACTCGATCGGCTGCTTAGATTTGGCCGCCGTCTTGGCCGCACGCTGGAAATACGCCGGCGCCTGCGGCGAAAGGTTCTGCGCCGCTTCCCTGCCGGCCGACGCCCAGGCCCAGGCGGCGAGGTCGGCCGGGAGCTCGCGCTCCCAGCGGTCGGCCAGCATCGTCGCCGCCATTTCGGGGTCCTTGTCCGCCAGCCGGATCAGCGCCAGCGCCGCCATTTCGGCCTGATTGCGCGTCGCCGCCGAGGCGTGCCGGGACAGGTAGCGCGGCGGCGCGTCGAGCGCGTCGGAGAGCCGTTTGGCCCATTGCGGCGGCATCAGCCCGACCGCCTGCCTGGCCGCCGCCGGACGATTGGCGTCGATCGAGCGGCGCGCCTTGAGCCATACATCGGCGTCGCTGAACTTGCCGGCGTCGTAGAGCGTCTTGGCCATCAGCGCGCAGCCGTCGTCGGCATCGCGCTGCACGAGCCACGCGCTGCGCG
>JACSRM010000444.1 GCA_014879745.1 Burkholderiaceae bacterium | reverse complement strand
GGCAGCGGCAGCATGAACTGCCGGTTGCGCGAGACGGCGAGCGCGCGCAGTGTGTCAGACTGCAGGCGGATGCCCCGCGACGTGCCGCCGACGAGTTCGATCACGCCCTTGCGCGCGAGCGCCTGCAGATGCTCCTCGGCCGCGTTGGCGGACCGAAAGCCGAGTTCGGATGCGATCTCGGCGCGCGTCGGCGGCGCGCCGGTGCGTTCGATCGCGCTTTGCACGAGGTCGAGCACCTGCTGCTGGCGGGCGGTGAGTTTCGGGCTTTCCTGCATATGATCCCCGGTCGCGGAGGCTGAAGTTTCATCCAGTATCTGTATTTTCATCCAGCTTTTCGGAAAATGCAAAACGATTCATCGAAGATCGTCGTCCTCGGCACCGGCGGCACGCTCGCCGGAGCGGCGGACGACCCGGGCGACAACCTCGGCTACCGCGCGGCGGCGATCGGCGTCGAGCGCATCGTCGCCGCGATCCCGGCGCTCGCCGCGTTCGACCTGCAGACCGAGCAGATCGCCCAGATCGACAGCAAGGACATGACTCTCGAGGTCTGGCGCAAGCTCGCCAGAAGCGTCGCCTACCACGTCGACCGCAGCGACGTTGCCGGCGTCGTCGTCACCCACGGCACCGACACGCTCGAGGAGACGGCCTACCTGCTGCAGCGCGTGGTCGCGCCCGACAAGCCGGTCGTGCTGACGGCGGCGATGCGGCCGACGACCTCGCTGCACAGCGACGGCGGCCAGAACCTGCTCGATGCGGTGCGCGTCGCCGGCCTGCCCGGCGCGCGCGGCGTCGTCGCCGTCGTCGCCGGCCGCGTCATCGGCGCGTCCGACGTGCGCAAGACCCACACCTACCGGCTCGACGCGTTCGGCGCCGGCGATGCGGGCGACATCGGCGTCATCCAGGAGGGCTGCCTGACGCAATGGCGCGCCTGGCCAGATGGCGACGCGCTCGGCAGCGGCGTGCTCGCGGCCGAGCGCCCGCCGCGGGTGGCGATCGTGATGAACCACGGCGACGCCGACGGCACGATCGTCGATGCGCTGCGCGCGCACGGCATCGACGGCATCGTCGTCGCCGGCACCGGCAACGGCAGCCTGAGCGAGCGGCTGGAGGCCGCGCTGAAGCGCGCACGCGACGAGGGCGGGGTGCAGGTGCTGCGCTGCACGCGGGTCGCGAGCGGCGCGGTGCTGCCGACGGTCAACGATGTCTTCGAAGCGGCCGGCGCGTTGACGCCGGGGCAGGCGCGCATCGAACTGCTGCTGCGCCTGCTTGCGCAGGCGCAACGCTGGTGATCAGGCCACGGTCAACGCGACGTCGATGTTGCCGTGCGTCGCGTTCGAGTACGGGCAGACTTCGTTGGCGGCCTTGATCAGCGCTTCGAGCGCGGGCTTGTCCATGCCCGGCACCGAGATCGCCATCGCGACGGCAATGCCGAACGCGCCTGGCTTGCCCTTCATCGGGCCGATCGAGACGCTCGACTTGATCGACACCTCGGCCGGCAGCGCGAGTTTCTGCCGCCCCGCGACGGCCTTCATCGCGCCGATGAAGCACGCCGAA
>JACSRM010000162.1 GCA_014879745.1 Burkholderiaceae bacterium | reverse complement strand
CACCGATATCGTCGCCAACGCGGGCATCCCCGCGCCGACGGCGAAGAGGCTGCTCGCAGTGTTCAGGGCGAACGGTCTGTTCGGCATTCTGGTGGAGGGCCGGGGACGGCGCAATGCGGTCTACGCCCTCGAGGAGCTGCTGAACGTGGCAGGAGGCAAGGTGGCCTTCGAGTGAACTTCCGCATTCCCGACACGTTCACGGCAAGCCTCGCGCGGCTGACCGGCGAGGAGCAGAAGGCATTCAAGACGACGGCCTTCGACCTGCAGATGAACCCAGCAAACCCGGGCACGAGCCTCCACGAGCTCGACAAGGGCTCGGGACAAGAACTTCTGGTCGGTGCGCGTCAGCAGCGACATCCTCGTCGCCGCTTCCGCCAGTGCCTGCCTGCTCAGGTGGATTCGCAAGTCCCGCCACGGAGGAGCGGTCGGCGGCGCACGGCAGGTCTCATCACTTTGAATATCATCTGCTGATATCATAGTGGCTGATGGCCTATCGTGACACTGGTCTCGAGGCCCTTCTTGATCTGGATGGCAGCATCCTGGAGCAGGAAGACGGCTTCTGGATCAAGATCGAAGCCAGGCGCGTGGAGGCCTCTGCGAGCGCCCCGCATGGCGTCCGATATAGCCTCACACTGCACAACGAAGGCGGCACGAGAGTTCTGGGCTACGACAACGCACACGCCGTGAAGCCGCCGAAGAAATTCAGATTCGCGGGGCAGCGTTTGCCCTATGACCACAAGCACAGGTCCGCGAGAGACAAGGGCGTCCCGTACCTGTTCGAGTCTGCCCAGCGCTTGCTGGAAGACTTCTTTGTCGAGGTCGATCGCGCTATCCGGGAGACACGGGAATGAAAGCCATAGTCATCGGCGTGATGCCGCAAGAGCAGATCCGGCAACGGATGATCGCGATCGCCAAGGGCGAGTACCGGCCCAAGGCCGGCGAGCCGAAGATCTGGTTCACCTCCATGAGATCCGTGGCCGAGGTGCTGAGCGACGAGAACCGGGCTCTGCTCAAGGTGATCCGGGAAACGAATCCGGACTCGGTAGCCGTGTTGGCGCGGGCCACGGGGCGTCAGCCCGGAAACCTGTCCCGCACCCTCAAGACGATGTCGAGGTATGGCTTGGTCGATCTTCGCAAGGAGAAGCGCCAGGTACGTCCTGTGGTCAAGGCGACCGACTTCCGAATCCTGGCGACAGCTTGAGGCCCGGTGAGGCTGACCCGTTTTGCTGCCTGGTCGGCCCACCGCCTTCGGCCAGAATGGCCGCAGTCGCACTTCAGCGCGGGCCCGCGCTGCGCTCATCGACGTAGATGCCCCACACGGCGATGAACATCGCGGCGATCACCGGGCCGATGATGAAGCCGTTGATGCCGAATACGGCCAGCCCGCCGAGCGTGGAGATCAGCACGACATAGTCGGACATGCGGGTGTCCCTGCCGACCAGGATCGGGCGCAGCACGTTGTCGACCATGCCGATGACGAGCACGCCGTAGGCGATCAGCCCCAGGCCCTGGATGAACGCGCCGGTGATCAGCAGGTATACCGCCACCGGCCCCCAGATCAGGCCGGCACCGACCGCCGGCAGCAGCGACAGGAACGCCATCAGCACCGCCCACAGCAGTGCGCCGCGCACGTCGAGGACCCACAGCGCGAGTCCACCGAGCATGCCCTGGATCAGCGCGATGACGATGTTGCCCTTGACGGTGGCGCGAATCACGGTCGCGAAGTTGCGCGCCAGCGCTCGCTTGTGCCGCTCGTTCAACGGGATGGCCGCGGTCACCTGCCGCGCCAGTGTGGGTCCGTCGCGCAGCAAGAAGAACGACAGATACAGCGCGATGAAGAAGCCGACGACGAACTCCAGCGTGTTCTGCCCGATGCCCAGCGCGCGCGTCGCGATCAACTGGCTGGCCTGCGCTGCCACGGCGGTCAGCCGCTGCTCGATGTCGACCAGCGTCCCCACACCGAACCAGTCCAGCACCTGCGTGAACCAGGGCGGCAGCGCGGCGGCGATCTGCTGGAAATAGCGGCCGAAATCCAGCTCGCCGGACTGGATGCGTGCGTAGACGCCCGAGCCCTCGTGCACGAGCGTGGTGATGATCAGGATCAACGGCGGCGCGACGAGCAGCAGGACGATCGCCAGCGTGATCAGCGCCGCCCAGGTCCGGCGCTGTCCCAGGCGCCGGGCCAGCCAGCGCTGCAGCGGCGCGAACAGGATGGCGATGATCAGGCCCCAGAATACCGCGCCCCAGAACGGCAGCAGGATCAGGCCGAAGGCGAGCGTGACGAACACCAGCAACAGCGCGAACGAGCGCGACTCGGCACCGGCGCTGTGCGGTGAAGGCGGAGGTGTCATGGCGGCGGGCCCTGGATCGGCGAAGCGCCGAATCTTATCGGCCCCGGCGCAGGCTGCAGAGTCGGCATCGCCGGCCGATGCAGCCCGACTGCGAGCGCACCGAGTACGGCGTGCATATCGCGCCAGGCCTACCCGGCGACGCCAAGGCGTCCGCGCTCCGAACCCTTGCCGCCAGGCTCCGGAGGCTGCGGCGGCGCGGTCGGCGGCGCCTCCGAATCCAGCGGCGGCTGCGCCAGCGGCTCGGCGGAGCCTTTCTTGCTGCGGCTCAGGCGGCCCTGGGCGAGGTAGTGACACATACGCCAGACATGGTGCGCGCTGCGCTCGATCCAGCGGTAGGTGTCGGTGCGGCGCAAGGTGTCGGAGGCGCCGGAGGGCCCGACCGGCACCTGGCGCAGCGCCTCCTGCCGGCGTTGCATGGCCTCGGCGCCGAGGCCGGCCGCGTCGCGCTGCAGCTCGTCCAGGCAGGCCGGCAGATCGCGCGCCGCCAGGGCGCGCCGCGCGCAGGTGGCGATGCGCTGGCCGCGCCCGGCCGCCCATGCGTATCCCGGCCCCGCCAGGCGGGCCGGCGTCAGCACCAGGTCGTGCAGATGGCTGCGCAGCCGCAGCAGGTGGTCGACGGCGTGCAGCTGGGCGATGCGCGCGGCGGCCGAGGCCTCGTCGCCGGCCGGCAGCTCGATGCGGCCGACGAAGTCGTAGGCGCGGTCGATATCCTCGTCCAGCGCGCGCAGCCGCGCGCCCAGCGCTTCGCCGTCGGCGTCGCGCAGCCGCGCCTCGAAGAGCTGCAGGGCTTCGTCCGCCAGCCGCTCCAGCGCGCGTTCCGCGGCCTCCAGCGCCACCTCGGGCAGCGGCAGCAGGCTGGCGTCGAGCCGCGCCGTCGCCGCGCCCGTGGTCTCGGGCAGCAGCCGCTCGATCCAGCGCGCGAACGGCCCCGCCACCGGCAGGAACAGCAGCACCCCCACGGCGATGAACAGCGTGTGGAACGCCGCCAGGCTGCTCGCGCCGGCGTCCAGCCCGGCATGCGCATTCAGCCAGCCGATCGCGACATGAAAGAGCGGCAGCAGCGCGATGGCGATGAGCCCCGCGCCGGCGTTGAACAGCACGTAGGCCAGCGCCGTGCGCTTGGCGTGCACCGTGCCGCCGATGGCCGAGAGCACGCCGGTCAGCGTGGTGCCGATGGCCGCGCCCACCACCAGCGCGGCGGCCTGGTCGAAGTTGATGACCTCGCTGTGCAGCGCGGTGAGCGTGGTGGCGACGGCCGCGGTGGACGACTGCATGATCGCCGTCATCGCCAGGCCCGCGAGCATGGCGGCGATGCGCGCGCCGAAGCCGCCCACCGGCAGCGTGGCGAGGTTGAATACCGCCGACAGCGCCTGCATGCCCTTGGACAGCATGTCGAGTCCGGTGAACATCAGGCCGAAGCCGGCCAGCGCCAGGCCGAGCTCGGCGACGCGCCCCTTGCCCAGCAGCTTGAGGAAGGCGCCGATGCCGATCAGCGGCAGCGTGTAGAAGCCCAGGCTGATCCTCAGCCCCAGGCCGGCGACGATCCAGCCGGTGCCGGTATTGCCCAGGCTCGCGCCCAGCAGCACGCCGATGGCCTGCGAGAAGCCGATCAGCCCGGCGCTGACGAAGCCGATCAGCGTCACCGTCGTGGCGGTGGACGACTGCACCAGCGCCGTGATCAGCGTGCCCGAGGCGAAGGCCCGGAACGGGCTGCCCGTGAAGCGCGCCAGCGCGCGCTGCAGTGCCCCGCCGGCAAAGCCCACCAGGCCCTGCGACATCAGCATCATGCCGATCAGGAACAAGCCGAGGCCGCCGGCGAAGGGGAACAGGATGTCCGTCATCGCGCTATTGTTGCCAACCGGAGCGCTTCGTTCCATGCGCGCGGGGCCTGAATCTTCGGCAATGCCGTCGTGCGCGCTGCGTCCGCCCACGATGGACGCGAGATCAGCGGACCCGGGTGCTTCGTCGATGCAGCGCGCGAGCTGCGTGGGCGCATGCAGGTCTTGCTGCTCGGTGCGACGCACGCCGCCTGGGCGCGCAGCAACGTCGAACTCGCCGTTGCCCTGACCGGCGCCGAGCCGGGTTGGGCCGCGGCGGCCTGACGGCCGGCCCGGGGCGCCGGGCGGCGTCATCGCAGGCCGGCTTGCGACTTGCGCGCTCGCGATCGCCGGCTTCGGCGCCGGCTGGATCGTCGATCGATCGTCGACGTGCCGCGGCGCTGACCCGCTGGGGCGCCGTGCCTGCGGAGGCAGCGCACCGCTCCGATCGATTCAAGGCGTGCCGATCGCGTCGTCGATCGCCGCCAGCAGCGCCCGGTCGTCGACCGGCTTGCAGAGGTAGGCGCGCGCGCCCAGGGCCCGCGCCGTGCCGCGCGCGGCACCCGAGTCGAAGCCCGTGATCACCACCACCGGCACGCCGGGTTGGCGCTGCGCCAGTGCCCGCAGCACGTCGAAGCCGCCGATGCCCGGCATCTGCAGGTCGAGGACGACGCAGCGCGGTCGGTGAATCTCGACGTCGCCCAGGAAGGCGTCGCCGCTGGCGTATGCGAGCGGCCGGTAGCCGGCCGATGCGGGTGCGAACGACAGGTTTGCCGCGCGATTCTTCGCGCTCGTCGGGGCGGGCGACATCGGCGTCGGTGCGCTCGTAATCGCCTACCCGCCGCTGCTCGGCTGGCCGATCGGCCAGTCGCGCGCGCCGCGCTGCGCGCCGGCCTGCTCGTCTACAACTTCGGCGCCGGTGCGGTGTTCGCGGCGATCGTGGCGGTGCAGCCGGCGTCGCTCGCGGCCTGCGTCTCGCAGGGCAGCTACTACCAGGAGGTGCAGAAGGCCGACAGCTACGAACAGAAGGCCAGCACCTGCCAGCAGCTCAGCAGCCAGCTGAAGGGCGAACTCGCGACCGACCAGGCGCAGGTCACGCAGCTGCAGAATCCGGTGCGCGTCAGCCTCGCGAACACCCTGCTGTTCGCCGAAGGCGGCGTGAAGCTCGAGGCCGCCGGCGAGGCGACGCTCGCGCGGATCGCGCCGGTGCTGAAGGGCTTGACGGGGCAGAAGATCGAGATTCGCGGCTTCACCGACAACGTGCCGATCGGCCCCGAGTTGCGGGCTCGATATGCGTGGTGAACAACGGCCGAAACCCTATCTGCTCGGCAACACCTGGTTCCTGCCGGCGTACGGAGCGAACGGCGTGCGTTGTGCGACGCATATCGCGCCCCGAGCCGGCGATCCCGGCTGCGCGAAGCGCGGGCAAGCCCGGGCACAGACGTTTACCCGATAGGGCTGGCAGAACAGACCCGTTGCGTCTATCGTCACGCCCAAATGAAGCGGGGAGGAAGGCGCAGCGTCCGCGCGGCTGTCGGCTTGTCGGCAGCCATTCTCGCGCGCGCCGCGGTCGCCGATGCCGGCGCGGACGAAGCCGGCCTGTCGCTGCTCGCGCCGTCCGATCGCGGCCTGCGCTCCGATCTGGCCTGGCTCGTCGATCGGGGTGTGCTCGAGTTGCCGCTGGGCACTTGGCCGCTGCCGTCGTCGACGCTGCGCGCCGCCTGGGCGGGCGTCGATCCGGCACGGCTGGATGCCGCCGACGCCGATGCCCTGTCGCGCGTTCGGCGCGCCGTGCTGCGCAGCACCGATTCCGCGCGCCTCACGCTGCAGGCCAACAGCGCGCGCCATCCGTTGCTCGACGGCGGCCGGTCTGCCAGAGGCATCGCCGCAGGCGCGCTGAGCTTCTATGCAGGCAACGCGGATTTCGGCGGCCAGCTTTCCCTTGCTGCCGTCGGCGATTCGCTGACGCCCGGCGGGCCGCAGGGCAGCCTGGACGGCAGCTACGTCGTGGCCCGGCTCGGCGGCGCGGTGGTCGCGGCCGGCGCCGTCGATCGCTGGTGGGGCCCGGGCATCCTGACGAGTCCGATCCTCTCGACCGCGGCGACACCGATCGCGGGCGTGATCGTGCGCCGCGCCGAAGACAGTGCGCCGCAGACAGAGTGGCTGCACTGGATCGGCCGCTGGGGCTACGAGCTCTCGGCCGGCCGGCTCGCGCACTACGACCCGCAAGGGACGCGAACGATCGGGCTGCGCTTCTACACCAAGCCCTGGCCGAACGTGGAGATCGGTCTCGCCCGTTCGATCCTGTGGGCCGGCGCCGGCCGGCCGCACGACTGGGTCGCCTTTCGCGATGCCTTGTTCGGCCGAAGCAACGTCGACGATCCGTCGCAGAAGAACGAGGATCCGAGCGACGAAGTCGCCGGCGTGGACCTGCGCATCTCGGCCGCCGATGCCTGGGGCGGCATCTGGGTCGGCAGCGTGCACCTGGTCGGCGAGGACGAGGCGGGCGGCTGGCCGTCCAAGCTCTTCGGCACCATCGGCCTGCAGCGCAAGGCCGTCGTCCACGGGCAGCGGCTCGAGTGGACCTTCGAGGCGACCGACACCATGCCTTCGCATCTGTTCGGCCTGCGCTCGGCAGAGCCGCCGCCCGCCTATCAGCATTCGGTCTATCAGCAGGGCTACTACCAGGGTCGATTGCCGATCGGTGCCGCGATCGGCGGGGGCGGCGACCTGTACACCATGGGGCTGGCGTGGACACGCATCGACGACCCGATGCAGTTGCGGGTCGAAGGCAGGCTCTTCTGGGGCCGCATGAGCTGGATGGGCGATCAGCCGATCAACGCGGCCTACGGCGTTACCGGCACGCTGCGCGGTCTCATGCTCGCGGTCGACGGCGAAACCGCCACCGGCATCAGGTGGCAGGTCGGCCTCTCCGTGCAGCACTACCCCGAAGGCGCGAGGCCGGTGGCCGGCCTGCAGGCCGGAGTCGACATCCCGATCACCGGCCGATAGCCGCCGCCGGGTCGGCCGCGACTATGCGGACGCGCTGCCTTCCGGCGCGCGCACCAGCAGCACCGGCACCGGCGAGATGCGAACCGTCTGCTCGGCGTCGCTGCCGAGCAGCACGCGGCCGACACCGCGGCGACCGTGGGTGCCGATGACGATGAGTTCGGCATTCCAGGCCTTGGCCTGTTCGACGATGCGCTCCGAGATGCGCGCCGTCGTGCGCTGGACGAGCACGGTCTCGACGTTCGTTGCGCCGGCCGCGATGGCGCGCGCCTTTTCGGTGTCGAGCATGCTCTGCGCCGCTTTCTCGATCGATGCGATATCGAGTCCGGTGCTGCGGCCGAGCGTCTCGTAGCCGACCGTGAACGGGACCGGGTCGACGATATGAAGCAGGCGCAGGGTCGAGCCGCAGACCTGGGCCAGCCTGGCCGCCTCGTCGAGTCCGCGTTCGGAGGTCGGGCTGCCGTCGACCGAAACAAGTATGCGCTGGTACATGGCTGACATCAATTCGTTCGTTGCGGGGCGGGAGCGGCAATCCTAACCCGGCGCGGCCCGCGTGCCTTGGACCGCCGCGGTCGGGGCCGGCGTTGGCGGCGCCGGCTTGCGATACCCCGGCGGTCGCACGTCGGGCAGCAGCACGGCGAGCACGCCCAGCAGCGGCAGGAAGGCGCAGACCTGGTAGACGAAGACGATGCCGAAGCGGTCGGCGACGACGCCGAGCACCGCGGCGCCGATGCCGCCGAGGCCGAAGCTGAAGCCGTAGAACAGCCCCGACACCATGCCGATGCGGTTCGTCAGCATGTCCTGCGCGTAGACGATGATCGCCGGGAAGGCCGACGCGAGCACCATGCCGATGACGATGCTCAGCGCCACCGTCCAGCCGAGGCCGACATAAGGCAGCGCGAGCGTGAACGGCGCCGCGCCGAGGATCGAGAACCAGATCACGCGGCGGCGGCCGATGCGGTCGCCGAGCGGGCCGCCGACGAGCGTGCCGGCAGCGACGGCGAACAGGAACACGCCGAGCAGGTTCGCCGCGGCGTGCGCCGTGAGGCCGAAGCGGTGCATCAGGTAGAACTCGTAGTAGCTGTTGATGCTCGCGAGGTAGAAGAACTTCGAGAACATCAAGACGAGCAGCACGCCGATCGTGCGCCGGATGACGGGCGCCGGCAGCGGCGGCTGGTCGCCCGGCTCGCGCTTGCGGACGCGATCGTCGATGTGCCGCGCGTACCAGCGGCCGACCTGCAGCAGGATGACGATCGCAAGCAGCGCCGCGAGCCCGAACCAGCCGACGTGCGAGCGACCGAGCGCGAGCACGATCGCGGCGGCGAGCAGCGGCCCCAGCGCCTGGCCGACGTTGCCGCCGATCTGGAACACCGACTGCGCGAAGCCGAAGCGCCCGCCCGACGCCATGCGCGCGACGCGCGACGACTCGGGGTGGAACACCGACGAGCCGCAGCCGATCAGCGCCACGGCGGCGAGCAGCACCGGATACGACGGCGCGACCGAGAGCAGCAGCAGACCCGAGAGCGTGAAGCACATCCCGACCGGCAGCGAGTACGGCAGCGGCCGGCGGTCGGTCACCATACCGACGACCGGCTGCAGCAGCGAGGCCGTCAGCTGGAAGGTCAGCGTGATGATGCCGATCTGGAAGAAGCCGAGGTCGAACTCGCCCTTGAGCAGCGGGTAGATCGCGACGATCACCGACTGCATCATGTCGTTGAGCACGTGCACGAAGCTGACCGCGAAGAGCAGGCTGTAGCGCGTCGCCGAGCGCGGATCGGCCCGCGGTGCGGCGGCTGGCGCTTCGGCGCGGGCAATGGCGGGCTTCATTCGGTGCGGCGCGATTTGTATCGTCGCCCGACACGATCGGATCGTGCGTTCCTTGCGTCTGTACGGCAACGGACAGACGCGCGCGTGCAATCGCGGTCCACTGCAGGCACGGCGAGGGGGCCCTCGCCGAGCAGATGCAACTCGAGTTGCGAGGAGTGGATGATGAACAAGCACATGAATCTGTTGGCGATCGCGTTGGCGATGGGCGGTGTCGCGTTCGGCGGCGTCGCATGGGCGGCGGATGCGCCGACACCGGCGCAGATGACGCAGAAGAACCAGGCCGGATCGAACTGGTTCGGCGGGCCGATCTACAGCGGTGCGCCGGCGCTCGAGGTCACCGCCGCGCTCGTCGCCGCCGGCGGCGGGCCGGAAAACTTCAGCTTTGCGACGGCGCTCGTGTCGATGCTCGGCGAGAAGACCGTCAACGCCGAGGTCGCGAAGCTCAACGCGCAGTACGGCGAGCAGAACGTGACCGGCTTCATCAACGGCATGACGTTTGCCGTCAAGGACGGCCTGAAGCGCGCGACCGAAGCCGGCGTCAAGCTGCCGCCGGCGCCGCCCGACCTGAAGGGCGTCAAGCTCGCGCAGACACTGGTTGCGGCCGGCACGACAGCCGACGGCACATGGTGGTCGGGCTACCTGTTCGACAAGGCCTTGTCGCACGCCATCCACAACCAGGTGATGATGGACATCGACGCCGGCCCCGGGCACGCGGCCGACTTGAACACGCACAAGATCCTGAACCAGGCGATG
>JACSRM010000004.1 GCA_014879745.1 Burkholderiaceae bacterium | reverse complement strand
GCGCGCATGCGCATGATGTCCTTGTCCATCGACATCTCGTGCACTTCGACGACACGGGCGACCGGCGAGCTGACGCCGGTGAGAACGACATCTTTGTCGGCGGTCAGGCGCATAAAGGCGCCCGTGGCCGACTGGCTCGGCACGGTCGCACGCGCCCACGCCCCGTCGACCCGCACCTGCGCATGGACGGCTGACGCCGCACCCAATATCAACAAGGCTGCGGCGATGCGCGCAAGTCGACGATTCGAAACAGCAATGCTCATCATCCAGTACTCCCTTGTCCGGTTTGTTGCCCGTTTGGGCCCGGCCTGAACGCCGCCAGCACCAGCAGCGCCGCGCTGCCGACGATGAAGATGTCCGCCAGGTTGAACGCAGGCCAGTGCATGTCGCGCCAATGCAGATCGAGGTAGTCGACAACCGCGCCAATGCGAACCCGGTCGACGACGTTGCCCAGCGCGCCACCGATCAGGCCGACATAGGCCACGCGCTCGACAGGACTGCCGACGCCGCGCCACAGCAGCCCGGCGAGCACGACACTGACGGCCACGCCCAGCACGGTCAGCGCGTGGCGCTGCCATCCGCCGGCATCGGCCAGGAACGAAAACGCAGCGCCCGGGTTGAGAACATGGACCAGATTGAACCACTCGGTGACCGCGATGCTCGCGCCCAGCGGCAGATTCTGCGCGACGATCCACTTGACGCCCTGGTCGAGCGCCAGCATTGACGCGGCGATCACCATCAACAGCCACCAGCGGTCGCTCGAGGCGGCGGCCACAGGGTGGGGTTGCGCCGCGCTGGCAGAGGGGGTGTTCATCGGTCGCGGCCTTGCAGCAGCCGTTTCAGTTCGGGCGGGATGCCCATCGGCGCGAAGGCGCTGACGCTCGTGCCGCCGGTGTTGCCAATTGGCAGGCGGCCGAGCGGCACCAGCGCGAGTCGCATCAGCTGCCCGACCACTTCGCGCGAGTCACCCGTTTCCCAGCCGACCCGAAGCATCCACCCATGCACGCGCAGGTGCGCACTGAAGTCCCGCTGCCCCAGCACATGTGCCCGCTCCAGGGCAGCGAACGCACGCCGGGGGTAGCCGGCAAGCCGGTGCCGCGCCGACACGGCTATCTTGGCCTCGAAGGCCTCGATCCGTGGTGATGCTGGTCCGGTCATGACACGCCCTTCGCCGTTCTCTGCAGACGCAGGTCGTCGTTCATCACCACCATGTCGGCCTGCGTGAGCGCGGGCGGAGCATTGGCCGCGCTCTTGTTCGTGAGTCGCAATCTGTGGCCACTGGCCGTTGCCCCGATCATTATCATAATTTCCATCTGGCCATCATACGTCCGGCTTGAGGGTGAAGCTTCGGAAAGCTGCAAGTTGTGCAGGCTTTCAGCGAATTTCAATCGCCGTCGTCACCTCGCTCACAAATATCCAGCCGGCGTCTGGCAGACCCGTATGCGCTGCTGTCGTGATGGCGGCAATCAGCTCGTCGACCACTTCATCGGCACATACGAGGTCCAGTTTGTATTCGGAGACGACGGCTTCGGCAAGATCCAGGGAGTAGTGCTGCTGCGC
>JACSRM010000005.1 GCA_014879745.1 Burkholderiaceae bacterium | reverse complement strand
TCTACCTGCGCTCGAAGCCGGAAGACCTGTTTCGCCGCCTGCGGCACGATACGCACCGGCCGCTGCTGCAGGTGCGCGACCCGCTGCGCAAGCTGCGCGAGCTCTTCATGCAGCGCGATCCGCTGTATCGACGCACGGCGCACTTCACGATCGACACCGGCCGGCCGTCGATCCCGGGGCTGGTCAATATGATCCTGATGCAGCTCGAACTCGCCGGCCTCGTCGATCCGTCGCTCGTGCCCTCGCCGGTCGAACCCAGGGTGCTCGAGCACTGACACCCCGCGCGGGCGCTGCCGGCTTCGACGCCGCTTCGGCGCCGCTTACACGCTGTTCGTGGACCCGTACACTGGGCGCCATGCAAGAGATAACGCAGTCCGCGCAGCGCGTGCCGATCGCGCTCGGCGACAGAAGCTACGAGATCCTGATCGGTGCCGGGCTGCTCGGCGCCACGTCGAGCTACGACGGCCTGCCGCGAGCGGCGAGTGCCGCGATCGTCAGCGACACGAACGTCGCGCCGCTTTATGCCGACCGCCTGCACGAGGCCCTCGCGGCGCGCCACCGGCGCGTCGTGCGAATCGACCTGCCGGCCGGCGAGGTGCACAAGGACTGGGCCTCGCTCGACGCGATCTTCGATGCGCTGCTCGCCGTGCACTGCGACCGCAAGACGCTGCTCTACGCGCTCGGCGGCGGCGTCGTCGGCGACATCGCCGGTTTTGCCGCCGCCTGCTACATGCGCGGGGTGGACTTCGTGCAGGTACCGACGACGCTGCTCGCGCAGGTCGATTCGTCGGTCGGCGGCAAGACGGCGATCAACCACCCGCGCGGCAAGAACATGATCGGCGCCTTTCACCAGCCGCTGCGCGTCGTCGCCGATCTGGCGACGCTCTCAACGCTGCCCAAACGCGAGATCGCCGCCGGCCTGGCCGAGGTGATCAAATACGGCCCGATCGCCGACGCCGATTTCCTTGCCTGGCTCGAGGCGCACATCGACGCGCTGCTCGCGCTCGACGCCGAAGCGCTCGCCCACGCGGTGCGGCGCTCTTGCGAGATCAAGGCCGGCGTCGTCGCGCAGGACGAGCGCGAGGGGGGCTTGCGCGCGATCCTGAATTTCGGCCACACCTTCGGCCACGCGATCGAGACCGGGCTCGGCTATGGCGAGTGGTTGCACGGCGAGGCAGTCGGCTGCGGCATGGTGATGGCGGCCGATCTGTCGGTGCGGCTCGGGCTGATCGACGCCGCGTTTGCGGACCGGCTGACGAGACTCATCGCGCGCGCCGGGCTGCCGGTGGTCGGCCCGGCACTCGGCGCGGATCGCTACCTCGAGCTGATGCGCGGCGACAAGAAGGCCGAGGCCGGCGCGATCCGCTTCGTCGTCATCGACGCGCCGGGGCGGGCGTCGGTACGCGCCGCGCCGGATGCGCTGGTCGCCGACGTGATCGCCGCGCACACCGGCGCCTGAGCGGCCATGATCCAGCGCTACGCGTGCGATCCGCTTCGCTCGCGCGGCAGGCGCCACGCGCGCGATGAAGCGCCGCAGGCCGATGCGTTCCAGCGCGACCGCGAC
>JACSRM010000006.1 GCA_014879745.1 Burkholderiaceae bacterium | reverse complement strand
GCTGGCAACGATCTCCTTCGTGAACAGGTAGGCGCTGCCCATCAGGATGCCGACCTTGGCGCCGGCGGCCACGAGCGGGGCGACAAGCACCTGCAGCATCGCCGACGAGAGCGCATCGTGAATGCCGCCCGCAAACAGCAGTTCGACCTCGTCGGCGCGCACCTTGCCCGGCCCGAGTTCGGCCAGCAGGCGGTCGACCATCGAACTCCAGAGCACGAAACTGCTGAGCGGCCCGATGTGCCCGCCGCACTCGCGGCCCTCGAAGATGAAACGGCGCGCGCCTTCGTGCAGGAAGTTGGCAATCAGACTCGCCGCCGGAACATGCAGGAAGGTCGGCACGCCGACACGCTCGAGGTGTACCGCCTGATCGGGCCTGCCGCCAGCGATGATCGCGTAGTCGGGGGCAAACCGCTTGGCGATCGCGAGTTGCTCGTCGAGCAACTCCTGCGGTGCGAATCCGAGCAGGCCGATGCCCCAGACACGCTCACCGAGGAGCTTCTTGGTCCGCTCCAGCAGGGTCTCCAGCGCCTGCCCCTTGAGCATCGCGAAGGCGACCATCGGCAGGGCGCCACCCTCGGCGATCGCGAGCGCGAATTCCGCAGTGTCCGAGACGCGCGTCATCGGCCCCTGAACGATCGGCAGGCGCATGCCGAGCGAGCGCGCCAGCGCCGACCCCTCGGCGATCGGCAGGTGCCGCGCCGCGAGTCCGGGCTGGCTGCGAACCGCGTCGTCGATCGCCCCCAGAATCGCGCCGAGGTGGCCGTAGCGCTTGCGCCAGGGCGCCGCGAAGGCGACTTCGTGGCCGATCGGCAGCAGGCCCTTGGCCGGCTCCTGCCAGTGCGTGCACCCAAGCACCAGCGGACGAAGTGCGTCGATCCGGAAACCGTCGCCGTCACGTGCGAACTGACGCGCCGCAGTCAGCGCCGGCCGCACCAGAAGCCGGAAATACTCGCCCCGTTCGCCATCGCCGACGGCGACCGTCTCGCTGCCCGCGAGGTTGCCGATCAGCGCGCGCAGCGCATCGGGCAGACGCACTTCGTCCAGCAGCAGCAGCTGCGACTCGAGCACCCCGCCGGCGACGCCGACCGCGCTGCACGCCGCCGCCACATGAGGCGTCAGCCCACCCCGCAGGTACAAGGGCAGACCGCCGCGCTGCAGCCACTTCTGCAGCAGGATGAAGCTCGCATCCTCGCCGACGAAGCCGCCGGACTCGTTGCCCTTGACGAGCACGCCGTCGATCTGCGCCGCGGTCGACGCCGGCAGCGGCGCGGCGGTTCGAACTTCCGCGAGCACGCGCACGCCGAAGCGGCGCAGTTCCTCGAGCAGCGCCTGTTGCGGCACCACGAGGTCTGCGCCGACGATCACCCATCCCAGTCCGCGCGGTGCCAGAGCCCGAAGACCGGCGGCAACCGCTTCGTCGACCGCATCGAGCTTGACGCCGAACCCGCCGTGCGCGTGCCGCGCCAGCCGCTCGAGCGAAGCGACGACCTGCCCCGGGTCCGCATCGAGTTCGGCGTTGTAGATGCCGACCGCGCCCGCACGGCTGGCCGCGATGGCGAGCGTCGG
>JACSRM010000007.1 GCA_014879745.1 Burkholderiaceae bacterium | reverse complement strand
CAGGCACGAAACGTCCACTGGACCTTTCGTGTCCGGGCTCGGCCCCCTCGAGGGGGCGCGCGAAGCGCGCAGGGGGTGGTTCAGGTCAGGCGTCGATCCGCGCCGCGTCCCACGCGTGGACGGTCTGGCGCTGTTCGCCGAGTTTCTCGACCCACAGGTGCATCACGTCGCCGGGTTTCAGGAAGACTGGCGTGGGCTTGATGCCCGTGCCCACGCCGGGTGGCGTGCCGGTCGTGATCAGGTCGCCCGGCTCGAGCGTCATATAGCAGCTCAGGTGGGCGACGAGCTGCGCGACCGGGAAGATCATCTTGCTCGTGTGGCCCTTCTGGTAGCGATGGCCGTTGACCTCGAGCCACATCGAAAGCTGCTGCGGATCGCCCACCTCGTCGGCCGTGACGAGCCACGGCCCGACCGGGCCGAAGGTGTCGCAGCCCTTGCCCTTGTCCCACTGGCCGCCGCGCTCGAGCTGGTATTCGCGCTCCGAGACGTCGTTGACGATGCAGTAGCCGGCGACGTGCGAGAGCGCATCGGCCTCGGAGACATAGCGCGCCCGGGTGCCGATGACGACGCCGAGTTCGACCTCCCAGTCGCTCTTGGCCGATCCCCTGGGCAGCACGACGTCGTGGTTCGCGCCGACGGCGCAGCTGATGGCTTTCGTGAAGACGACCGGCTCCTTCGGCAGCGGCAGCCCCGCCTCGGCCGCGTGGTCGGCGTAGTTGAGGCCGATCCCGATGAACTTGCCCATGCCGCTCCACGGCACGGCGAGCGTGCCCTGCGGCACGACCGGCAGCGCGTTCGGGTCGAGCGCGCGCAGCGCCGCAAGGCTGGCCGGCGCGAGCGTCGCAGGCGTGATATCGGCGATCAGGTTGCCGAGGTCGCGCACGCGGCCGTCGGCGTCCAGCAGGCCGGGGTGTTCGCGGCCCTTGGGGCCGTGGCGAAGAAGTTTCATGCTTGCATGTTCCTTTCGATGGGCGGACGGCGCGGCCTACTTCGTCGGCGTCAACCCGTGATCGAACTTGTCCGCCACCCAGTTGTCGCCGCGCTTGTGCAGCTTGACGCCGCCGCTGCCGTCATTCTGGATCACATAGCGAAACGGCTCGCAGTCGGCGAGCAAAGGCGTGACGGTGATGGTGGTCGTCTGCTCGGTCTTCTGCACCTCGGCCGGCAGCGCGCCGCGGCTGATGCACGGGTCGCCCTTGCCGGGGTTGGTCATCCGAAAGCTCCACTGGCCGTCCTTCTCCTCGATCGAGATCGTCGTCGTGCGAAACCGCGTCGGGCTGTACTGCCCACTGGTCGGGTCCTTGAGGTAGGCCTTGTAGTCCCAGGTCTGCGCGGTGGCGGAGGAAGCGGCGATTGCCGCGACGCAGAACAAGGCCGCCGTACGCCCGGCGCAGCAGAAGTTCAGGCTCATCGCATTCCTTTCGAGCGGGTGGTTCGGGACGGCAAGCATGACAGGACTGCGGTGGGCGCAGTGCACTTTTCGCGCTTCGCGATCCCCCCGTTCATGGGGGTGGCGGGCCGGTGCGCGCATGCGCCGCAATGCGGGACGTCGATTCGGTCACGCAAGGCGAT
>JACSRM010000008.1 GCA_014879745.1 Burkholderiaceae bacterium | reverse complement strand
GCCCTCCCAGAGGTCGAGCTCGTCGTCGGGCAGCGGGGCGTCGAAATCGGCCGCTTCGACAAACTGCCCCTTCAGCAGGCCGAACTTGATCTTCGCCCGCGGCCCTTCGGTCAGCGGCACGAGCTTGGCCATCGGCGTGCCTGCCTTGGCGATGATCACCGTCTCGCCGGCGTGCGCCTGCTCGACCAGTTCTGACAACCGGGTCTTCGCTTCGTAGATGTTGACTTGCATGGCGGACTCGCGCGTTTGACCAACCTTGGTCAATTTTAGCGCGAGTCCTCAGGCCGCGCCGTGGCACTTCTTGTATTTGCGTCCGCTGCCGCAGGGGCAGGGATCGTTGCGGCCGATCTTGGGCCCGGGCCGAACGTAGGTCTCCCCCGGCACGCGGTCGGGCGCCGTTTCGAGCCCGGACATCGAGCCGGACTCACTTCGCACCGAGCGCGGATCGAACATGT
Source organism: Burkholderiaceae bacterium (assembly GCA_014879745.1). Lineage (GTDB taxonomy): Bacteria > Pseudomonadota > Gammaproteobacteria > Burkholderiales > Burkholderiaceae_C > CAIKUF01. The sequence continues at coordinate 1,117 of JACSRM010000008.1, read as the reverse complement.
ACCACCACGACATCTCGGTCGCGGCGTCGGCGACGTAGCCGCTCTTTCGTTGCAACTGCGTCGCCCTCGTCTGCTCGAACGGCTCGGCAATCGCGCTCTCGATGAAGGCGAGGTCGGCAAAGCCCGCGTCAAGCAAGCCCTCGCTCATCCATTGGCGGATCGCCGGCAGATGCTCGGTCGCGCCGAGGTCGGTCAACTCACCGACGATCGCATCGAGCAGATGAAACTCTTCCCGGCCCGACGACCCGGCCACGCGCATCGCCGCCGCCTCGCGCTCGCCGGCCGCGATCAGATAGGCGACGACGGTTTCGCGTCCGGCATCGCCTTCGAGCACGCAGGCCTTCAGGCCGCCGAGCACCGCCGCGCGCAGCCACACGTCGCACAGCGGGTCGTCGGCCAGCGCCATCATCGGCTTCAGGTCGCCACCCGAGACCGACGCCAGGCAGCGGCCGTAGCTCTCGTGCACGAGATCGCCGAACCAGGCGTCGATCGCGCCGGCGTCATGCACGCCTCCGATCGCAAGCAGCGGCGCGAACGCGCGCCGGTCGCGCCAGCCGGCGAGCAGGTGCATCGCGAAAAGGTGCAGCGTGTAGTCGTCGTCTTCCGCCAACGCCGGATCCTCGGCGATCGCCTCGAGGGCGGCGACAAGATGCGGCGCCACCTCGTCGCGGTGCGCCTCGGCGAGCGCGACCGCGGCAGCGGGAAAGGGCTGCTGCAGAAACTCGAGCCCGTCGCGAACGCGCGTCCAGACGTCGGCACCTGCGGCTTCGGCGGCACGCGACGCATCGCCTCGCAAAGCGTCGCCGCGCCAGAAATCCCGAATCTCGAAGAGGCTGGGAACGATGCTGTCGAGCATCGCCTCGACCTCGTCCTCGCCGAGCCGGCGCAGACTGTCGGTGTCGGCCGCGGTGAGCACGCGTATCGAGTGCAGCGCCTCGGGGTCGGCCGCCTCCAGCGCCGCCCAGTCCTGCGGCGCGAGACCGACGCCGATCATGAAACCCTCGCAGAACTCGGCCGCGCCCCATTGCGCTTCGCGCCAGAACAGCGGCTCGAACCCGACAGATTCGCCTTCGAACGCCGCGACCGTCGCGTTGTACAGCCGCATGACGACGGCCAG
>JACSRM010000218.1 GCA_014879745.1 Burkholderiaceae bacterium | reverse complement strand
GCTCAACTGGATAGAGCACCAGCCTTCTAAGCTGGGGGTCGGGGGTTCGAGTCCCTCCGGGCAGGCCATCAAGCCGTTCCAGAAGATCCCAAGATGTCCCAGAAGACGCCGAAAACATAGCAATTGCGCGGGTTCCAAGAGCAAAGCTGGTTCAGACCGTTTCGTAACAATCCGCAGGACTTGGGGGCACAATAAGGGGAACAGGAGCAAAATCTGGACAGCCTGATCCGGTTTGTTCCCCTTGTTGCTCACCGATGTCACCTGCCGCAACTCGGCATGCCCTGCCGATAGGGCACGCGTGCGTCTCAATGACGGTGGTGGGCTGTACCTGGAGGTCGCTCCGAACGGCTCGCGCCGCTGGTTCTGGAAGTACTACTTCGGCGGCAAGGAAAAGCGCCTCGCGCTGGGGCACTACACCGAGGCCGGGTCGAAGAAGGTGTCCGTCTCGTTGAAGGATGCCCGCGAGGCTCGCGACGACGCCCGCAAGCTGTTGCGCAAAGGCACCGACCCGGCGCAGCAGCGCCAGCTCGACAAGCTGACCCGCCAGGCCGTGGCCGGCATCACCTTCGAGGCCGTGGCCCGCGAGCTGCACGCCACCAAGCACAGCGGTTGGAGCCCGCGCTACGCCGCGCGCTGGATCGAGCGCATGGAGAAGGACCTCTTCCCCTGGATCGGCAGTCTGCCGCTCCAGGACATCACCGCACCGCTGCTGCTGCACACGCTGCGCCGCATCGAGAACCGCGGTGCGCACGAAACCGCCCACACGCTTCGACAGACTGCCGGCCAGGTCTTCCGCTACGGCATCGCCACCGGCCGATGCGACCGCAACCCGGCGCCCGACCTGCACGGCGCGCTGAAGCCCATCGTCGTGAAGCACATGGCCGCGGTGCTCGACCCGTCCGGTGCCACCGCGTTGATGCGCGCCATCGCTGCCTACGAGGGCCAGCCGCTGACCCGCGCCGCATTGGAGCTTTCCGCCTTGCTGTTCCAGCGCCCCGGCAACATCCGGCAGATGGAGTGGGCCGAGGTGGATCTCGACAAGGCGCTGTGGACCATCCCGGCCGCGAAGATGAAGCGCACGGTGCATGGCAAGGTCAACGGCCGGCCGCACCAGGTTCCATTGGCCAAACGCGCTGTGACGATCCTGCGCGAGTTGCATCCGCTCAGCGGTCACGGCCACTACGTGTTCCCGAGTCTGCTGACCGGCGAGCGTTGCATGAGCGAGAACACCTTGCGCACCGCCCTTCGGCGCATGGGCTACACGAACGACGAGATGACGCCGCACGGCTTTCGCGCCATGGCGCGCACGATCCTGGTCGAACAGCTCAACGTGCACCCCGACGTGATCGAGTCCCAGCTCGCGCACGGCAAGAGCGGACCTCTTGGGGCCGCCTACGATCGCGCCGAGTTCATGGCGCAGCGGCGCGCGATGATGACGCAGTGGGCCGACTACCTCGACGGCTTGCGCCGCGGTAAGGCAGTACCGGTGCAAAGCTCGCGGGGCCGGCGGCGAGGCGGCGATACGACGCGCGCCACTGCCTGAACGCACCGACACGGCGCGCCTCGCGCAGAAAGTTGTAAAGGTTTGTATCTAGGCCGGGACGCCTGGGAACGACTGGAGAACTTCCGAGACTCCGCAGGACGTTATCGACTGTGTCGCCAAGCAGGCGCGTCCCCTGGTGCGCTGACGTCGAGATCGGCAGCATGCGCTCATGCGCATGCCATGGACCAAGTCGAAGGGCGAACAGCTCGACCTGCTGGACTTTGTGCCGGCCGTGGAGGCGTGTGCGAAGCCATCGACGCCACAGCTCGCTCCGTTGGCGGGGCAGCCACTCTTGGTCGCCACGTCGGCGCTCGAAGAAGACCCGAGCAATCCTCGCACCGAGCTGCCCGAGGATGAACTCGCCGAGCTGGCCGAGGACGTTCGCCAACGCGGCATCCTCCAGCCCATCGTCGTGCATCCGGCCGACGTCGACGGCTGCTATCGCATCCACTTCGGTGCGCGACGCTGGCGTGCAGCGCAGCTTGCGGGGCTCGATCAGGTGCCTGTCGTCGTTCGCGTTGCGCCTGCCGACCCTTACGCCCAGGTGGCCGAGAACCAGAAGCGGCACGGCCTGACGCCGCTCGATCTGGCACGCTTCATCCGCGGGCGGATCGACGCGGGCGAATCGAATTCGGAGGTTGCCAGGCGACTCGGCATGAACCTCACGACGGTGGCGCATCACCTCGCGCTGCTGAATCTGCCGCCGGTACTCGACGAAGCGCTCAAGTCGGGTCGCTGCACGTCGCCGCGCACGCTGCACGAGCTTGGCAAGCTGCACGGCGAGGACACTGTCCAGGTGGCCAATCTGCTGTCCAGCGGCGCCGAGATCACCCGCGCAAAGGTCGCCGAGCTACGGGCTCCACCGCCCACGCCGTCGGCGAAAGAAGCATCCGGGTCAGCGTCGCCCGAGTTGATCGCCCGAGCCGTCGTCGCGTTCGACCGATTCGAGCAGGCGCTCAGGCGCCTCGACCCGTCGAATGTCGGCACCGCTGCGAACCCTGAACTCGACGCCTTGCTGGCTCGGCTCGAAGGCATCGCCCAGCGTTGGCGGCAGGGGCCTGACCGTCAGACCCGTTCGCAGGCCGGACGCTGAACCCATGGGCGGTGGGATGAAGAAGGTGAGAAAGGACAGATGGCAGGATAGGCGGCCCGCCAGTGAATGGATGCCATGTGGCAGCCGGCGCGAGGTCCAACGTGGCGGACACCTCGCGTGATCGTGTGACGATCGACCTTCGCGGCATCGGCGCTGCCGTCCGCGCCGCTGCCGCCGTTCGCGATATGGGCGTCGCGCAGCTCGTCCGCCGCGTCTTGGTGATGAGCCTCGACCTCCGCGCGACGGCGGTGGTCGCCTCGATGGAGCGGGGGTCTGACGGTCAGACCCCCGGCCTGCTCCCGGTGCGAGAGACCGCCAAGCTCACGCTGCGACTCACCCGAGCCCACGCCGACGCACTGATGCTGAACGCGGGCGCACTCGGCCTGTCCTACGGCGACTACGTGGGGAGGCTCGTGGCGGGCAGCCGTTTGCCGCAGCTCGTTGCAGAGCGCCAGGCCGATCGCGCGGCACTGCTGGCGTCCAACGACCGCATGGCCGCGCTGTCGACCGATCTCGTCGCACTCGTCACCCTACTGCGCCAAGCCAAAGTGGAGCAGGCCCGGCCGTACCGGGATCGCCTCGAAACCGCCGACGCCGAGATCCGTCGCCACCTCGATCGTGCCTCGGCACTGATCGACCGTCTGTGAGGGAGATCTGCCATGTCCAGCACCATCGACGGCCTGCTCGTGCAATGGGGCGAGCGTCTGTTCTACCCGTCGAACCGCATAGCGGCGTCGCGCACGCCGGTACTGACCGATGCCGCCGTTCGGCAGCGCGCCCAAGTCCTGCGTCAGCGCATCCGCGCGACGGTCGAACGCCGCGCGCCGCAGGTGATGGTCAAAGTCACTGGCGGCGGGCGTGGCATGGGCGCCATCGCCGCGCACCTGCGCTACATCGCGAAGTCGGGCCGGCTTCCGATCGAAGACGATCGCGGTGCCGTGCGCGAGGGCAGAGAGGCCTTGCACGCGATCGCCGATCAATGGCGGCTCGGCGGCACGCGCATCCTAGAAGTCAGCGAGCGGCGCGAAGCCTTCAACATCATGCTGTCGATGCCAGTCGGCACCGATGCTCGCGTGGTGCTACAGGCGGCGCGCGAGTTCGCCAAGGCCGAACTGGCGAATCACCGCTACGTCATGGTCCTGCACACGCACCAGGCCAACCCGCACGTGCACATCAGCGTGCGTGCGGAGGGCCGCCACGGCAAACGCCTGAACCCGCGCAAGGAAGACCTGCATCGCTGGCGCGAGACCTTCGCCGAGAAGCTGCGCGACTGGGGCATCGAGGCCGAGGCCTCGTCGCAGGCGACGCGGGGCGTGTCTCGGCGCAGCCTTCGCGGCTGGGAGCGACAGCCCGGTGCCGCGGCGCGAACCAGCAAGAAGCGCGCTGAGCAGAAATCGGGGCCGGCGTTTCGGGCGACGCGTTCCAGCGCGCTGCAGGGCTGGGCCGAGATCACCAAGGCGCTGGCGGCATCGCCCGACCCGGCCGACCGCAAGCTCAGCAAGAGCATCGTCGACTTCGTCATGCAGACGGAAGTTGCAAAGACCGTGCAACGCATGCGCGCCGCGCAGCGTCAGATCGAGCTGCCGGGCATGAGCCTGGACCGCGAGCGGACCGTTCAACGGGTGTCGCCGGACCGCGGCCGCGACCCGGACATGAGCCGGTAGCGGTGGAGAGCCAAGGCGTGGGTCCTCGCCGCCGGACGGGCTCGGGGGCAGGCCGCAGGAACAGCCGCCTGCCCGCGAGCCCCAGCGTGCTGCCGCCGCGCCCCGCGTCAAGGGTTCGCTGTCGCCGGGCTGCGCCCGCCCTTGACCCGGTGCGCAGCATTGAGCCGCACGATCGGTACGGCGCCTCCTGCCAACGCCCTTGCGCCTACAAACTACTTTCCAAGCGCGGAAAAGTATCCGTAGATGACGTTACGCCATCGCCAAAATCGTGGACGCCGTCGCTTGCACCAACGCCCCTGAAACCCGGACGCACAACAATCCAGCCGTCGTCACAAAGTCGAGTTGCCAGGGTTACCGGCACTCTGTGCTCGGGCGTGCCGCCAAGTAGCGGATGCGGATGGGGCAGCAGAACCATCCCGCGCTTGGGTCCGCCGGGCCGATCAAGCAGCACCTCGACTGCCCCGAGGGGGCCTGCCCACAACTCGCGCGATCTCGCCATACCAAGACGCCAAACACGGCCCCGCTACGTGCGCCGGTTGGCTCGGATCTCCAGCGTGACGCCTGCGCCCTCGTCGCGCGTGTCGAAGTAGGTGAAGCCAGTACGGTCCGGCAGGCGCCCGCGCATCCAGGGATGAAGCCCTATCTTCGCCGCGTCCTGCTCGACGGCGTCGAGATCACTCACAGTGAACCCGAGGTGAAAGACGCCCTCGCCGTGGGAGTCAAGAAACGCCCGCTGCGGGCTTCCTCCTGGGCCTGGCTGGCAAAGCTGGAGTTGCATATTCTCTAGGTTGCACCAGCGGAACCGCAAGCCCAAGAAGGCATCTACGTCCGGAACGCTCAGTTCGTGGCGGAACGCCTCCAGAGGCGGGAAATCGTTCCACGGGCCTACGCCCAGGGACTCGTAGTAACCGGTCGCCTTGTCAAGATCCGCAACCACGATGCAGACGTGGTGCAGCAAGCGGAAGGGGCTGGTTGCATTGATGCTCATTTGCGCGAACTGGATCAGGTGTGGAACGGCGGGGCGGGGTGCGATCGCTTCGCGAAGTCCGATGCCGACTCCTCGAACGTCTGGCCGGCAAGCGGGTTCCACTGCACCCCAGATCGAGCAGCCACACCCGGCTTAAGGCGCTGAGAGTGGTCGTAGTCGCTCCAGGGATGGAAGAACAGCGGCTCTGCCCTATCCAGGCTGCGCAGCCGTTCGGCGTAGGCATCGAGATAAGCTTGGCGCTCGTCCGTCGAGACTCGCGCCGGCATCCAGGCCGCAAAAGGCGGCAGCACGGTGAACCCGGTGTAGCCGAGAATGCCGTTGTGGATCGGCCATAGAACGTGGTGCAGATCGCCGTCGATGCCGTTGGGCTCGTAGAGCGTGGACGCCGTCCCCGTCGTGATGCACAACATTGCGCGCTTGCCCTTGAAGTGCCCGGATTCGTACTTCCGCCCGGTCGAGTATGCAAAGCCGCGGCTAAACACGCGATCCACCCAGCCCTTGAGGATCGAGGGCATGGAGAACCACCACACCGGGAAGTGGAACAGCACAAGGTCCGCTGCCTTGACCTTATCCTGCTCCGCCTTCACGTCGGCACTGTGGCTGTCGTTCGCGAATGCATGCTCCTGCTCGCGCGAGAGATCGAGGTAGTCCGCGCTCGCGCGCTCACCATCGAAGTCGCCGGGGCCGAGCGCGGGGTTCCAGCCCATTCGATACAGGTCACTGACCACGACGGTGTGCCCCATGTGCTCGAATTCGCGGACCGCGACTTCCTTGAGCGCAGCGCTGAACGATGCCGATTCCGGGTGAGCAAGAACGATCAAGATGTTCATGGAGCCATTGTGCAAACAAGGCATGGGATGCGGCTAGATGCCTTGACGCGCAGTCATGCGGAGTTCTGCATAGCCGAAGAATCCTCACATTCTCGGCGTCCCGGCTCAAGATCCGGGAATCCTGCAGAGGCGTGCCAACACACGGCGGATGCCATCTATGCAGGAAGCCGCAGCAGCTAGCCTTCGTTTGCTCTAGCCGATTCGGCGAAGCACCAGAAGAATGGGCACCACCACCGACCAATCCCTCAGGGGTCCCAGATGACAGCATCCAAGATCTTCCACCAACTGCACCACGTTTGCGTGGTGGTCCGTGATCTCGACGCGGCAGTGGCCTACTACGAGTCCCTGGGCGTCGGCCCTTGGCACGACTACCCGTCGCTCTCGATCTACGAGCTTTCGGTCGAGAATCCGGAGGTGTATCGGCAACTGCGCTATCGCTACGCCAACCTCGGCAACTTCCAGCTTCAGCTTTGCCAACCCGGCGAGGGCGACACGCCGCAACGCCGGTTCCTTAAAGAGCACGGCGAAGGTGTCTTTCACCTGGGTTTCGGTGTGGAGAGCGTTGACCAAGCCGAGCGCGAGGGGCTTGCGATGGGCTTGGGTATCCTGTCCCGTGGCCGCCTGCCGGACCGAACCGGTTTCACCTACTTCGACACAGCCCAACGCGGCGCAGGGGTCACGCTGGAGGTTCGGCGCAGCAAACTGGTCTGATCCGGCGTCTGGGGTCCGCTAGCCGTGCGATGCCGCTGAGGTCCTCTGCGAGGATCTGAACTGCGCCGGCGTGATGTGCGTGGCCGCGCGGAACTGGCGCGAGAAGGCGCTGTGGTCGGCGTATCCGCACGCAGCGGAGACTTCGGTGATGGACATCGATGTTTCCTCCAGCAGTTGACACGCCTTGTCGATGCGCTTCTTCATCAGCATTTGCTTAGGCGTGACGTGGAAGACCTCGAAGACCAGGCGGCCGAGGGTGTCCATCGACACTGATGCATGGTCCGCCGCGTCGGCGATTCGCACTGGCTGGTCGATCCCTTCGTCGATGTAGTCCAGGAACTTCGCCAACCGGTGGTAGCTACGGTGTCGCTCGTTCGGCCGAGGGAGGTCACGAGACAGGCCAGCCAGACCGACGATGCGCTTGGAGGCGTCCAGCAAGGGGAACTTGGAACTGAGGCACCAGTAGCGCTCACCCCGATAGGTCCTGTACAGGCGCAGCAGTTCGCGGATCGGGTGGCCCGTGCGGATGACCTCCATGTCCTGGGCCATCGTGCTCGAACCGGTGACCGGGAACAACTGGTCCGCGGTCTTGCCCACGACGGCCTCGAGGCCGTCCAGCCCCGCCCGATTCATCAGCGTCTGGTTGACCCAGAGGTAGCGGCCCTCCCTGTCCTTGATGTAGAAGAGGACATCAGGCAGACCATCGAACAGCGCCTCGATGAGTCCAGGCGTCCGCGTGAGCCACTCCAGTACCTGCTTGTCCAGCCGCATTCTCGCTTCGCCATTGAGGTCGAAACAAGCATTGTGCGGCCAGTCGCGGAGTCGATCTCGCGATTTCGCGACGGAGTTCAGGCTGGAGCCGAACGCTCCAGAAGCCATTGCAATGCCTGGTCGATGTTCGGTTCCGCTTGTGCTGGCGGGGCGGACTCCAGATCCGAGATCGTGAGCGCAAAGCGGCTTTCGACCCCGGGCAGCACCAGCGAGGGCAGCCCATGCTTGGCCAGTTCGGCTGCGGCGTCGTGCACCTCGTGTGCCCGGCGGCGGGCGTGCACGACATGGGTTCGAACGAGCATGTCGATGAACGTGCGCAGCGGCGTCTCGTCGATGTCGCGCAACTGCTCATAGAGCTTCTCGCGAACGCCTTGCTTTTCCGCGGCCATCAGCAGTTCGACACTGAGGGCTTCCATGCCCTTCGTGAAGACGCTGCGCAGGATCTTGAGGGCGATCGCATCACCGGCAGCACCGCCGTCGATCACCCTGACCTTGCCCTCCGCCTTGCCCAGCAGGTCCGCGAATTCACCCGATCCGATGCCCGCGGCGAGCAGCGGCGTGCGATGCTGGCTCAAGTTGACAGCGCCCATGATCGCCACGTCCACGTAGCGGACTGCGCCTTCGCCGGCGCGCCGCGCGGCTGCTCGTTTGGTGTCCGGACTGGCTGTCGTCAGGTCGCAGATCGTCGCCCCTTTGGCGGCATGTGGCAGGGACTGTTCAACGACCCCCAGGGCATGGGCGCCTGTCACGCAGGAGAGGATCCACTCGCACTCGGTCAGCCACGCGCCGATCGACGCGTGCAGGGGCTGCTTCCACCCCACTGCAAGCTCGCTTGCGGCAGGCGCTGGCCGTGCGTCGCACAGTTGCAGCTGGTACCCGGCATCATGCAGGGCACGAGCGTACGCGCGGCCCACCTCTCCCATTCCGATGATTGCGATCTTCACCTTGGATCTCCTTGACTGGATCAGTCGGCATTGAGCGATAGCTCTTTGGCCGGGGCACCGAGAGACTGCGTGTCCGCGCGCAGACCCTGATGGAATCGTTCGGGGTTTCCACCCAGCAGGGTGGCGCCGTCTTGCTCGAACGCGCTCCTCACCTCGGGTGAAGCCAGCGCTTCGTTGACGCGGGCGTTGAGCGTCGAGACGATCGACCGCGGCGTCGCGGCGGGAGCGAGCAGGCCATACCAGCTCACCGTCTCGAAGCCCGGGAATCCGAGTTCGGTCACGCTGGGGACGTCGGGCAGCGAGGGCAGTCGTTTGGCTGCGGTAATTGCCAGTCCCCGGACCGTGCCACCTTCGATGTGGGACCGCAGCGTCGCGCTCGTTCCGATCCAGATGCCCAGGCGGCCGCCAATGAGGTCCGGCATGCCCAGGGCGATCCCCTGATACGGAGTCACGTTGAAGCGGGCACGCGCGCGGCGTTGCAACTGCTCCAGGCCCGGGCGGGCGTTGGCGCTGGGAAAGCCCACGGAGACTGATTCCGGCGAGGCCCGCACGGCGTCGATCGCCTGCTTCATGCTGGTTAGTCCGCTGTCTGCCGCAGGAGCGGGTACGAAGGGGTAGGAAGCGATGAGCGACACCGTGGCGAAGTCTCGGAAGGTGTCGTAGCTCGGCTTGTCGAATAGCGCGGGATTCAGGGCCGGCTGGTCGGTCAGCGTCAGGCACAGCGTGTAGCCGTCCGCGGGTGCCTTCGCCAGGGTGTCGAGCGCGATGGTGCCGTTGGCCCCGCCCTTGTTCTCGATGACGAAGGTGGCGCCCATCGTCTGCTCGAGTTTCCTGGTCAGGGTGCGTGTCACCCGGTCGGCACCACCCGCGGGCGGGAAAGGCACCAGCAGGCGGATCGACTTGCTGGGGTAGGCGACTGCCGCCAACGCCGCACGCGGGATGCTTGCGCTGCCCAGCATGGCGCAAGTTGCGGCACCGGTGAACTTCTGCCGCCGAGTCGTCATTCGGTCTTCTCCTCAGCGTCCGCCCGAGCTGCGTGTCCGGCGCCGAACCTCGAAGGCCTCGACCGCGGCGCGATGCTCGGGCGTCTTGTGGAGAATGCTCTGGTAGGCCGCCGAGAGCGCAAGCAACGAGGCAAGACTCGACGTCGGGGACTCGCGCAACAGGCGCTTGGTGTAGCGCAGTGCCGGGCCGGACTTCGATGCGATGCGCTCGGCGAGCGCCCTGGTCTCGCGCAGCAGCGAATCGGCCGCGACGACGCGGCTGACCAGACCGATCTCCAGCGCCTGGGCCGCGGTGAGCGTATCGCCCGTGAAGCTCAGTTCGGCAGCCATCGACGCCCCGACGATGCGCGGCAGCAGCCAGGCACCGCCGTCACCTGGAACGATCCCGAAGTGGATGAAGCTCTCGGCGAAGGTGGCCGCTTCGGACGCAACGCGGATGTCGCACATGCACGCCAGGTCGCAGCCCGCTCCGAGCGCCGGACCGTTGACGGCCGCGATCGCCGGTACCTCGAGCGCAGTCAACACGAGCGGAAGCCGCTGGATGCCCTGCGCATAGTCGGCCACCATCGCGTCGCACGAGGTCGCGGGATCCATGCCGCGGTGCATCGTGCTGATGTTGCCGCCCGACGAGAACGCGGGACCGGCGCCGGTGATGATCACCACCTTGTCCGCGGGGTTCGCGTTGACCTCGGCACACACGGCCGCGAACTCGTCGACGGCGCTGTTGTCGGTGATCGCGTTGCGCGTGGCCGGTTCGGACATCGTCAAGGTGACGATGCCGCCGGAGCGCTCGATCGAGAGGAATGCCATGGTCGAACCCCTCCTCAAAGCTTGGTCAGGTTCAGGCGATCCTGCTCGTTGAGCAGGCGCCGCTGAATCTTGCCAACGCCCGGATCGCGCGGCATCGCCGCGATGCGGATCAGCTGGCCGGGGTGCATGTACTTCGGGAGGTCCGCCAAGGCGGCATGGATCTGCGCCGGATCGGCCTCTGGAGAGGTCGTGTACAGCACGACGTCGTGCCCACGCGACGGCGACTCGGCGCGCCATAGCGCAAACTCGCCGAGCGACTTCGCCCCCTTGAGTCGCGCCTCCACGAAGTCGATCGGCACGTACTCGCCGTTGACGCGGATGGACTCGCTGATGCGCTCGACGAACACCATGCGGCCGAACTCGTCCAGGCGACCACGGTCGCCGGTGTGGAACCAGCCCTCGGCGTCGGTCTGCGGTTCGATGCGTCCGCCCTTGGCATAGCCGGCGAACAGGGCGTGCGGGTGCTTGCCGCGCATCCAGATCTCCCCGTCCGGGCCGATCGTGTGTTCGAAGTCGTGGCGTGCGCGGCCGGCGAGGTGCGTTGCCCCCTCCACCGGGATGTCTTGCTCGTCCGGGCGCAGCAGCGCAGCGTGGCACAGACCGCCCGCTTCGGTGGAGCCATAGCCGCCCACGCCCACCGGCACGTTGAACTGGTGCAGGAAGCCCGGGTCGCACAGGAAGCCGATGCGAACCTGATGCCCTGCCGCGTCTTCGGTGGTCGTCTTGGCCTTCAGCAGGTTCGCCGGCGGCGCGTGCAGCACAAGCGCCGTCACGCCATGGGCCTTGACGGCTGGCCAGAACTCCGGTGCCGAGAACTTGTCCATCGACAACAGCGCAGCGCGCGCGGTTAGCGCCCCCACGACGCCGTAGCCCATCGGGTTGATGTGGAACAGCGGCAGCGGCGCACACACGGTATCGAAGCGCGATAGCGCCAGCGAGTCGGCGAAAAAGCGGCCGAGACGCAGGAAGTAGCCGTGCGACAGGGCGCAGAACTTCGGACGGCCCGTTGTTCCGGAGGTGTGGATGTAACCGGAGATCTCGTCGGCCGTGCAGTCCAGCCCGCTACCGGACGGCGCGCCGCTGCGGCCATCGGCCTTCAACACCAAGATCTTCGCTGCCCAGGCCGGTTGCATGTCGACCTGGGTCTCCGGTCGCGCAGAGAGCGTCCCCGGATCACGACCAACCCAGAGGATGCCGCGGGGCGTGAGGTCGTCGAGCATCCCACCGAGCAGTTCGTCCGGGTATGCTGGATTGATCAGCGCCGCCTGCAGGCCCGCGAACTGCGTGGCCATCCAGGTCACGAGATAGGCGCCGCTGTTGTGGCCGATCACGGCCACAACGTCGCCGCGCACCAGGCCGGCTTCGGCAAGTTGCGTCGCAACGGTGCGAGCCCGTTCGACGACCCGAGACAGGCGGTCCTGCTGCGTGAAGGTTCCGAAGGCCGTGTTCGGCGCGTCGGCTGCCGCCGCGGCGATCAGTTGTGCAACGTTGTTCACTTGAGTCCCTTCAGCTGTTCGTCCTTGAGGATCTGACTGGCGATGTAGTTGCGCAGGATCTCGACCGAGCCGCCGGCGATGCGCAGCGTCTTCACCTCGAAGAGCAGCTGGCCGAACGGCTTGTCGCGGTAGAGGCCGTAGCCGCCGGTCAGCGCGAACACGTCGTTGGTGGTCTTCTCGGCGGCGTCGATCGCGAGCTTCTTGGCCAGGCTCGTCGCCATCGAGAACTCTTCGCCACGCTTGACCAGATTGGCAGCATGGTCCCGGGCGAGCGAGGCGCCGTAGAGGGCCGCATAGCAGTCGGCCAGCGTCCACTGGATGCCCTGGAAGTCGGTGACCTTGTGCGGACCTACGTCGCGCTGTTTAGCGTAATCGGTGGCCTCGGCAAGGGCGCGCGTCGCGAAGCCGATCAGTTCGGAGGCGTTGCCGAGTCTGCTGACATTGAACGTGGACAGGAAGGTCTTCATGCCCTCGCCGGGCGCCCCGAGCAACGCGGCATCGGGCACGCGCACGTCCTCGAAGATCATGTCGGCCGTCGGCAGATAGCGGTAGCCGAGCGGATCGCTGTGGCGGCGGGTCACCCCCTTCAGGTCGGTATCGACCAGGAAGGAGGTGAGCCCCGCATCGGTCATCGCGTAGACCAGCGTGACGTGGCTCTCGGCGCCGAGGTTGATGTGTATCTTCTTGCCGTTGATGAGCCAGTCACCGCCATTGCGCACTGCAGTGGTCGAGAGCTTCTTCAGCGACGAGCCGGCACCCGGCTCCGAGATCGACTCGGAGAACACGAGCGAGCCGGCGACCATGCCGGGCAGATACTTCTTCTTCTGCTCGGGCGTGCCCCAGTCGTTCATCCAGCGCATGCCCTGGATCTGCACCTGGCTGGACACCAGGCCCCAGCGGCACATCGCCTCGGTGGTGAAACAGTACTCCGGCGCGTCGCCGCCGAGGCCGCCCCATTCCTCGGGAGTGATCACGCCGAGCAGGCCGCGCGCGCCCATGCGCTTGTAGGTCTCGGCCGGGAAGCGGCCAATGCGCTCGCACTCGTCGAGTTCCTCACGGCACTCCTCGACGACGTCCTTGACGGTCGCGATGGCGCGGGCCGGCCACGCCGGATCGATGAATTGCAGATTGACGTCCATCATTTGTCTCCTGTGGCGACGGGGAAGTCGAAGAGGTTGGCCGGGTTGTCCGCCAGTACGCGCTGCAGCGTTGCGGCGTCGGCGTTTAACCAGTCGGCGAGAAGGTTCAGAAGTTGGCCGGCGTCCGGCATGAAGGAACAGGCCACGTGCGGCCAGTCACTGCCCCAGATCATTCGGTCCGGAGCGTCCTTGAGCAGCGTTCGACCGCGCTTGCCCAGCCGCCAGTCACTTGCCTCGTCGGCCAGCCGGTAAGTGCCGGACAGCTTGACCCAGGTGTCCCGGTCGGCCAATAGCTGGCGCAGGGCGCGAACGGGTGGCGAGTCGATCGCGACATCGGCGCGCAGGCTGGCCATGTGGTCGATGACCAGCCGGCATGGCAGCGCCATCAGTGCCGGGGCCAGTTCCGGCAGCAACTGGCCATCGACCAGGATCTCGGCATGCCAGTTCAGCGCCGCCAGGCGCGGAGCGAGTTCGGTCATGGCTTGCAAGCCGCCGCCGCCTCCGAGCATCACGTTGAACCGGACACCCCGGATTCCCTGGGTGTGAAGCTGCTGCAACTCGGCGTCGGGGATGGAAGGCGCGACGACCGCGACGCCGCGCAACCGCTGCGGCGCACGGGCGATCGCCTCGACCACGGCGCGGTTGTCGGTGCCGAAGATGCTCGGCTGGACGACGACGCCTCGCGACAGGCCCAACGCGTCGAGCATTTGCAGGTGGGTCTCGGCCGGAGCCGGCGCCGGGGTGTAGTTGGCCCCGGGCACCAGGCTCCAGCCGGACTCGGGAACGACGTGGCTATGCGAGTCGCAGGCGCCCGCGGGCAGCGCGAAGCGTGGGCGCTCGTACTGCGTCGGCGGCGGAAGACTCTTGGCGGCGTTGAGCATGATGTTTGACGGTTCGGCTGTGGACGGGCAGCGGCTCAGAGACTCTCAGGGGTAAAGGCCGCGTTCTTCGTGCGCCATGAGGATTCGCTCGAAGGCCACGGCATAGGTGGCCGTTCGCAGGGAGATGCGGTGGCGATCTGCCGTCTCCCAGATGCGCGTCAAGGCCTGCATCAGGATCTTGTCGAGGCGCACGTTGATCTCGTCCTCCGTCCAGAAGAACGAAGAGAAGTCCTGCACCCATTCGAAGTAGCTCACGGTCACCCCGCCGGCATTGCAGATGACGTCGGGGACGAGCAGCACGCCACGCTCGGCCAGCACGTCGTCGGCGGCCGGAACGGTGGGGCCGTTCGCACCCTCGAGGACCAAGCGGGCTGAGACCCGGCGCGCCCGTTCAGCCGAAAGCTGGCCTTCCAGCGCGGCGGGAATCAGGATGTCGCAGCGTACGTCCCAGAACGACTCGTCCGGGATGCTTTCACCCAGTCCGCTTCCGGCAATCCCGTCGGGTCCATTGGCCGCCAACAGGCGTGCCACGTCGAACCCGCCGTCGTTGTAGAGCGTGCCGCTGTGATCCTGGACAGCCACCACTTTGGCCCCTGCGTCGGCGAACAACTCGGCGGCCACCGAGCCGACGTTGCCGAAGCCTTGGATCGCAATGCGGGCGCCGTTCAGGTCCAGGCCCATCCGCCGTGCCGCTTCTCGTCCGGTGACGAAGACACCGCGGCCGGTGGCCTTCACGCGACCCAGGCTGCCGCCGAGGTGGATGGGCTTTCCTGTGACCACGCCGGTGGCCGTGGCACCGGTATTGATGGAGTAGGTGTCCATCATCCACGCCATAACCTGCGCGTTGGTGTTGACGTCCGGCGCCGGGATGTCGGTGTGCGGCCCGATGATCTTGCCGATGGCGCTGGTGTAGCGCCGCGTCAACCGTTCGAGTTCTCCCCTCGATAGCTTCCTGGGGTCGACCCGAACACCACCCTTGGCCCCGCCATAGGGCAGGTTCACCGCTGCTGTCTTCACCGTCATCCAGGCGGACAACGCCGTGACCTCTTCCAGCGTGACGTCAGGGTGGAAGCGCACCCCTCCCTTGCCGGGACCACGGGCCAAGCTGTGCTGGACTCGGTAGCCCTCGAAGTGCGCGAAGCGGCCGTTGTCCAGCTCGATGGGTACGTTCACGACCAGCGCCTGCTTGGGGCGCTTGAGGATGTCGACCCAGCGCTGCAGCGGCCCGAGATACGGGGTCACGCGATCGACTTGGCCGAGGTAGGTACCCCAGGGACTGTCCGGGCGGGGCGACATGTAGGACAGCTCCGATTTCGTGTCCACAGGGGCTGAGGTCATGGTGAATTCCTGGTTGCAGGGTGGCATCGCTCGTCAATAAACGGCGTCTTCAACGATGAGCTCGCCGGTCTCGAGCCGGCGTGGCGACAGCGGGCTCAGGTCGATCGAGCGGTACTCTCCGAACGTCAGCAACTCGGCCACGCCGCGGCCCACGCCGGAGCTGTGCATCAGGCCGTGGCCGCTGAAGCCGGTGGCCAGGAAGAAGTTCTCCGGCCCCACTTGCCCGACCAGGCCGTTGTGATCCACGGTGTTGAATTCGTAGTAGCCGGCCCATGCGCGCTCGACGCGCAGCGCCTCGAACGCGGGGATGCGCTCGGCGAGCGTCGGCCACACGACCTCCTCGAACGTACCGAAGTCCGGATCGAGCGGCAAATCGTCCAGATCCTGATCGGCGGGCGGGGTCACGGTGACCAGGAAGTGGTGCTGCTCGGGCCGCACGAAGATCCCTGAGGTGTCGATCAGGATCGGAAAGTGCTCGAAGGCCTGCGGGCAGGAAACGACAAGCATCGTGCGCCGACGGGCACGAACCGGGATATCCACCCCGACCGTTCTTGCCACGGCAGCCGACCAAGGCCCCCCAGCGTTCAGCACGCGGTCGGCCTTGATGCGCGAGCCATCGGCCAGTTCGGCCGCGACGACGCGCTGGCCCTGCACATGAAGGCGGACCACGTCGCCTTTCAAATACTGCACACCACGGGCGCGCGCCCGGCTGCGGTACAGCTGCTGCAGCATGTAGCCGTCGAACCAGCCCTCGCCAGCCGTCGCCTGCGCCGCATAGGCGATGTCGCCGGTGTTCATCCAGGGGTAGCGAGCCGACAACTCGGCTTGGGTGAACTCCTCGATGGGGGCGCCCAGAGCGCGATTGGCGTCGGCACGCGTGCGCAGCGCCTCGGCCTGATGCTCCTGTCCCAGGAAGAGGTAGCCGCGCTCGTTCAGACCGACCGCGCCGCCCGGCACGCCCCCCTCATCGACACAGGAGCGCATGAACTCCCAGCCGAACTGCGAGAGCTTCACGCTGGCCGAAGTGGAGAACTGCTGGCGGATGGAGCTCGCAGAAAGGCTCGACGAGGCGCTCTGGTAGGTCGGGTCGCGCTCCACGACGGTGATTCGTTCGCCCGGCCCTGCCATCTCGGACAGGAAGCAGGCGGTGGCCGAACCCATGCCGCCGCCGCCGATGATGAGGGTGTGTCGACTCATGTTCCTGCTCAGGAAAGCGCGGCCGCGGCGGTAGCGATGCGTTGGACAGCCTGCTCGAGCTTCGGCAGGCCGGCGGCGTACGAAGCGCGGAAGTACGACGAATGCAGGAAGCCCGTTCCAGAGACGACGGCGACTTGCGCCTGGTCCAGCAGGTAGCGCACGAAGTCGCGGTCGGTCGCCAGCACGCTGCCCTGGGGCGTGCGCTTGCCGATCAGGGCTTCACACGACACGTAGACGTAGAACGCACCGTCGGGCACGTCAACGCTCAGTCCGCGAACGTCCCGCAGCGCGGCGACGATGAAGTCGCGCCGTTCCCTGAAGGCCGAACGAAAGGTGGTCAGGCAAGACTGCTCGCCAGTCAGCGCCTCGATGGCCGCGGCCTGGGCGATGGCATTGGAGTTGTTCGTGCTCTGGCCGAGCACCAGGTTCATCGCCTTGATCAGTTCGCGCGGACCGACGGCGTAGCCGATGCGCCATCCGGTCATGCAGTACGCCTTGGATACGCCGTTGATCACCAGCGCACGCGACTGGAGTTCGGGCGCCACCTGCAGGATGGTCTCGAACGGGGCCTCGGTGTAGACCAGCTTCTCGTAGATGTCGTCGGTCAGCACCCAGACCTGTGGATGGCGGGTGAGCACCTCGGCCAGCGCGGCCAGTTCCGCACGCGAGTAGACCGCGCCCGTCGGGTTCGACGGCGAGTTCAGCATCAGCCACTTGGTACGCGGCGTGATGGCTGCCTCCAGTTGTGCGCCGGTGAGCTTGAAGCCGGCCTCGCGCGGGCACTCCACGACCACGGGCGTGCCGCCGGTGAGCTTGACGATCTCCGGGTAGGACACCCAGCACGGCGCCGGCACCACGACTTCGTCGCCTGCATTCAACGACGCGAGGAAGGCATTGAAGATCGCCTGCTTGGCTCCGGCGGTGACGCTGACCTGGTCGGGGGTGTAGCGCAGTCCGTGGTCAGCCGCCATCTTGGCCACCACCGCCTCGCGCAGCGGCAACATGCCTGCGGCCTCGGTGTAGCGGGTCTTGCCCTCGCGCATGGCGCGGATCGCAGCTTGCTGGATGTGATCCGGCGTATCGAAGTCGGGTTCGCCCTGCGACAGCGAGACCACATCGTGCCCCCGGCGCCGCAACTCAGCGGCGCGCGCGGCCATCTCCATGGTCTCGGCCCGTGCGATCACGGCCAGGCGTTCGGCGATGAAGCTCATGCGTCGGCTCCAGATCAGAGACGCTCGGCCACCGACTTCATCTGCAGGAACTGCAGCAGGTAGTCCGGGCCGCCGGTCTTGGTGTCGGTGCCCGTCAGGTTGAAGCCGCCGAAGGGCTGCACGCCTGCCAGAGCACCCGAGCACTTGCGGTTGAAGTACAGGTTGCCGACGTGGAACTCGCGACGTGCCAGCTCGATGCGGGCGCGATCACGCGAGTAGAGAGCGCCGGTCAGGCCGTAGACGGTGTTGTTCACCACGGCCAGGCCCTCGTCGAAGTTCTTGACGCGGATCGCGGCGACGACCGGTCCGAAGACCTCCTCCTGTGCCAACCGCGCCGTGGGGGCCACGTCGCCGAAGACCGTGGGCTCGAAAAAGAAGCCATCGCCGTCCATACGACGACCGCCCACCAGGAGCTTGCCTTCGCTGCGCCCGATGCCGAGGTACTCGCGCACCTTTGCGTCCTGCGCAAGGTTGCACACCGGGCCCATGTCGGGGTTCGTCTCCGCCGCTGCCACGCGCAGGCTCTTGGCGCGCTCGACGACGCGCTCGATCAACCGGTCGTAGACGCTGTCGACAATGACCAGGCGCGAGCACGCCGAGCACTTCTGACCCTGGTATCCGTAGGCGCTCTGGATCACGCCCAGTGCCGCGGCGTCGAGGTCGGCCGTCTCGTCGACGAGGATGGCGTCCTTGCCGCCCAGCTCGAGGAAGACGCGCTTGAACCAACGCTGACCTTCGCCCACCTTGGCCGCCGCCTCGTTGATGCGCTTGCCGGTCGCCAGGCTCCCGGTGAAGTTGATGAAGCGCGTGCGCGGGTGCTCCACCAGATAGGAGCCCACTTCCGAGCCGAGGCCCGGCAGGTAGTTGATCACGCCCGGCGGCAGCCCGGCTTCCTCGAAGATCTCGGCCATCTTGGCGATCGCGACCACTGTGTCCTCGGCCGGCTTGCACACGACGGTGTTGCCGACCACGACCGCACCCACGGTCATGCCGGTCATCAGCGCCATCGGGAAGTTCCACGGCGCGATCGTCAGGCCGGCACCCAACGGGATGTAGAAGCTCTGGTTCTCCTCGCCCGGGAAGGCGTTGAGGTGGCCGAGACCGCCGACGTGGCGCAGGGCCTGGCGCGCGTAGTACTCGGTGAAGTCGATCATCTCCGCCACTTCGGCGCTGGCCTCGACCCAGTTCTTGCCGATCTCGTAGACCAGCCAGGCTTCGAGCTCGCGTTTGCGCCGACGCATGATGGCCGCTGCCTTCAGCATGACCCGGGAGCGGTCTTCCTGCTTCCACAGCTTCCAGCTGTCGAAGGCCTTCCAGGCAGCGTCCAGAGCGGCTTCGGCGTCTTCGCGCGTGGCGCGGCTGGCCTTGCCGACCACTTCACTCGGCGCCGAAGGGTTCGTGGACACGATCAGCGCATCGCGCTGCACCCTCTTGCCGCCGATCACCGCGGGATAGGTCTGGCCGAACTGGCTGCGCACCTCCGCAAGAGCGGCACGCATCTCCTCCTGCGCCGCAGGCGACGTGAAGGTGTCGTAGGGTTCGTTGACATACGGAAGAACGTGCATTGAAGGCTCCGTGCTTGTGAGTTAAGGGAAGTCGCCGGCGCGGCGATTGAAGTGAGCCGGCACGGTGGAGAGTGTGCTCGGTCGCAGCCGCGGTGTCTCGATTCTTTGAAGCCACAAAGATGCGGAAATCTGCATAGCAATAGGTAGATTCTGACTGTGCAGATACACGCACCACGGAGGCGCGTGGCCAAACGTCCAGTTGATGGCTGTGCCGCTCTACCCGGGTGGCCTGCGACCGATCCAGGCTTTCTCGGCAATGCACTGCATGAGCGCGCTCGCTAGAGAGTTGTCTCCTGAAGACGAGGCATAAGACTGCGTCATGCGTTCACGGCAAGGGCTGGGTTCGACACCCCTTGCAACCGGCGGGGAAATCTGCTGGCTTCGGGAATACCCGATGTAACTATGCAGATTGCCGCAAAAACACGTCGGCAAGACTGCAAGACATTAGACCTTCTGAAATCCGAAAATCTGCATCACCGAGTAGCGCTCGGTCGGCGCCGCGCGGCGTGCGCCTGCACATCAATCCACTTGCCACTTCCCTGGAGAGCACTCATGCACAGTACCCATCGCATCGCCACCGCATTGATCGCTGCGGCCGGCTTGCTCGTATCCATCGGCGCGCGCGCCGATATCGTGATCGGCGTGGCGGGACCCATGTCGGGACAGTACGCCTCCGGCGGCGAGCAGATGCGCAACGGCGTCGAAGCCGCCGTTGCAAACATCAACGCGGCGGGTGGCGTGCTGGGGCAGAAGCTCAAGGTGGAAGTCGGCGACGACGTCTGCGACCCGAAGCAGGCGGTGGCGGTGGCCAACGCGATGGTCAACAAGAAGGTCTCGGCCATCGTGGGGCACTACTGCTCGAGTTCCACTATCCCTGCCTCGGAGGTTTACAACGAGGCGCAGACGCCGATCATCACCATCTCGACCAACGGCAAGGTCACCGATCGTGGCCTGAAGAACATCTTCCGGCTGACGGGACGCGACGATCAGGAGGGCGCCGTTGCGGCCGAGTACATCGCCAAGAAGTTCCCCGGGAAGAAGGTGGCCGTCGTCGACGACAAGAGCGCGTTCGGCAAGGGCCAAGCTGACGTCGTCACCAAGGTTCTGGCGGACAATAAGGTCGTGCCGGCGTTGCGCGAATCGATCACCGCCGGCGAGAAGGACTACACGGCGCTGATCAGCAAGCTCAAGGCTGGCGGCGTCGACGTGCTGTTCTACGGCGGCTACTACACCGAACTCGGGCTGATCCTTCGCCAGGCCGCTCAGGGTGGCCTGAAGCTGCAGGTGATGAGTGGCAACACGTCGACCAGCAACGAACTGGCCGCGGCGGCCGGACCGGCGCTCGAGGGAACGCTGTTCACCTTCTACCCGGACCCGCGCAAGGATCCCGCATCGGCCGCCGTGGTCAAGCAGTTCCGCGAAAGCAAGATCGAGCCCGAGGGCTACGTGCTGTTCTGCTACGCGGCCGTCCAGGTCTACGCCCAGGCCGTCCAGAAGGCGGGCAACCTGAAGTACGACGACGTTCAGAAGGCGCTGGCCGGCGGCAGCTTCAATACCGTGCTGGGTAAGGTCGAGTTCGACGCCAAGGGCGACCCGAAGAAGCCCGGCTTCATCGTCTACCAGTGGAAGGGCGGCCAGTACGACGTGGTCAAGTGACCTGAGAGCAGTTTGTCGAAGAGGGCCTCAACCATGTCGCAGTTCCTGCAGCAGACGATCAACGGGCTGACGCTCGGATCGCTCTACGGCCTGATCGCCATCGGCTACACGATGGTGTACGGCATCCTCGGGATGATCAACTTCGCGCACGGCGAAATCTACATGATGGGCGCGTTCGTCTCGCTGACTGCGTTCACGATACTGGCAGCGGCAGGGATCACTTCCCTGCCGCTGGCCCTGCTGCTCGTGCTGCTCGTCTCGGTGATCTTCACCGCGGGCTACGGATGGGCGGTCGAGCGCGTCGCCTATCGACCGCTGCGCGGCTCCACCAGGCTCGCGCCGCTGATCGCCGCCATCGGCGCCTCCATCTTTCTCCAGAACGCCGTCCAGCTGCTGCAAGGCGCACGCATCAAGCAACTGCCGCCGATGCTGCCGGGAGGGTTCGAATTCTTTGGCTCGGGCGCGGCGTCGGTCCGCGTGTCCCATGTGCAGTTGCTTATCGTCGCGGCCACCGCCGTGATGCTAGCCGGGTTCACCTGGATGATCTCGCGAACTGCCTTCGGACGTCAGCAGCGCGCCTGCGAACAGGACGCGGACATGACTCGCATGTTGGGCATCAACGTCGACCGGACCATATCGATGACGTTCATGATCGGCGCGGGCATGGCAGGCGTGGCCGGCATGCTGGTCACGCTCTACTACGGCGTGATCGACTTCTACATCGGCTTCCTCGCCGGGATCAAAGCCTTCACTGCCGCGGTGCTCGGCGGGATCGGTTCGCTGCCCGGCGCGATGCTCGGGGGGCTCCTGATTGGCCTGATCGAGGCGTTCTACGCGGGCTACTTCTCGGCCGAGTACAAGGATGTCGCGGTCTTCGCCATCCTGATCCTCGTGCTGGTCTTCCGCCCCTCCGGCCTCCTCGGCCGTCCGGAAGTGGAGAAGGTGTGATGCCTCCGAGCACCAAAGACAAAGGTGCGAGCCCTCGGCGCTGGCTCACCGATGCGGGGCTGGCCTCGTTGATCGCGTTCATGCTCGGCATCCCGTTCGTCGGTCTGACGACTGTCGATGTGGGCGGACAACTCCGAGTTCAAACACGCTGGAGCTGGCTGCTCATGGGCGCCGCGGGGGTCTTCGTGGCCCGTCTGGTCGTGCGGTGGTTGTTCGACCGACAACGCAGGGCACACAGCAAGCCGGCACCGCAGTCGGCCGTCTCCATGCGCACGGGCGGCGCGTCGAAGATCGCGGGCGCTGTCGCGCTCGGCATCGCCGTGGCGCTGCCGTTCGCTTTCCACGACAACCGATACGTCGTCGACACGGCGACCACGGTCCTCATCTACGTCATGCTCGGTTGGGGGCTCAACGTGGTGGTGGGGCTGGCCGGGCTGCTGGACCTGGGTTACGTTGCCTTCTATGCGGTTGGCGCCTACACGTATGGGTTGTTGGCGACGCAGTTCGGCTTCTCCTTCTGGTGGTGTTTGCCATTGGCCGGCGTGATGGCTGCGTTCTTCGGCGTGTTGCTGGGCTACCCGGTGCTACGACTGCGGGGCGACTATTTGGCCATCGTCACGTTGGGCTTCGGAGAGATCATCCGCCTGATCCTCATCAACTGGACCGAGCTGACGCATGGTCCCGACGGCATCTCGTCGATCCCGCGGCCGACGCTGTTCGGCCTGCCCTTCGCGCCACCCGGCGACACACCGACCGTGGCCGGCTTGCTGGGCGTGGACTACGCGCCCTGGCACCGCATGGTCTTTCTGTACCTCGTGATCCTCGGTCTTGCGCTGTTGACCAACCTGCTGGTCCTGCGCCTGCGACGCCTGCCGATTGGAAGGGCCTGGGAAGCCATGCGCGAGGACGAGATCGCATGCAAGGCCTTGGGCATCAACGTGACCAACGTCAAGCTGTCGGCATTCGCACTGGGCGCGGCGCTGGGCGGTTTTGCCGGTGTCTTCTTCGCGGCGCGACAGGGGTTCATTTCCCCCGAGAGCTTCACGTTCATCGAGAGCGCGGTGATCCTGGCGATCGTCGTGCTGGGCGGATCGGGCAGCCAGTTCGGTGTGGTCCTGGCCGCGTGCATGCTGGTGCTGCTGCCCGAACTGGGCCGCAACTTCAGCGAGTACCGCATGCTGCTCTTCGGCGCGGCGATGGTGACTATCATGGTCTGGCGACCGGGCGGGCTGCTCTCCGAGCGACGCGCGACGCTGACGTCGATCGATCGAGGACGCGGCGTCCCGCTCCAGGAAGCGACGGTGTCGACATGAGCGCGTCCACGCCCCCACTGCTGGAGGTCGACCATCTCACGATGCGCTTCGGCGGCGTGACTGCCATCGACGATCTGTCCATGTCGGTTCAGGGCCGTGAGATCACGTCGATCATCGGCCCGAACGGCGCCGGCAAGACGACGCTTTTCAACTGCCTGACCGGGTTCTATCGGCCGACTTCGGGCACGGTCACGATGCAACACCCGGAGCATGGACGCCTGCGGCTCGAAGGTCTGCCCAGTCACCAGTTGGCGCGCTCGGCGCAGATCCTGCGCACGTTCCAGAACATCCGCCTGTTCCCGAAGATGACGGTGCTGGAGAACCTGGTCGTGGCCCAACACAACGTGCTCCAGCACGCCAGCGCCTTCTCGCTGGCTGGTTTGCTCGGCCTGCCGCGATTCCGCAACGCGGAAGTCGATGCCGTGCAGACAGCTCTGGCGCTCTTGCGGCGGTTCGACCTCCTGGGTCACGCCGACTCACCGGCAGGTGCCCTGGCCTATGGAGTGCAGCGTCGCGTCGAGATCGCACGTGCCATGGCTGCGGGGCCTCGCATCCTCTGCCTCGATGAGCCGGCCGCCGGGCTCAACCCCAGAGAGTCCGCCGCGCTGAACGAACTTCTGCTGAGCCTGATCACTGGCGAGGGCATTGCCGTGCTGCTCGTCGAGCACGACATGGATGTCGTCATGAAGGTCTCGCAGCGCGTCGTGGTGCTGAACTACGGCCGGAAGATTGCCGAGGGATCGCCAGAGCAGGTACAGAACGACCCGCACGTCATTTCGGCCTACCTGGGCGAGCCGGACACCGAAGATCAAGTCAACGGCGACCGCGGAGCGACCGAGGAGGCCGCAGCATGATGCTCGAGTTCAGGGATGTCCATGCGCACTACGGCCCCATCGAAGCGCTGCGTGGCATTCGCATTCAAGTCCGTGAGGGCGAAATCGTGACCCTGATCGGCGCCAACGGTGCCGGCAAGTCGACTCTGATGAAGAGTATCTTCGGGGCGCCGCGCATCTCCTCGGGGCAGATTCTCTTTCGTGGCCAGGACATCAGCCGCGTTCCATCGCACAAGGTGCCAAGGCTCGGAATCGCGCTGTCGCCTGAGGGTCGTCGCATCTTCCCGCGAATGACCGTGATGGAGAACCTCAAGCTCGGAGCTACTTTCGTCGACCCGCAGCACTGGAACGCGGACATCGAGCGTGTCTTCGCTCTTTTTCCGATCCTGGAACAGCGTAGGGAACAGCGTGCGGGAACACTGTCAGGGGGCGAGCAGCAAATGCTCGCGATCGGCAGGGCGCTGGTGAGCCGTCCGCGTTTGCTGTTGCTCGATGAGCCCTCGTTGGGGCTCGCACCGATATACATCCGCAAGATCTTCCAGATCATTCACGAGGTCAACCAGACCCACGGTATGACGGTACTGCTGGTCGAGCAGAACGCTCACCACGCATTGCGCCTGGCGCATCACGCATACGTCCTCCAACACGGTGAAGTCGTATTGTTTGGCACAGGGGCCGAGTTGCTCAACAGCTCCGAAGTCAAGTCAGCCTATCTGGCAGGCGGTCATGCCGAGGCCGCGTGATCACAACTCGATTCATCAAGCTATCCACTCGCTCCCATGAAGGGGCGGGTGGTTGCCGTTACCACGCTGATCGATCTGTACCGGTTGGCGCCCGACTTCCCAGGCTAAGAGACTGCCATGGCGCAACCGGCCGTTCCCGCAAGGCTGCAGATGCTGGAAGCCGCGCTGCAAGCGGACGTGGTGCAGCACTGCGGTTGCGACCCTGCCCGTTTCATCCCGCACGGACAGCCCCATGCGTTCGAGACGCTGCTGTTCAGCGATGTCGCTTCACTGGCTGCGGTCGAGTCCGGCTGGGCGGCTGGCGCGCCGGCCCTGCTACAGACCCGCGCCGGAGCGGCAACGCCGGAGGACATCAACGACGGGCACGAGACCAAGCCATCTGCGCGGCTGGAAGGGTTGCTGCGAAATCCGTCGTACCGCAAGTTACGGCATGGTCCGATTGCGGCCGAACGAATCGGGCTTGCACGGATCGAGGCGGAGTGCCCGCACGTCGCCAGCTGGCTCGCTAGGCCGAGGGTGCTCTGAACCGCACTGGCGTGCGCTGTCTCTTGATCCCTATCGGCCTCAAGCGAGCCGGATGTGGCAGTTCGATTCGGCTGAAAAGAGGTAACTTTCCAGATAGGGGAACAGACCGGGGGAACAGAATCGGCCTGTTCCGCCAAGACCGAGCACTGGCGCGGCTTGGCGCCCGACGTTCAAACCCCTCCGGGCCATGGAAATCACTTAACGATCAACAACTTACAGCTGAATTGTTTTGGCTGGCTTTGTTTCGGTTTGGCCCG
Source organism: Burkholderiaceae bacterium (assembly GCA_014879745.1). Classification (GTDB taxonomy): domain Bacteria; phylum Pseudomonadota; class Gammaproteobacteria; order Burkholderiales; family Burkholderiaceae_C; genus CAIKUF01. The sequence continues at coordinate 11,996 of JACSRM010000218.1, read as the reverse complement.
ATTTGGTGCACTCACTGTAACTGGCTGAGGACGCAACCAGAACGTCTGCCGTCGCCGGCGCGGCTCTTCGGGCGAATTCTCTTCGGCGAGGCGGCGATCGCAGCGTTCATCGCCGATCCCCGCCGGTGCGTGAAGGGCACTGGGGGCGTGGTCGCAAGCATGGGCTACCGCAGAAGGACCGAAGGCGTCGCGGAAAACCAGCCAAGTCCGAACAGGAGGAGGGCAGGCGCTGTGCGCCGCTGCCGCCAGTCTGCGGATGCGTGTGAGCGGGGTACGAGTTTGATGTTAAGTGCTCTCGTGTCGATCGCGCCGCGGCAGCACGTCCACCGGCTTCGCCAGGTCACTCGCCATCAGCATTCCCGAATCCGCGCAGCCATGGCTCGAGGCGGGCGATATCGAAGTTGCCCGACTCGAACATCCGGATCATCTCCGCGTGGATTTGCATCGGCGCACGGCGCAGCCGCCATCCATTGATGCGCAGGAACACGTCCGCGGCGGCAAAGGCGACCCGTTTGTTCCCGTCGATGAACGGGTGGTTGATCGCCAGGCTTTCCAGCAGCGCCGCAGCCTCGTCGTGCGCCACGGCTTACTTGGCCAGTTCGCGGTAAAGGCGATCGAAATCGTCGAGGCTCGAGGCAAACGCCGCCATCACATGGCGGCGCGGGCGCTCCTTCTGCTGCCGGTCGATGTAGTCGCGCAGCGCCTCATCGAGCACCGCCTGAAACTGTCGACCCTGGTGCGCTGTGATCTGGCGCAGTGCGGCCAGCACTTCCGGCGCGGCTCGGGAGGAGAACTTTTCGCGGACAGGAATCGTCATGGTCATTTCCATCATGATGAAACTTGACGTTTCACGGCAGAGCAAGATGCAACGTCGCGCCGCCGCCCATGATGCGCTCGCGATGCCCAGGCGGCTCAACGAGACGGTGCGTGGCGGCGCCCTGCCGGGCTGGGGTGGCGAGGCGCTCCTGATGCTTGCGCCGCAGGTGCCGGCCGAGCAGGTGGAGCGGCTGACCGAGCGCGTGTTGCGCTTCGTCGGCGAGCAGCCTGTGCGGGTGAGGGGCCAGCCGGTGCGGGTGACGGTGTCGATCGGCGATGTGCGCTTTCCGCTGCCACCGAACACGCTGCCGGTGGCCTGGGAGCGAGCCACCACCGGGTGGTGGGCATCGTTGCGGCGCGCGCCGAAGACCGGCCCGAACTGCGCCGCATCGATGGCAACTTCGACCGCGCCTCGCACCAGGGCCTGCTGTGGCCGGCCGGCGGCCGCCGCAGGCTGCGGCGGCGGCGTCAGGCCGCCGAAGCCAGCGCCGGCAGCACCGTGCCGCGGCACTGCCCGAAGCCGATGCGTGCCGCACCCGGGCGGTCGCACCAGCCGCGCAGGATCACGGTGTCGCCGTCCAGCAGGAAGCTGCGTTCCTCGCCGCTGCCGGGCAGCGCCACCTTCTGCGTGCCGCCCTTGCTGAGTTCGACGATGGCACCGCACTGCGTGTGTGTCGGTCCGGAGATCGTGCCGGTGCCCAGCAGGTCGCCCGGTTGCAGGTTGCAGCCGCCCACCGTGTGCTGGCTGACCATCTGCGCGACGCTCCAGTACTGGTGGCGGAAGCTGGTGGCGCAGAGCCGGTCGCCGGCCAACCCGAGTTCGCGGTGCCGCGCGCTCTGCAGCACGACTTCGAGTTGCACGTCCAGGCTGCCGCGCGCACGGTTGGCGGGAGTGTCCAGATAGGCCAGCGGCTGCGGCTCGCCGGCCGCGCGCTCGAAGGGCACGCGAAACGGCTCCAATGCCTCCATCGTCACCACCCAAGGCGACACGCTGGTGCAGAAGTTCTTGCCGAGGAAGGGGCCGAGAGGATTCATCTCCCAGAACTGGTGGTCGCGCGCGGACCAGTCGTTGAGCAGGCACATGCCGAAGATATGCTGCTCGGCCTCGGCCAGGGGGATCGGCCGGCCGCGAGGGTTGCCCGGGCCGACGTACATGCCCATCTCCAGCTCGAAGTCCAGCCTGGCGCACGGGCCGAGCACCGGTGCCGGCGCGCCGGGCGGCAGCGCCTGTCCCCAGGGGCGATGGAAGTCGCTGCCGCTGACGACCACGCTCGATGCGCGGCCGTGGTAGGCGATCGGCAGCCAGCGGAAATTCGGCGTCAGCGGGTCGTCGGGCCGGATCACGCGGCCGACGTTCAGCGCGTGGTGGATCGAGGTGTAGAAGTCGGTGTAGTCGCCGATACGCGCAGGCAGCAGCATCTCGGCTGCAGCCTGCGGCACGAGGCATGCGCGCACGGCCTGCAGGCCCGCACCTTCGGCACCCTGGTGCAGCAGGCCGAACAACGCGTGCCGCAGCGCGCTCCAGACCTCGGGCCCCGAGGCCATGAAGTCGTTGAGCGTGGCCTGCGCACAGGCTTCGGCGCCACGCGCGGCCGGGCCGGTAAGCACAGCGTCGCGCGCCAGGGCGGCCAGGTCGACGATGGCATCGCCGATGGCCACGCCGCCCCGCGCGGCCTCGCTGCTGCCGGTGCGGCGGAACACGCCGAACGGCAGGTTCTGGATCGGGAAATCGCAAGCTGCCTCGTTGGCCGCGGCGAGCCAGCTGCGCGCGGCGGGGTCGTGGGTGGGATTCAGTGACATGACAACGGGCACGGTGAAAATGGGGTGAAATAGTCAGGCGCTGGCCAGCAGCGCCTCGTCGAAGATCGCCACCGCGCGCGTCCAGCCGGCCGAGGCGCCGCGGATCTTGTGCGGGAAGCAGCTGATGAAAAAGCCGTCGCCCGGCAGCGCCTCGAGGTTGTGCAGCTTTTCCAGGTGGCAGTAGCCGATGTCGCGCCCGGCCTTGTGGCCTTCCCAGATCAGCCCGGCATCGTGCGACTGGCCGTACTTCTTGGCGGTGTGCACGAAGGGCGCGTCCCAGCTCCAGCCGTCGGTGCCGGTCAGGCGCACGCCGCGCCCGAGCAGGTACATGGTGGCCTCGTAGCCCATGCCGCAGCCGGCCGAGACGTAGTCGTCGTTGCCGTAGCGGCTGCCGGCGCGCGTGTTGACGACGACGATCTCCAGCGGCTCGAGCGTATGGCCGATGCGCTTCAGCTCCGCCTCGACGTCGGCGGCAGTGACCACGTAGCCGTCGGCGAAGTGGCGAAAGTCCAGCTTGACGCCGGGCTGGAAGCACCACTCCAGCGGCACCGCGTCGATCGTGATGGCGGGCTTCTTCTCGCCCAGCGCCTTGTCCATCGTCGAGTGGAAGTGGTAGGGCGCGTCCAGATGGGTGCCGTTGTGGGTGGACAGGCTCACCTGCTCGACGGCCCAGCCCTCGCCATCGGGCAGGTCTTCCTTCTTCAGGCCGGGGAAGAAGGGTGTGATCTGGCCCACCGTGTTCTCATGCGTGAAATATTGGATCTTCGGCCCGAAGGGTGGGGGGTCCGAGATGACGTCGTTTTCCAGGTAGATCGACAAGTCGACGAATCTGCGCGGCATGAGCTTCTCCAAGAAGTTGGCGGCTGGCGGGCCGAGGCCCTGCGGCGCCGCCGAAAGGGCGTGGTCAGTCTACTTCGCCGGCGTCCAGCAGCACGGCCATCATCAGCGCGGTGCGCTCACCGCGATTCACCCACGCATGACTCGTGCCGCGCTGGACGACGACGTCGAAGGGCTTCAGGTCGGTCTCGGCGTCGTCGAGCATCAAGGTCACCTCGCCTTCGAGCAGCACGATGAAGTCGACCGAACGCGTGCGATGGAAGGCGGGGTGGCGGCCCGTCGGATCGTAGGCATCGGCCGCGCCGACCTGCGCGTAGTACGCGGCCGTGCCCTGACGGCGCTCGGCATCGCTCAGGTGGGCGAAGGCCGTTTCCGGCGGCACACGGAAGAAGCGGAACGTGGCGCCGCCGCGGCCGGAGTGCAGCGCGATCGGCCCGGCCGCAGGATCGGCGCTGTCGCGCAAGTCCGGCGGCGACTGGAACGTCGCCCAGAAATTGATCAGGACGGGATCGCCGGGCGGGCCGAAGGTGTTCGGCGTGGGGCCGTCGGAAACGATGACCGAACGGCCGGCGGCGTCGTCGCCGGTGACGATCCGGCGCAGGGGCAATGGCATGGTGTCCTCCAAGGGGCGGCGGGTGCGATCCCAGTCAGCTCGAACCCGAATGGGGCGGCGCGCGCCAGGCGTCGCGCAGCTCGCGCTTCAACACCTTGCCGATCGCGCTGCGCGGCAGCGCCGGCACGACCTCGATGGCGCTGATCGCCTGCGTCTTGCCGAGTCGTTCGTTGGCCCACGCGCGCACGGCGGCCGCGTCCAGCGTGCGGCCGGGCCGCGGCACGACGAAGCCCACCGGCGTTTCGCCCCAGCGCTGCGATGGCACACCGACCACGGCGGCTTCGAGCACGCCGTCGCACTGCACCAGCACTGCCTCGAGGTCGCTCGGATAGACGTTGAAGCCGCCGGAGATGAGCATGTCCTTGCGCCGGTCCATCAAGGTGAGGAAGCCGTCGGCATCGAAGCGGCCGACGTCGCCGGTGCGGATGAAGCGGTTGCCTTGCGCGTCGCACCACTCGGCTTCACTCGTCCTGCCGGGCTGGTTGAGATAGCCGTTCATCATGATCGGCGAGCGCCCGACGATCTCGCCGATCTCGCCTGCTGGCAGCTCCCGGCCGGCCTCGTCGATGACACGCATCTCATGGCCGGGCATCGGGCAGCCCACCGTGTGCAGCTTGTCGGGCCGCTCGTGCGCCAGCAAATGGCACGAGGCGCCGCCTTCGGTCATGCCGTAGAACTCGGTGAGACCGCCGGGCCAGCGCTCGAGCACTTGCGCCTTCAGGTCGACCGCGAAGGGTGCGCTGGTGCTGTACTTCATGACGAAGCTCGACAGGTCGTAGCGGTCGAAGTCCGGCACCGCCAGCAGCCGCCGGTACTGCACCGGCACCAGCATCGCATGCGTGACGCGGTGCCGCTGCGCGAGCTCCAGATACTCGACGGCATCGAAGTTCGGCTGCAGCACCAGCGTGCCGCCATTGGCCAGCGTCGGCAGGAAGCTCACCAGCGTGGTGTTGGAGTACAGCGGCGTCGAGATCAGGTTGACGTTCGCCGCATCCGCCTCGTAGTCATGGCCCGGCTCGCGCATCAGCTGCAGCCAGCGCAGGCGGTACGACTGCACGATGCCCTTGGGCGTGCCGGTCGTGCCCGACGAGTAGATGATGTTGAACGCCGCGTCCGGGTCGAGCGCCTCGGGCCGCGGCTGCGCACCGGCCTGCGCGAGCCAGTCCTGCAAGCGCACGCCGAAGTCCGATTCGTCGAGCATGACCCAGGCCGGCCGCGGCGAGCAGCGCAGCGGCGCCAGCGCCTGCGCCACGGCGGCATCGAGGAATACGATGCAGGCGCCGCAGTCGTCGAGCATCGCCATCAGGCTTTGCGGCGTCGACGACGGCGACAGCGGCGCGACCCCCGCGGCCGCGCGCGGCGCGGCCATGAAGACGGCGCCGTACTCGATCGATGTCGCAGCGCAGATCGCCACGCAGCCGCCGGGCTCGACGTCGTCGCGCTGCAGGGCCGCGGCGATGCGGTCCATCAGCGCGTCGAGCTGCGCATAGCTGAGGCGCCGCTCGTCCTGGATCATCGCCGGCTTGTGCGGCCGCAGCGCGGCGTGCGCGCGAATCAGCTCATGATGCGAGCCGAACGCCCGTTCGCGCAGCGCGCCGATGTCTGCCGCCGTGCTCTTCATGCGCGGGCGCGTGCTGCCGGGAAGGTGGCATCGCCCGGGACGCGAAACCGGGTCAACGGCGGCCGCTCAGCATGCGCTGCTTCTCTGCGTTGTCGATCCAGATGTTGGCGTAGATGAAGGCCGGATCCCAGGCACCCGTGCTGGTTTCGCCATGGAAGTTCTTCACCCACGGCCACCAGGCGGTGTAGCCGCGCCCGCTGGGCAGGAAGACATAGGGCACCTCCTCCTCGATGATCCAGCGGTTGAGCGCCTGCGATTTCGTGCGCGCCGTCTCGGGGTTCATTTCGGTCAGCAAGTCCTTGAAGCGCTTGTCGAACTCGTCCGACGCATAGAACATGGGGTTCCAAGGTTGATCGCGCTGGAACGACTTGCGCAGCACCGCCACCGGCGTGCCGTGCGAGGTGTCGTACAGATAGGCCGCCGTGCGTTCGGCGTTGCGGCGTTGCGCGTCGTAGGCCGCCTGCTCCATCGGTTTGGCGTTCATCGTGACGCCGACCTGCTTGTAGAACGCCTGCAGCATCGGCACCATGTCGGCGTGAACCGAGTTGGCCTGCGGGTAGATCAGGTCGAACTCGAAGCCGTTCGGATAGCCGGCCTCCTTCAGCAGCTCGCGCGCGCGCTGCGGGTTGTAGGCGAACATCTCCCGCGCCGCCGGCGCCAGCTGCTCGATCGGCGTGGCCAGGCCGCTCCAGGTGGCGCTGAACGGGAAGTTCAACAGCACGCCCTTGCCGTCGAGTGCGCCCTTCAGCAGCGCGTTGCCGTCGATCGCCACGTTCAGCGCGCGGCGCACGCGCACGTCGTCGAACGGCTTGCGGTTGACCGGCAGCGCGATCTGCGTGCCGGTGGCGGCAACGTATTCGTGCCACTTCAGGTCGGGGGCGGCGCGCTTGACGTCGGGCACGCTGTTCGGCGGGATGCCCTGCCACAGATCGGCGCGGCCGGTGGTCAGCGCGGCGATGGCGGCGGTCACGTCGGCCAGGTTGTGCACGATGACCTTGCTGTTGAGCGGCAGCTTGTAGGACTTGCCGTCGAGCGTCACGCTGTCCCAGTAGCCGGGGTTGCGTTCGTAGACCACCGGCTGGCCGGCGCGCCAGTTGGCCAGGCGGTAGGGCCCGGTGCCTGCGATCGTCTGCCACTGGGCGCGCTGCTCGTTCGACAGCGCGAGCCGCTCGGGCGGCTGGATGCCGTTGTAGTAGCCCCATAGCAGCTGGTAGTCCCAGTCCGCCTGCCAGCGGCTCAGGTAGGCCACCACCGTGTGGTCGTCGGGCGCTTCCCAGCGATCGACGTATTCCCAGAATCCCTTGATGTTCTTCGGCGCCGCCTTCATGACCTTGAAGTTGTTGATGACGTCGGCCGCGACCAGCGGCCTTGCCTTCATCACGCCCGGGATCTCCTGCCAGTTGACGCCCTTGCGCAGGTTGAACTGGATGCGCAGCGGGTTCTGCTTGACCTCCCAGCTCTCCGCCAGCGCGCCCTCGACGAACTGGTAGGGGACGAAGTCGCCGGCGTTGAAGCCGTACTCGTTGCTGCCGCGCGGCCCTTTCTTCAGGTTGCCGCGGCCCATCGATTCCATACCGAAGGCGTCGGGGTTGGTCTTCCAGAACCAGGCCGTGGTGTCCCAGTTCCATTGATCGAAGGCGCGCAGCAGGCCCACCACGTTCAGCTCGTTGTTCGGCTCCACCGCATGGGCAGGCACCGCCGCTGCCGCCAGCCACGCAGCGCCGGCCGCGGTGGCCAGCGCACGGATCGAAGTCCAAAGGCGCATGTCGAGTCTCCTGGAGTGGGTGTGTCGGGGTGATCGATGCGGGGCCGATCCACGGCATGAAGCGGCAGCATCCGTCGCGAGTATCCGGAAAATTTGGACACGAGTCCAGTATTTCTGTACATTTCGTCGCCATGCCCGATTCGCGCCGTCAAGCCGCCGCCGCAGCACGCAGCGAGACCCGCGCCGCCAAGGGCGGCGTGGACCGCGCACGCGCGATCCTGGTCGCGGCGGAGCGGCTGTTCGCGACCGAGGGTTACCCCGCGGTGTCGCTGCGGCGCATCGCCGACGCGGCGGGAGTGCCGCTGGGCCTGATCGACTATCACTACGGGCGCAAGGAGCATCTGTTCGCCGCGGTGTTCGCGCGCGGCAGCCGCAACGTGCAGGCGCGCGTGACGGCGCTGCAAGCGTCGCCGCCGCGCCCGCGGCGGCCCGGCCGCAAGGCACGCGTGCAGCACATCGTCGAGGCCTTCGTGGCCCCGGTGCTCGGGCGCGCTCCGGATGCACCGCCGACCTACGCCCTGCTGGCCGCGCGCGAGCTGCTGACGCGCGACACGCCGCTGAACCGCAAGGTGCTGCGCGAGCAGTTCGACCCCATGGCGCACGCCTTCATCGACGCGCTGAGCGATACCTTTCCCGATGCCACGCGGGGCCAGGCCGCGTGGTGCTACCAGTTCGCCCTCGGCGCCTTCGTGCACCACCTGACGGACCATCGCGTGGAGCGCCTGTCGCGCGGCGAGAACCGCCGCCGCGATCCCGCAGCGGCGGCGCTGCTGACGCGCTTCATCGTCGGCGGCATCCTGGAAGCGATGGCGCAGCGGCCGGCGGTCGCGACATGAACGCCAAGGCCTTGTCTTCGCGCGGCAGGGCCGGCTGATGGGCAGCTATATCCTGCGCCGCGTGCTGGCGATCGTGCCGACGCTGCTGATCACGAGCCTGATCCTGTTCGCCGTGCTGCGCATGATCCCGGGTGACGCCGTGGACGTGCTGATGGCGCAGATGCCAGATATCGGCGATCCGGCCAAGACGCGCGCGCTGCTCCAGGCGCAGCTCGGGCTGGACCGTCCGTTCTTCGAGCGCTATCTGGCCTGGCTGAGCGGCTTGCTGCGCGGAGACCTCGGCATCTCGATCCGCTACAACACCCCGGTGCTGGAGGAGATCCTGTACCGGCTGCCGCTGACCCTGGAGCTCGGGTTGTGGACGCTGTTCTACGCGCTGCTCATTTCGCTGCCGATCGGCATCTGGTCCGCGGTGCGCCAGGACGGGTGGCTGGATAACGCCGCGCGCAGCTTCGCCATCGTGCTCGTGTCGGTACCTGGTTTCGTGCTGGGTGTGCTGGCGCTGCTGCTGCCGGCGATGTGGTGGGGCTGGTCGCCGCCGCGCTACGTGCCGTTCGCCGAGTCGCCGCGCGACAACTTCCTCGCGATGTCGATCCCGGCGCTGATTGCCGCCGCGGCCACCACGGCGGCGATCGTGCGCGTGCTGCGCACCAGCATGCTCGAGGTGATGCGGCAGGACTACATCCGCACCGCCTGGGCCAAGGGCGTGGGCGAGCGCGCGGTGGTGCTGCGCCACGCGGTGAAGAACGCGATGATTCCGGTGCTGACGCTGATCGGCATCCTGCTGCCGGTCCTGCTCGGCGGCATCTTCGTGCTCGAGCTGATCTTCACGCTGCCCGGCACCGGCATCCTGCTGCTCGACGCGGTGCGCCAGCGCGACTACCCGGTGATCACCGGCGTGTTCCTGGTCTTCGCGGTGCTCGTCGTGTTCGTCAACCTGCTGATCGACCTGTGCTACGGCTGGCTCGATCCGCGCATCCGCTACGACCGCTGAAGCCCAGGGGCGCAACACCATGAGCCATGTTCCAACCCTGCAGCCGCGCGTGCCCGAAGAAGGTGCGCCGGCCCAGGGCGGCGAGGCGGCAGCCCCGCCCGGCCGGCATCCGTTCGCGGAGTTCTGGGTCCGGCTGGTGCGCGAGAAACCCCTCGGCGCCGTCGGCGGCGCGCTGTGCCTGCTGATGCTGGTGGTCGCGCTGACGGCCGACCTCATCGCGCCGCAGGGCTACAACGCGATCGACCCGCTGCACCGCCTGCAGCCGCCCTCGGCCGAGGCCTGGTTCGGCACCGATCAGCTCGGGCGCGACCTCTTCGCGCGCATCGTGCATGGCGCGCGGCTGTCGGTGGTGGTGGCCTTCGCGGCGGCAAGCCTGTCGATCGTCCTCTCGGCGCTGATCGGCATCGTCAGCGGCTACCTCGGCGGGCGCGTCGACATGGCGATGCAGCGCGTGGTCGACAGCTGGATGATCTTTCCCGACCTCGTGTTCCTGCTGCTGCTCGTCTCGGTCGCGGGGCCGGGCACGGGCACGGTGATCTTCTCGCTGGCGCTGGTGTTCGGCGTCACCGGATCGCGCATCGTTCGCGCCCAGGTGCTCAGCGTCAAGGAGAACGCCTACGTCAAGGCCGCGCAGTCGATCGGCGCGTCGACGCGGCGCATCCTGCTGACCCACATCCTGCCCAACGTGCTGCCGATCCTGGTCGTGCTGTTCGCGCTGCGCCTGGGCGCGGTGATCCTGTACGAAGCGACGCTGAGCTTCATCGGCATGGGCATCCCGCCGCCGCAGCCGGCATGGGGCGGCATGCTCAACGTCGAGGGGCGCACCTTCATGTTCCGCGCGCCGTGGCTGACGATCTTTCCGAGCGCAGCGCTGATCGTGCTGGTGTTCGGCATCAACATGTTCGGCGACGCCGTGCGCGACCTGATCGACCCGCGCATGCGCGGCAGCGGCGGCCGTTACGGCGGCCGCGTGCGCCGGGCCAAGGCACGCAAGTAGGGGCGGCCCGATGGACACGCTGCTCGAGGTCTCGAACCTGAAGACGGTGTTCCGCCAGGGCGATGCCGTGGTCGAGGCGGTCAACGGCGTCAGCTTCGACGTGCGGCGCGCCGAGACGGTGGCCATCGTCGGCGAGAGCGGCTCGGGCAAGAGCATCACCGCGATGTCGATCATGGGCCTCATTCCCAGCCCGCCCGGCGAGATCGTGCACGGCCGCATCGTGTTCGACGGCCGCGACCTGCTCGAACTCGACGACGAGCAGATGCGCCAGGTGCGCGGCAACGAGATCGCGATGATCTTCCAGGAGCCGATGAGCTCGCTGAACCCGGTGCTGACGATCGGCTGGCAGCTTGCCGAGCCGATCAGGATCCATCGCCGCGTGCGGGGCCGCGCGCAGGTGTGGCAGCGCTGCCGCGAACTGCTGGGCCGGGTGCGCATCGCCGAGCCCGAACGCCGGCTCGCCGCGTATCCGCACGAGTTCTCGGGCGGCATGCGCCAGCGCGTGATGATTGCCATGGGCCTGGCGTGCGAGCCCAAGCTCATCATCGCCGACGAGCCGACCACCGCACTGGACGTGACGGTGCAGGCACAGGTGCTGGAGCTGCTGCGCGACGTGACGCGCCAGACCGGCTCGTCGATGATCCTGATCACGCACGACCTGGGCGTGGTGGCGCGCTACGCCGACCGCATCAACGTCATGTACGCGGGGCACATCGTCGAGCGCGGCACGGCGGCGGACATCTTCCATGCGCCGAAGCACCCGTACACGCTGGGCCTGATGCGCTCGATCCCGCGGCTCGACCAGCCGGTGGGCGTCAGGCTCGAGCCGATCGACGGGCAGCCGCCGGATCTGGCGAAGCTGCCGCCGGGCTGCCCGTTCAGCCCGCGCTGCCGCCATGCCATCGAGCGCTGCCGCAGCGAGCGCCCGCCGATGACGCAGGTGGCGGCGCAACACTGGAAGGCCTGCTGGGTGGACGTCGATGCCGAACGCTGAAACGCTGCTGAGCGTGCGCGACCTGAAGGTGCACTTCCGCCTGCGCGGCGGGATGCTGGGCCTGGGGCGCGGCGGCACCGTCAAGGCCGTCGACGGCGTGAGCTTCGACCTGCTGCGCGGCGAGACGCTGGGCATCGTCGGCGAGAGCGGCTGCGGCAAGTCCACCACGGGCCTGGCCGTGCTCAGGATGGTGCCCATCGACGGCGGCAGCGTGATGCTCGACGGCCAGGACATCACGCGGCTGGAGGGCACGGCGCTGCGCCAGGTGCGGCGCAAGATGCAGATGGTGTTCCAGGACCCCTACGGCTCGCTCGATCCGCGCATGCGCGTGCTCGACATCGTCGGCGAGCCGCTGAAGGTGCACCGGCTGTGCCAGGACGGCGCGGACTATCGCAGCCAGGTGCTCGAACTGCTGCGCCGCGTCGGGCTCAATCCGGCGATGGCGGGCCGTTTCCCGCACGAGTTCTCGGGTGGCCAGCGCCAGCGCATCGGCATCGCGCGCGCGCTGGCAGCGCGGCCCGAGCTGATCATCTGCGACGAGGCGGTGTCGGCGCTGGACGTGTCGATCCGCGCGCAGGTCATCAACCTGCTCGAGGACCTGCAGCAGCAACTCGGCCTGACCTACCTGTTCATCGCGCACGACCTGGCGGTGGTGCGTAAGCGTTCCGCAAAGTCATCTTCCGCATCGATCGCAAAGCTGAGAAGCTGGCTCCCGTGTTGAAC
>JACSRM010000120.1 GCA_014879745.1 Burkholderiaceae bacterium | reverse complement strand
CCGGCCTCGACGACGAGCGCGCCGCGCGCCTCGATCGCAGCGGCGACGGCCCGCGCCATCTCGAGCTGCACCTGGCGCGGCACATACAGCGGATCGGCGCATGCAAGCGCCCCGCCGGCCGCGAAGCTGGCGTCGACCGCGTGCTCGAGCGCGCTGCCCCCCGCCGGCGTCATGCCGGCTCGGGCGGTTCGATCTGGCTCTCGAGATGGGCGATCTGGTCGCGCAGCAGCAGGCGGCGCTTCTTCAGCCGCTGCAGCGCGAGCTCGTCTTCCGGTGCCTCGGCACGGGCGTGGTCGATCAGGTTGTCCAGATCGGCATGCTCGATGCGGAGTTCGATCAGTCGACGATGCGGTGAATGCAGGTTGTCTTCCATCGATTCGCGGGGGTCCGTCGGCACCGGGAGTGGGCGCGAAGCGATTATCCTTGATGCCCATGCTTTCCGACACCCTTGATGCCGCTTTCGACCGCCCCTGACATGCCGCAGGCGCCGGCGGCGAACGACGCCGGCTTTCGGCTGCTGGCCGCAACCGGCATTCATCGCGGCGACCGCGCCTACCAGCAGGACCAGGTCCGGATCCTCGGCCACGCCCACGTCGCCGGCTGCGTGCTCGCGGTGCTGGCCGACGGCATGGGCGGCAAGAGCGGCGGCCGCAAGGCGGCCGATCAGGTCATCCTGACCGCCGAGCAGCTCTTCGAGCGCTATGCGCCCCGGCGCGACGATGCCAGGGCCCTGCTCGAGCAGATCGTGATGGAAGCGCATCTGATGATCAAGCTGACGGCGATCACCTCGGAGGAGGAGCCGCACAGCACGGTCGCGGCCTTCCTGATCGGCCCGGCGCGCGGCTGCGACGTGATCCACGCCGGCGATTCGCGCGTCTACCACTTCCGCGGTGCGGAGATGCTGAGCCGCACGATCGACCACTCCTACGTCCAGCGCCTGGTCGACGAGGGGACGATCGCCGAGGCCGACGCCAACGCGCACGCCCAGTCCAACCTGCTGACCGGCTGCCTCGGCACGCAGCAGGATCCGCCGCTCGCCGTCAAGCGCATCGACGGGCTCGAATTCGGAGACAGCCTGCTCGCCTGCAGCGACGGCCTGTGGCACTACTTCACGCCGCGCGAGCTCGGCGCGATCGTGCACACGCTGCCGCCGCGCGAGGCAAGCGAAATGCTGATCGCCAAGGCGCGCCAGCGGGCGCGCGGCAGCGGCGACAACGTTTCGCTCGCGCTGGTGCGCGTCGAAGCGCTGGGCGGCTGAGCATCACGGCCGCGAGGCCGCGGCCGGCGCGGGCTGCGACGCCGCTTCGCCCGGCACCGGCAGCGGCGCCGCGGGATTGGTCTTCTGCGCGTGCTCGGCGTTGCGGCGTGCCGCCTCCTGCCGGCGCGCCTCGGCCTGCAACTGCTTGAGCGCATAGGCCGCGCGCGCGCTGGCCTCGTTCGCCGCCCGCTGCTGGGGCGATATCGGTGCCTTCGCCTCGCGCGGGGGCCTCGCGTCCGGGTCGGGCTGCGGGGCGGACGTATCGGCCGCGGCGCGCCTGTCCTCGGCAGCGCGCGCCCGCTCCTGCGCTTCGCGTTCGCGCTCCTCCACCTCGGCCTCTTTCTTCGCGATCGCCTCGCGCCGCCCGATGGCGCGCTGCTCGCGTTCGAAATCGTCGATCGCCGTCTCGCGCCGGTCGAGCTCCTTGAGCGTATCGTGACGCTGCTTGCGCGCCGCCTCGACGCACGATGCGACGACGAACCGGGTGCTGCATTCCTGCAGCTGCTGCTGGTACAGCGCCTGCGCCGCGTCGCGGCTGGCGCCGATCTCGGCCCGCATCCGGTCGCGCTGAGCGGCGTCGGCCGGCACCTGGGCCGGCACCGGCAGGCCGCATGCGGACAGCAGCACGGCCATCGTCAGGCGGGATCGCAAGTTGCTCATGTGAGCGAAGTATCGACCACCCGGCGCTCCTCATCGAGGAACGCGGCCGACTGCATCTCGTTCAGCCGCGAGACGGTGCGCGGAAATTCGTGCACCAGCGGGCCTTCGGTATAGAGCCCCTCGGGCGGCGTCGCGGCCGACATGATGAGCTTGACGCGGCGGTCGTAGAGCACGTCGACCAGCCAGGTGAAGCGCCGCGCCTCGGATGCGAGCCGCGGCGACATCGCCGGCACGTTCGACAGCAGCAGCGTGTGAAACCGGCTCGCGAGTTCGAGGTAGTCGTTCTGCGACCGCGGCCCGCCGCACAGCTGCGCGAAGTCGAACCAGACGACGCCGCCGGCGCGCCGGCGCGAGCGGATCTCGCGGTGCTCGATGTGCAGCACCGGATCGTCGTCGCGCACCTCGGCAAGCGAGTCGAAGGCCTGCGCCATCGCGGCGTCGGCGGCCGGCCCGAGCGGCGTGTGGTAGAGCTTCACCAGCCCGAGCGCGCGGCGCCGATAGTCGATGCCGTTGTCGACGTCGACGATCTCGAGCTTCTCCTTCAGCAGCTCGATCGCCGGCAGGATGCGGTCGCGGTGCAGGCCGTTCGGGTAGAGGTCGTCGGGGTGGAAGTTCGACGTCGTCACCATGCTGACGCGGTTCGCGAACAGCGCGGCGAGCAGCCGGTGCAGGATCATCGCGTCGGTCACGTCGGCGATGTGGAACTCGTCGAAGCAGATCAGCCGGAAGCGCCGTGCGATGCGCCGGCCGAGCTCGTCGAGCGGGTCGGGCGTGCCCTTCAGGTCCTGCAGCTCGCGGTGCACCTCGCGCATGAACTCGTGGAAGTGCAGCCGCGTCTTGCGCAGCAGCGGCACCTCGTTGTAGAAGCAGTCCATCAGGAAGCTCTTGCCGCGCCCGACGCCGCCGACCATGTAGACGCCGCGCGGGATCGGCGGATGGCGCAGCAGCCGCGTCACGGCGTTCGAGCGCCGCGCCTTGTAGTCGGCCCATTCGTCCTCGCAGCGCTGCAGCGCGGCGACGGCGCGCAGCTGCGCCGGGTCGCTGTGGTAGCCGCGCTCGGCGAGCAGCCGCTGGTAGGCGTCGGTGACGCTCACGAACTCACGAGCACAGGAACTCGAGACAGGCGCGCGCCGCGGGCCGGGCCGCCGGTCAGAAGTTCAGCGTGCGCTTGTCGACGGCGAGCGCCGCCTCCTTCATCGCCTCGCCGAGCGACGGGTGGGCGTGGCAGATGCGCGCGATGTCCTCGCTGCTCGCCTTGAACTCCATCGCGACGACGGCCTCGGCAATCAGCTCGCTCGCGAGCGGCCCGATGATGTGGACGCCGAGGATCTCGTCGGTCTTCGCGTCGGCGAGAAACTTCACGAAGCCGCTCGTGTCGCCGATCGCGCGCGCCCGGCCGTTGGCGACGAACGGGAACTGTCCGGCGCGGTAGGCGCGGCCCTCGGCCTTCAATTGCTGTTCGGTCTGGCCGACCCAGGCGATCTCGGGCGCGGTGTAGATCACCCACGGGATGGTGTTGAAGTTGACGTGGCCGTGCTGGCCGGCGATGCGCTCGGCGACGGCGACGCCCTCTTCCTCGGCCTTGTGCGCGAGCATCGGTCCGCGCACGACGTCGCCGACGGCCCAGACGTTCGCGAGGTTCGTTCGGCACTCGTCGTCGACGACGATCGCGCCGCGCTCGTCGAGCTTCAGGCCGACGCCGTGCGCATTCAGGCCCTCGGTATTCGGCACGCGGCCGATCGAGACGATCAGCCGATCGACAGCGAGCGTCTGCGCCTCGCCCTTGGCGTCGGTATAGCTCACCGCGACGCCCTGCTTGCCTGACTTGACGGCGTCGATCTTCACGCCGAGCTGAATCTTCAGGCCCTGCTTCGTGAAGAGCTTCATCGCCTCCTTCGCGACGCCCTCGTCGACCGCACCGAGGAAGGTCGGCAGCGCTTCGAGCACCGTCACGTCGGCGCCGAGGCGGCGCCAGACCGAGCCCATCTCGAGCCCGATGACACCCGAGCCGACGACGCCGAGGCGCTTGGGCACGGCGCCGATGCGCAGCGCGCCGTCGTTCGAGACGACGCGCTCCTCGTCGAAGGCGACACCGGGCAGCGCGCGCGCCGACGAGCCGGTCGCGACGATCACGTGCATGGCCGTCACCGTCTGCGGCTCGGCGCCGTCGATCGCGATCTCGTAGCCCTTGTCGCCGGCCGAGACGAACGAGCCGCGGCCGTGGAAGAAGGCGACCTTGTTCTTCTTGAAGAGGTAGAGGATGCCGTCGTTGTTCTGCTTCACGACGGCATCCTTGCGCGCGATCATGCGCGCGACGTCGATAGCGAGGCCCTTGACGCCGATGCCATGGTCGGCGAAGTGGTGCGCCGCATGGTCGTAGTTCTCGCTCGACTGCAGCAGCGCCTTGGACGGAATGCAGCCGACGTTGGTGCAGGTGCCGCCCGGCGCCGGGCCGCCCGCGGCGTTCTTCCAGTCGTCGATGCAGGCGGTATTGAAGCCGAGTTGCGCCGCGCGGATCGCCGCGATATAGCCGCCGGGGCCGGCGCCGATGACGACGACGTCGAATGATTTGCTCATGGTGAATCGGGTGGGTTGGGGGCTGCGGCGGAGCCGGTCTGCGTGAAGACGGGGGCGCGCCGCATGAGGCTTCGAGGATCGGGCGTCACTCGCTGGGCACGAAGATCCACAGCAGGATATACAGCAGCAGCCCGGTGCCGCCGAACAGGAACAGCACGACGAAGATCAGGCGCCAGATCCAGCTCTCGACGCCGGTCGCGCGCGCGATGCCGCCGCAGACGCCGCCGACCCAGCTGTCGGTGATGCTGCGGCGCAGGTTGTTCACCGCATCCATCGCCGGCGCCGGATGCGGTGCGCCGTCCAGCAGGCGCGCCTTCGCGCGCTCGAATTCCTCGGCCGAGAGCACGCCGCGCGTGCGCAGCTCGTCGAGCTTGGCGAGTTCGTCGGCGATCGTCATGTCATGCCTCTCCCGAACATCAGATGTCGAACAGCAGCCGCGCCGGATCCTCCAGCGCTTCCTTCATCGCGACCAGCCCGAGCACCGCCTCGCGGCCGTCGATGATGCGGTGGTCGTAGCTCATCGCGAGGTAGTTCATCGGCCGGATCACGATCTGCCCGTTCTCGACCACCGCGCGCTCCTTCGTCGCGTGCACGCCGAGGATCGCCGACTGCGGCGGGTTGATGATCGGCGTCGACAGCATCGAGCCGAAGACGCCGCCGTTGCTGATCGAGAACGTGCCGCCGGTCAGGTCGTCGAGCGAGAGCTTGCCGTCGCGCGCCTTGGCGCCGAATTCGGCGATCTTCTTCTCGATATCGGCAAAGCTCATCTGGTCGGCGTTGCGCAGGATAGGCACGACGAGACCGCGCGGCGAGCCGACCGCGATGCCGATGTCGAAATAGCCGTGGTAGACGATATCGGTACCGTCGACCGAGGCGTTGATCACCGGGTACTTCTTGAGCGCCGCGACGGCGGCCTTGACGAAGAAGCTCATGAAGCCGATCTTGACGCCGTGCTCCTTCTCGAACCTCTCCTGGAAGCGCTTGCGCATCTCCATCACCGGCGCCATGTTGACCTCGTTGAAGGTCGTCAGGATCGCATTGCTGGATTGCGACTGCAGCAGCCGCTCGGCGACGCGCGCGCGCAACCGGCTCATCGGCACGCGCTGTTCGGGTCGGTCGCCGAGGTCGGCGGCGATCGGCGCGGCGACCGCCGGCAGCGGGGCGGCAGGCGGTCTCGCCGGCGCCGGCGCTGCGGCTGCGGGCGGCGCCTTCGCACCGGATGCAACCGCGCCCAGCACGTCGCCCTTCGTCACCCGGCCGTCCTTGCCGCTACCGGCAACCGATCCGGCCGCCAGCTTGTTGTCGGCCATCAGTTTGGCCGCGGCGGGCATCGCGACGCCGCTCATGGCGCCGCTGCCCGCGGCAGCGGGCGCGGCCGGTGCGGCGGCCGGCGCGGGGGCGGACGCAGGAGACGGCGCCGCGGC
Source organism: Burkholderiaceae bacterium (assembly GCA_014879745.1). Classification (GTDB taxonomy): domain Bacteria; phylum Pseudomonadota; class Gammaproteobacteria; order Burkholderiales; family Burkholderiaceae_C; genus CAIKUF01. The sequence continues at coordinate 3,932 of JACSRM010000120.1, read as the reverse complement.
GGCCGGTGCGGCGACCGACGATGCGACACCCTCGGTATCGATCGTCGCGATGACCTCGAGCGCGACGCACTGCTCGCCGTCGTTCTTCACGATCTTCGCCAGCACGCCGGCCGCCGGCGCCGGCACTTCGAGAACGACCTTGTCGGTCTCGATCTCGATCAGGATTTCGTCCATCTCGACCGCCTGTCCGGGCTGCTTCTTCCACGCCAGCAGCGTCGCCTCGGCGACGGATTCGGAAAGCTCGGGAACCTTGACTTCAACGATGGCCATATGAATCTCTCTGTGTTCTGCGTTTACCGCGCGTGCGTCCGCGCCGCGGGTGCAGGTCCGTCGCGACCTGCGCTGCGTCCTACTTCGTCAGCACGAATCCCTTGAGCTTGGCAAAGGCCTGGTCGAGCAGCGCCTTTTGCTGCACCTGGTGCAGGTGGGCGTAGCCGACCGCCGGCGACGCCGACGCCGGGCGCCCGGCATAGCCGAGCCGCTGGCCCTCGGCCATGTTCTCGTGCAGATAGTGCTGGACGTAGAACCACGCGCCCTGGTTCTGCGGTTCGTCCTGGCACCAGACGACGTCGGTCGCGTTCGGATACTTCTTCAGCTCGGCGGCGAACGCCTTGTGCGGGAACGGATAGAGCTGCTCGACGCGCAGGATCGCGGCGTCCTGTGCCTTGCGCTCCTCGCGCTTCCTGACGAGGTCGTAGTAGACCTTGCCCGAGCAGGCGATGACGCGCTTGACCTTGTCGGCGGCGATCTCGGCATTGCGCTCGCCGATCACGGTCTTGAACTCGCCGCGCGTGAACTCGGCGATCGGCGAGCCGGCGTCCTTCGCGCGCAGCAGCGACTTGGGCGTCATGATGACGAGCGGCTTTCTGAACATGCGCACCATCTGCCGCCGCAGCACGTGAAAGATCTGGCTCGCCGAGGTCGGCTGCACGATCTGCATGTTGTTGTCGGCGGCAAGCTGCATGAAGCGCTCGAGGCGTGCCGAGCTGTGCTCCGGCCCCTGCCCCTCGTAGCCGTGCGGCAGCATCAGCGTCAGGCCGTTGACGCGCCCCCACTTGACCTCGCCGGCGGCGATGAACTGGTCGATCACGACCTGCGCGCCGTTGGCGAAATCGCCGAACTGCGCCTCCCAGATGACGAGCGTATTGGGGTCGGCGCTCGCGTAGCCGTACTCGAAGCCGAGCACCGCCTCTTCGGACAGGATCGAATCGATGACGACGAACGGCGCCTGCCCCTCGGCGACGTGCTGCAGCGGCGTATAGGCGCCCTCGCCCCACTTCTCGCGGTTCTGGTCGTGCAGCACCGCGTGGCGGTGGGTGAAGGTGCCGCGCCCGCTGTCCTCGCCCGACAGTCGCACCGGGTAGCCGCTCGCGACGAGCGACGCGAACGCGAGATGCTCGCCCATGCCCCAGTCCATATTGATCTCGCCGCGCCCCATCGCGGCGCGGTCGGCAAGCACCTTCTCGACCAGCGGATGAACCTTGAAGTTCGCCGGCACGGTGGTGATGCGCTCGGCGAGACGCTTGATCTCGGCCAGCGGCAGCGCGGTGTCGGCGGCATCGGTCCACTTGCGGCCGAGGAACGGCGACCAATCGACCGCATATTTGCTCTTGAAGTTGGTGAGCACCGGGTCGTAGGTGCTCTTGCCCTGGTCCATCGCGGCGCGAAACGCCTTTACCATCGCGTCCGGCCCGTCGGCCGGCAGCACGCCCTGGGCGACGAGCTTGTCGCCGTACAGCTTGCGCGTGCCGGGGTGGACGCCGATGCGCTTGTACATCAGCGGCTGCGTCAATGCCGGCGTGTCCTGCTCGTTGTGGCCGAGCTTGCGAAAACACACGATGTCGACGACGACGTCCTTGTTGAACTCCTGGCGGAAGTCGAGCGCGAGCTGGGTCACGAACACGACCGCCTCGGGGTCGTCGCCGTTGACGTGCATCACCGGCGCCTCGATCATCTTGACGACGTCGGTGCAGTACAGCGTCGAGCGGGTATCGCGCGGATCGCTCGTCGTGAAGCCGATCTGGTTGTTGATGACGATGTGCACCGTGCCGCCGGTGTAGTAGCCGCGCGTCTGGGCGAGCGCGAGCGTCTCCATCACGACGCCCTGCCCGGCGAAAGCGGCGTCGCCGTGCACCTGCACCGGCAGCACCGAATCGCCCTCCTTGTCGCCGCGGCGGTCCTGCCGCGCCTTGACCGAACCTTCGACGACCGGATTGACGATCTCGAGGTGCGACGGGTTGAACGCGAGCGAAAGGTGTACCGGCCCGCTGGAGGTCGTGACGTCGCTCGAGAAGCCCTGGTGGTACTTGACGTCGCCGGACTCGAGCTCCTCGGGCGCGGTGTGATCGAACTCGGAGAACAGCATCGCCGGGCTCTTGCCGAGGGTATTGACGAGCACGTTCAGGCGCCCGCGGTGCGCCATGCCGATCACGACCTCCTGCACGCCCTTTGCGGCCGAGCGCTGCACGAGTTCGTCCATCGACGCGATGAAGCTCTCGCCGCCCTCGAGCGAGAAGCGCTTCTGGCCGACATACTTGGTGTGCAGATAGCGCTCCAGCCCCTCGGCCGCGGTCAGCCGCTCGAGGATGTGCTTCTTCTGCTCGGCCGTGAAGCTGGGCTTGGAGCGGACCGACTCCAGCCGCTCGCGCCACCAGCGCTTCTCCGCCGGTTCCGTGCAATGCATGTACTCGGCGCCGATCGAGCCGCAATACGTCTCGCGCAACGCCTGCAGGATCTCGCGCAGCGTCATGTGCTCGGCGGTCGAGAAATAGGTATTCGTCGCGCTGAACGTGATGTCCATGTCGGACTCGGTCAGGTCGTAGAACGCCGGCTCGAGTTCGGGAATCTTCGGCCGCTCGCGGCGCTTGAGCGGATCGACATCGGCCCAGCGCGCGCCGAGGAAGCGGTACGACGAGATCAGCGACTGCACGTGCACCTGCTTGCGCGCGATCGCGAGCTCCGAACTGCTGACCCGGTTGCCGAAGGCGTTGGCCTTCGCGCGCTGCGCGAAAGACTCGACGACCGGCGCGTGCGCCACGTCGCGCGCCGCGCTGCCGTCGCTGGCGGGAACGTTCTGCAGGGCGTCGAAATAGCTACGCCAGCTCTCGCTCACCGAGCCGGGGTCGTTCAGATACGCCTCGTACATCTCCTCCACGTACGGCGCGTTGCCGCCGAAGAGATAGGAGTTGGACCGCATCTGCTGCATCATGTCGCTCACCTTTCGCACCGGTTTCCGGTGCCCCGATGGGTTGAAGAACCTTCCGCGTTACGGCTGCACCGATTGGCGGATCAGCTGGAATCCCGGCCGCCTCGCGCGCTGGCGCAAGACGGCGGAACTCGGAGGCTGCAATTTAGCACCGCAGCTGCGGATCGCCAATGGCGTGATTGTGCGCGCGCGACGCCGGGGCCGCCGCGTCAGCCTGCATTCAGCCGCATGTGGTCTGGGGCCGAAGCGTACTCGTCGCGAGCGCACGCCGCCCGCCGCCTGCACCGGCGTGCCCCGACCATTTTCACCGCGGGCGTGGCGCAGGCAGCGGCGTGGTAGCGTCGCCAAGTTGATCCGGCTCGGGCGATCGGCCCCCCGAGCACCCGTTTCCGCCTGGGGCACCGCGTGGATCTCGTCCGCCGTCACCACGAAACCCGTCGAGCGGTCGCTGCGAATGCTGCGCGACCGATCGGTCCGCGCGTCAGCGCTCTGGCGGCGCTGACCGCCGGGCTGGCGGCCGCGCTGCTCGGCGGCTGCGCCGCGCAGACCCTCGTCGTCGGCGGCCGCCTCACGTCGGATGCGGGCATCGCCGCGCCCGCCGCGGCGCAGGTCGTCGTCGAGCTGCGCGGACGGGCCGATACGCCGGTGCTCGCCGAGCAGCGCGAGCCGCTCGCCGGCCGCGAACTCCCGCTGCGCTTCGAGCTGCGCGTCGAGCGCGACCGCCTGC
>JACSRM010000194.1 GCA_014879745.1 Burkholderiaceae bacterium | reverse complement strand
GGCATGTCGCCTCGCCTTCGCCGGACACCGGCAGCGCGAGCCGTTCGCCGTGCCGGCTCATCCAGCCGATTCTTCGCGCCGGCACGCCGACGACGAGTGCAAAGTCGGGTACGTCACGCTGTACCACCGCACCTGCACCGACGAAGGCATGGGCGCCGATCGTCGTGCCGCAGACGATCGTGCAGTTGGCGCCGAGCGTCGCGCCGCGCCTCACCAGCGTGCGCCGGTACTCGTCCTTGCGCGGCACGGCAGAGCGCGGGTTGTAGACATTCGTGAAGACCATGCTCGGGCCGCAGAACACGTCGTCCTCGAGCGTCACCGCGTCGTAGACCGAGACGTTGTTCTGGATCCGCACGTTGTCGCCGATCGCGACATCGTTGCCGACGAACACGCCCTGGCCGAGCGCGCAGCGCGCACCGATGCGCGCCCCGCTGCTCACGTGCACCCAGTGCCAGACGCGGGTGCCGGCGCCGATCGTCGCGCCGGCGTCGACGATCGCGCTCGGGTGGATCTGTGCACGGTCTGTCATCTCAGCTTCCATGACGCCGAAGCGCCGCTCGCAACGCACGAACCGGATCTTTCCAAGCGACCGCCGCGGATCCGGCTTTGCCGGTCCGCCAGCGGTGCCCCCTTTGACGGGGCGCGCGAAGCGCGTAGGGGGTGGTCCATTCAATATGCCAGCGGCAGGTTGATGCGCTTGCCGTCGCGCGCCGACAGATACATCGCGATCAGCAGTTCGAGCGACTTCAGCCCCTCGCGGCCGTCCGTCTCGGGTCGCGCCTCGCCGCGCAGCGTCGAGATCACGTTGTCGTAGTACAGCGGATGGCCGAAGCCGTAGACCGAGGTCGTCGCATAGCTCGCCTCGTCGATCTCGGTGTCCATCGGGTCCGGCGTCTCGAACTCCCAGTGCTTGATCTCGTTGACGGCGACGCCGCCGATGCGCACCGTGCCGCGCTCGCCGAGGATCGTGATCGAGCCTTCGAGATTCTTCGGCCAGGTCAGCATCGTGACGTTGATCGTGCCCATGGCGCCGTTGCGCCACTTCAACGCCGCGACGCCGGTGTCCTCGACCTCGATGTGGCGCGCGAGCGTGCCGGTGTAGGCCATCACGCTTTCGACCGGACCGCAGATCCAGTCGAGCAGATCGACGTAGTGGCTCGCCTGGTTCATGAACGCGCCGCCGTCGAACTCCCAGGTGCCGCGCCAGCCCGCGCTGTCGTAGTACGACTGCGGGCGCGTCCAGAAGACGTTGACATTGACCATGTAGATGCGGCCGAAGCGGCCCATGTCCATCGCCCGCTTGAGCAACTGCAGCGTGCGATTGCGGCGGTTCTGCTTGACGACGAAGAGGTGCGCGTTCGCTTCGTCGCAGGCCTGCACCATCGCCAGACCATCGCCCCAGCGCGTCGCCATCGGCTTCTCGGTCATCACGTTGAAGCCGGCACGCGCCGCCTCGATCGTCTGCGCCGGATGCAGGCCGCTGGGCGTCGCGAGCACGACGACGTCGGCCTGCGTTGCGGCCAGCATCTCGCTGAAGCGCCGGTGCCCGCGCGCCCGGGTGCGCGCCACGGCAGCTTCGAGTGCCGCCGGATCGGTGTCGCAGACATCGGTCAGCTCGCAGCGTTCGGCATGCTGCTCGATCGCATTGAAGTGATTCGCCGCGATGCGGCCGCAACCGGCGAGTGCGAAGCGGATCCTGCGGTCGGTGATGGGCGGTCGGATCGAGTTCATTTGCGCTACGGAGTCGGCAAGCCGGAGACCTCGGCGCGACATTGTCGTCCCGAAGCGGCATCCGCCGGAGCGCTCGGAGCGTGCAAATGTTGCAGCACGATCGCCGCCGTGGCCTCGATATCCTCGCGCGTGTAGGCGAAGCTGTCGCCCGGCGCCTGGTACCAGCGCAGCACGTCGGCTCGAAGCCGCTCGCCGGCCGCGGCGTCACCGTCTCGTTCGAGCGCCTCGCGCAGACGCTCGCCAAAATCCTCGCGCGTGGCATGCACGAGCGCCGGCGCACCGGCATAGAAGCTCGGCGCGAAGACGATCACGCGCAGCCCGCGAACGAGGGATTCGAAGCCGACCGTCGAATTGATGCAGACGACGACCGGCCGCGCCGCGTCGAAGCGCGCGAGGTTGCCTTCGACCCAGCGCGCGCCCGACGGCAACGTGTCGTTCGACGCATCCATCGGATGGCGCTTGAAGAGCAGCACCGCGCCGGGCGCGACGTCGCGCACCGCGGCGCAGATGAAGTCGATGAACTGCTGGTTGGTCGCGAACGGCGAATAGAGGACGAACTGCGAATCGGCCGGCAGCTGCAGCGCGACGATGACGACCGGCTTGTTGTGCAATGCGGCCAGTTCGTCGGCATCCGCGCGCCGCTGGCGATGCTTCGTTCGCCACTGCACCCAGGCGAGCCGCACGTAGTGCGGCGCGGCGTAGTGCTTGTGCTGGATGTATCGAAGGTCGCCGTACAGCGCGCGCGCCAGCAGGTTCCTCAGCACGAAGCGCGCGAAGCGCAGCCGCAGCCAGGGTTCGGACGCGCGGTGCCGCAGCGATGCGTCGGCCGCCATGCCGGTGATGCCTTCGTGTGCCCTTGCACGCGCGAGGCTGAATCGGGCGTTGAGGCCCTGCGTGCTCAGGCTCGACGTCGCGAGCCTGAACGCGCCGCGCTCGAAGTAGACGCAGACGACGCCCGCCTCCTGCGCCGCGAGCCGCGCCGCGACCGAGAACGGCCGCGCGTCCGAGAAGATCAGGCACAGCCCGATGCGTTCCTGCCTGAAGCGCGCGATGAACCACTCGACGGCGTGCGCGAAGACGGCCTGCGCGCGCGCGTCGTCGCCCGGCGCCCAGTCGGCCTTCGCGAACTCCGCCGGCAGCGCGCGCGGCGTTGCCGATCGCCCCGGCACCCAGACGATGCTGCGGTCGCCCATCGTGTACGGCAGGTACGCGGGCGACGACAGCAGCGCCAGCACCTGGCCGCCGCTGCTCGACGCGATGCAGGCGGCAAGCTCGTGGAAGTGGCGGCTGTAGGCCGGGTCGAGATAGGCGACGTTCATCGCGCCGCGCCGTCGGCACGCGCCGATGTGCTTTGCGCATCGGGCTCGGCAGGCGCGGGCCGGTACTCGACGACCATCTCGGCGAGGAAGGCCTGCACCTGCACATCGCTCGCCGCCGGGTGCTGCGCCGCCCAGGCGAGCATCGCCGGCACGCGTTCGGCGTTCGATGCGATGCGCGCGACGTGGATGCGCGGCACATGCGTCGGCAGCGTCGCGTCGGCATCGGCGAGCAGTTCCTCGTAGAGCTTCTCGCCCGGGCGCAGGCCGCTGTAGACGATCTCGATCTCGCCCTCGGCGTGGCCGGCGAGGCGGATCATCGCGCGCGCCAGATCGACGATGCGCACCGGCTCGCCCATGTCGAGCACCAGCACCTGGCCGCTCTCGCCGATCGCCGCCGCCTGCAGCACGAGGCGCGCCGCCTCCGATACCGTCATGAAGTAGCGGATGATGTCGGCGTGCGTCACCGTCACCGGGCCGCCGCGCGCGATCTGCTCCTTGAACTTCGGGATCACGCTGCCCGACGAGCCGAGCACGTTGCCGAAGCGCACCGCCATGAAGCGCGTCGCCGGATGCGCCGCGGCGAGGTCGCTCACCACCATCTCGGCGGCACGCTTGGTCGCGCCCATCACGTTGGCCGGGTTGACCGCCTTGTCGGTGCTGATCAGCACGAAGCGCTCGGCGCCGGCGCGCGCCGCGGCAAGGCCGACCTGCCAGGTGCCGACGAAGTTGTTCTGCAGCGCGGTCCACTCGTTGTCGCGCTCGACGAGCGGCACGTGCTTGTACGCCGCGGCGTGGAAGACGACTGCCGGGCGCCACGTCGCGAAGACTTCGGCCAGCCGCGCCGCGTCCTTCACGTCGCCGAGCAATCGGACGAGTTCTAGCGCCGGGAACGCCTCTCCCAGTTCCTGCTCGACGCTGTAGAGGTTGAACTCGCTCGCCTCGAACAGCACCAGCCGCGCGGGGCCGAAGCGCGCCACCTGGCGGCACAGCTCGGCGCCGATGCTGCCGCCGGCGCCGGTGATCATCACTGCCTTGCCGGCGAGCGTCGCCGCGACGCCGGATTCGTCGAGCACGACCGGCGGGCGGCCGAGCAGGTCCTCGGGCAGGATCTCGCGCACGCGCTGCGCCTGCGCGCCCTCGCGCAACTCCTCCTCGCCGGGCACGGTGAGCACGGGAAGGCCAGTGCGCGACGCGAGGGCGAGCACCTCGCGGCGGCGCGACGCCGGTGCCTCGGGCATCGCGAGGATCAGGTATTTCGCGCCGCCGATCACGTCCGGCGACTCGAGCGCCGAAAGCGGCCCGAGCACCGGCACGCCGGCGAGCCGCACGCCCACCAGCGCCGGATCGTCGTCGAGCAGGCCGAGCACGATCCAGCCCTGCTGGTGGATGCCGGCGAGCAGGCGGCGCGCGGCGTCGCCCGCGCCGAGCACGATCGCGCGCCGGATCTCGGCGTCGCCGCCGGTGATACGGGTGCGCGCATGCTCGTAGACCATGCGGTAGAGGATGCGCACGAGGATCACGCCCATCAGCGTCACGACCGGGTGCAGCGCGAGCACCGCGCGCGGCACCTGGTCGAGCCCGAGCCCGCGCACCGCAAGCCCGGCGACGAGGCCCGCCGCGGCGCACGCGATCGTCAGCCGCTTGACTTCGCCGAAGCCGGCGAAACGCCACATGCTCTGCGGCACGCGCAGCACGACGAAGGTGAGGATGTAGATCGCGACGACGCCGAGCAGCACCTCGTTGTCGTACGACGGCCGCTGCGTGAGCCAGCGCTCGAAGCCGAGCCGGAACAGATACGTCGCATGCCAGCACAGCGCGACGACGACCGCGTCGACCGCGAGCGTGAACACCGAACGCCGCGTGCGCAACCGCGCGAGGAAGCGGTCGAGGCGGTGCCAGAACGTGAGCCCCGCGGGGTCGGCAGCGGCGTGGCTCACGGCGACCCCAGCAGCCGCAGCGTGCGCGCGAGCACCTGCAGGTCGGACCACAGCGTCGCCCGCTCGGCATAGGCCGCGGCCTCGCGCAGCTTGGCCGGCATCAGCACCTCGACGTACTCGCGCTCCGGGTCGGCGGCGTGCGCGAGGTGGTCGCTTTCGTCCGCCATCCGCAGCGAGGCGGGGTCGGTGATGCCGGGGCGCACCGAAAGCACTTTCTCGCGCAGCGCGTTGGGATAGAGCGCGACGTAGCGCGGCACTTCGGGCCGCGGGCCGACGAGGCTCATGTCGCCGACCAGCACATCGATCAACTGCGGCAACTCGTCGAGCTTTCTCGCGCGCAGCCAGGCGCCGGCACGCGTGATGCGTGCATCGGCGCCGACCGTGATCTGCGGGCCGGGCGCGCCATCCGCCATGGTGCGGAATTTGTGGATGCGAAACGTGCGGCCGAAGCGGCCGACGCGCTCCTGCCGAAAGAGCGCCGGCCCCGGCGAATCGAGCCGCACCCACAGGCCGAGCGCGACGAGCAGCGGCGCAAGCAGCACGAGGCACAGCCCTGCAACGACGATGTCGAACGCGCGCTTGGCCATCGCGCGCCGTTCACGCCGGTGCAAGCAGCAGCCGGCGCACGGTCTCGATCACGCGCTCGACATCGGCGTCGCTCATCCGCGTGTACAGCGGCAGCGTCAGCATCCGTTCGTAGGCGTGCTGGGCGTGCGGAAACTGCTCCGGCCGCAACGCGTAGCGGTCGCGCCAGTACGGATGCAGGTGCAGCGGGATGAAGTGCACGCTGCAGCCTATGCCTTCGTCGAACAGCCGTTCGATGAAGCGGTCGCGCGCGAGCGGTGCGGCATCCATCAGGCGCACGACGTACAGATGCCAAGCGTGGCGCTCGCCCGGTGCCGGGGGCGGCGGCGCGACGAGCGGCAGATCGGCAAACGCTTCGTCGTAGCGCGCCGCGATCACGGCGCGGCGCCGCGCAAAGCCCTCGAGCCGCTTCAACTGATGCAGCCCGATCGCGGCGGCGATGTCGGTCAGGTTGTACTTGAAGCCGGGCGCGACGATCTCGTAGGCCCAGCTCGGCACCTTGGCCGAATAGCGGTCGAACGCGTCGCGGCTCATGCCGTGCAGGCGCATCACCTTCGCCCGCCGAGCGAGCGCCGCGTCGCGCGTGACGAGCATGCCGCCCTCGCCGGTGGTCATCGTCTTGTTGGCGTAGAAGCTGAAGACGCAGGCGTCCGACGCGAGCGTGCCGACGAGCGCGCCGCCGCAGGTCGCGGGCAGCGCGTGCGCCGCGTCCTCGACGACCTTCAATCCGTGGCGGCGCGCGATCGCGAGGATCGCACCCATGTCGGCCGCGAGGCCGGCGTAATGCACAGGCACGATTGCCTTCGTCCGCGGCGTGACCGCCGCCTCGATCGCGCGCGGGTCGATCTGCAGCGTCGCCTGGTCGACGTCGACCAGCACCACGTCGGCGCCAAGATAGCGCACGACCTCGGCCGTCGAGGTGAACGTCAACGTCGTCGTGATCACCTCGTCACCCGGCCCGATGCCCAGCGCCTCGAGCGCGAGGTGCAGCCCGGCGGTCGCCGAGTTGACCGCGATCACCTCGAGCGACGCATCGCCGAGGAACTCGACGAACGCCTGCTCGAAGCGCTTCGCCTTCGGCCCGGTCGTGACCCAGCCCGAGCGCAGCGTGTCGACGACCTCGGCGATCTCCTCGTCGCCGAGTTCGGGCAGGGCGAAGGGGAGGAAGGGTTTGCTCATCGCCGTGCCCTCGCTGCGGCCGCTGCCGCCACCGCCGGCGTCGGGCTGCGACGCTTGCGCGTGGACGCCGGCGCCATCAGGTCGGACAGCAGCGGCGACGGCTGATGCGCAAAGGGATCGACGACCGTCGTGCCGCGCCAGGTGAAGCCGTCCTGAAGATCTTCGCTCAGCAGCAACCGGCAGCGCTGCTCGGCGGCGACCGACAGGATCAGCGCGTCCCGGATCGCGAGCCCGTGATCCGCGCTCAGGTCGAACGCCGACTGCATCGCCGCCCAGGTCGACTCCGACGGCTCGAAGGCATCGCTCCAGCGCAGCACGTTCGCGCGCGCGTCGGCCGGCCGCTGCCGCAGCTTGCCGGCCAGCACCCGATACAGCTCGCCGAGCACCTGCACCGGCAGCACGACGCTGCCCTCGGGCAGCGCGACCAGGACCTCGACCGCCCGCGCGCGGCGCGGCTCGTCGCCGGCGCCTTCGGCGTAGGCGAGCACGTTGGTATCGATCGCCACCTTGGCCATCAGCGGTACAGCTCGTCTCGGCTCCAGCCTCGCTTGCCGGCCGCGCGCACGCCCCGCAGATGCTCGAGCAGGCGGCGCCGGGCCGCGCTCACGCCGGCTGCCGGCTCACGCGCCGGAGCGATGGTCGCCACTGGCTTGCCGCGCGACGTGACGAGCACCGCCGTCCCGGCGGCGACCTCGCGCAGCACGGCGGAAAACTGCCTATTCGCCTCGGCGGCGGTCACGGTCACGGTTTTCATCGTCACGCGATCGAATGTAGTGAAGTAGTGATTCTAGGGCAGCGTTCGACGCCGGCGGCATCAGATGCCCTCGCCGTCACGCAGCGCGTCGACGTCGGCATTGGTCGTTCGCACGCCCGGGCGCGCCGCGAACGGCTCGAAGGCCGGCTTGCCGATCCACGCCAGCACATGGGTGCGCAGCAGCGGCAGCGCGTTGAGCGCGGTGTAGAGCGACGGGTGGACTCGGCAGACGGCACGCGCCAGCGGCGGCGCGAGCGTGACGCGGCGCTGCACGATGCGGCCCTGCGGAAAGAGCTGTCGCAAGCGCGCGAGCGGCACGCCGCGCACATCCGGGTTGCGCGGGTTGTTCAGCGTGAAGTCGTACCACAGCACGCTGCCGCCCGGGCGCAGCCAGCGCCACATCGCGGCGGCGAGGCGCTGCTGCAACGCGTCGTCGAGGATCGAGCTGAACACGGTGAACTGGACCACGATGTCGAACGACGCATCGGCGAGCGGCAACGCCGACGCGTCGCCCGCGAGCAGGCGCACCGCGGGCGGCAGCGTACGGCGTGCCTGCCTCAGCCGGTCGGCAAGCAGGTCGTTGCCGACGACACGCTGCGGGTCGGCGCCCGACTCGATCAACTCTTGCAGATTGGCGCCACTGCCGCAGCCGATCTCGATCAGGTCGAGATCGCGCAGCGTCACGATGCCCTGCGAAGACAGCAGCGCGTGCATCGCACGCTGACGCTCCTCGACACGCAGGCGTACATCCGGCATCGAAACCGCGTAGCGATCCGCGGGCAGCGCCGAGCGGCGTGCGTAGCGCTGGCGGATCGCGTCGAGTTCGTCCGGCTCGCTCATGAACCGCGCCGCTCGACCACGGCGTCGAGAAAGTTGCGCGCGAGCACCGGGTAGGTGTGATGCGCCTCGACGTAGGTGCGCCCCGCGCGCCCGAGGCGCTCGCGCGCCTCGGCGGGCATCGCTCGCAGGCGCTGCACCGCCGCCGCGAGCGCCTGCGGATCCTCGGGCGCGATCGTCTCGCCGCAGCCCGCGTCGCTCACCGGATCGTTGCCGGCGGCGATCGCGCAGACGACCGGCCGCGCCGCCATCATGTAGTCCATCAGCTTGTTCGGGCTGATGCCGAAGCGAAACAGCGGCTCGCGCTGCAGACCGATGTAGAGCACGTCCATCGTGCGCAGCAGCGCCGGGATCGCCGCCTTGGGCACCGGGTCGAGCAGCACGACCCCGCGCAGCCCGTCGCGCTGCACCCGCTCTGCCAGAGCAGCTTTCTGCGGTCCGCTGCCAACGAGCAGCCAGGTGACCGGCTCGTCGCGCAGCAGCGCAGCGGCATCAAGCAGCGTATCGAGCGCATTCGCGACGCCGTGCGCTCCGGCGTAGGCGACGAGCAGATCGCCGCGTCCGCGCGCGGCCGCGATCGCCGCCGCGTGCGGCGCAGGCAGCACCGGAGACGCACTCTCCGCGTCATCGCTCCACTCGCCCGGGTCGATGCCGTTGGGCACATGGACGAACTTGTCGGCCGCCATGCCGTGCGCGCGCAGATGCGCCTCGGCCTTGGGCAATATCGAGACGACAAGGTCGGCCCCCGCACAGGCGGCGTCCTCGCAGTGCTGCATCCAGACGATGAACGGATGCCAGCGCGGCATACCGCCGAGTTCGATCGGCGACAGCGGCCAGAGATCGTGCACCTCCCAGACGAGCGTCGCGCCGTGCCGCCGCGCGATCCTGCGCGCCGGGCCGAAGTCCGCCGGGTAGGTCGACGATGCGATCACGACGTCGGGCTTCGCGTCCAGCCACTGCCGCCACTGCCCGAGCCGGCGCAGGAAGGTCGCGATGTTGACCACCCGGCCGACGCCGTTGCCGCGGTAGGAAGGCGTCGCGCACCAGACGTAGCGCACGCCTTCGACCGTCTCGCGCGTGAAGCGCCCGCTCGTTGCCGGCTGGCGCGCGCGCACATGCGACTGCGACGCGGCGGCGATCGTCACGCCGTGCCCGCCGCGCACCCACTCGCGCGCCAGATAGAACGGCCGGTACTCCATGCCCCAGGCCGGCCCGCCCGCGTAGTGGTTGATGTAGAGGATGTTCATTCACGCGCCGAGGTCCGCGCGCAGGCGCTGCACGATGCGCCCTGCCGCGTCGCCGTCGCCATAGGGCGCGACGTCCGCGCCGCGCGTGCCGATCGCCGCCCGCAGCGCCGCGCTCACGGCCTCGGCCGAGGTCGGCGGCGCGAGCCGGTTCCAGCCCGCCTCGACGAGTTCGACCCATTCGGTCTCGTCGCGCAGCGTCACGCACGGCACGCGGTGGAAGAACGCCTCCTTCTGCACCCCGCCGGAGTCGGTCGCGATCAACGCCGCA
>JACSRM010000262.1 GCA_014879745.1 Burkholderiaceae bacterium | reverse complement strand
GACTCGCGCTTGTTGAGGCCGAGGCGCTCGAACAGCAGTTCGGACAGCTCGGCCTTCGTCAGCGTCGGCGTCTCGAGCGTCGGCAGCAGGACACGCGGGCTCGTCTTGTCGTTCATGGCCCGTCCCGTCAGGCGCGCAGCCGCGCGCCAAGCCGCGCGTGCAGGGTTTCGACGATGCGCGCGACTTCGGCGTCGATGCGCTCGTCGGTGAGCGTCGCCGCGTCGTCCAGCAGTTCGAGGCGCACCGCGAGACTGCGCTTGCCGGCCGGGATCTCGGCCGTCGGCGTCGCCGGCTTGTAGACGTCGAACAGCTGCGCGCTGCGGATCAGGCGCTGCGGGCCGGCGTCGATCGCCTGCATCAGGCTGTCGTGGCTGACGGCGTCGCCGACGATCAGCGCCAGATCGCGCCACGCCGACTGCTGGCGCGCGACCGGGGTGTGGACCGGCACATCGCGGCGCTGCAGCGCCTCGGCGTCGAGTTCGAACAGCACCGGCGCGCTCGGCAGCTCGTAGTCCTGGCGCCACTTCGGGTGCAGCTCGCCGACGAAGCCGATAGGCACGCCATCGAGCTCGACCGCCGCGCAGCGGCCCGGATGCAGCGCCGGATGCGACGTCGCGACGAAGCGCGCAACGCGTGGTGCGAGCAGCAGTTCGATATCGCCCTTCACATCGAAGAAATCGACCGCGCGCTCCTTGCGCGCCCACTGCGCTTCTTCGGCAAGCCCCCAGGCGAGGCCGCCCAGGCGCAGCGGCTGCGCGACGCCGGCGACGCAGCGTTCGGCGTCCGCCACCGAAGCGTCGCGCCGGAAGACGCGGCCGAGCTCGAATACGCGCACGCGCGGCGCCTTGCGCGCGAGATTGAAGCGCAGCACGTGCACGAGGCTGCCGACAAGGCCGGAGCGCATCACCGACTGCTGGCTCGCGATCGGGTTGAGCACCTTGATCGGATCGGCGTTGCCGGCGAGTTCATGCTCCCAGCGCGCGTCGACGAAGCCGAAGTTGATGACCTCCTGGTAGTCGAGCGCCGCCATCGCCCGGCGCAGCGCGTGGGGGCTGCGCTGCGTCTCGGAGCGCACGCGCGGCGTGACCACGGCGACCGGCGGCGCATCGGGCAGCGTCGCATAGCCGAGGACGCGAATCACCTCCTCGATCAGGTCTTCCTCGATCGCCAGATCGAAGCGCCAGCTCGGCGGCGTCACGGTCAGGAGGTCCGGCGCCTCGGCAAAGGGCAGCCCGAGGCGCTGCATCACGCCGGCGCATTGCGCCTGCGTGACCGGCATGCCGATCACGCGCGCGGCGCGCGACGGGCGCAGCCGAACCGGCTCGCGCCGCGGCAGGTTGACGACCTGATCATCGATCGGCCCGGCCTCGCCGCCGCAGATCTCCTGCACGAGTTGCGAGATGCGCTCGATATTCGCGGCCGTCTGCGCCGGGTCGACGCCGCGCTCGAAGCGGTGCCCGGCGTCGGTCGTGAAATTGAAGCGGCGCGAGCGTCCGGCGACCGCCTCGGGCCACCAGAACGCGGCCTCGACGTAGATGTTGCGCGTCGCGTCGGATACCGCCGTCGCCTCGCCGCCCATGATGCCGGCGAGCGACTCGACCGCCTTGTCGTCGGCGATCACGCCGACCGTCGCGTCGACCTCGATCGTGTCGCCGTTGAGCAGTTCGAGCGATTCGCCCTGGCGCCCCCAGCGCACGTGCAGGCCGCCGTGAATCTTGTCGAGGTCGAAGATGTGCGACGGCTGGCCGGACTCGAACATCACGTAGTTCGAGATATCGACCAGCGCGGCAACCGGCCGCTGGCCGCAGCGGCGCAGGCGCTCGACCATCCAGGCCGGCGTCTTCGCGGCCGGGTTCACGTTGCGGATGATGCGGCCCGAGAAGCGCCCGCACAGGTCGGGCGCCTCGACCTTCACCGAAAGCGTGTCGCCGTGCTTCACCGCTACCGTCGGCACGGCAGGCGTTGCAAGCGTCGCCCCGGTCAGTGCGGCGACTTCGCGCGCGACGCCGTAGACGCTCAGCCCGTGCGCCAGATTGGGCGTCAGCTTGAGCGTGAAGAGCCTATCGTCGAGCTGCAGCTGCTCGCGCACATCGCGGCCGAGCGTTGCATCAGCCGGCAGCTCGAGCAGGCCGGCGTGGTCATCCGAGAGCTTCAACTCGCGCGCCGAGCACAGCATGCCCTGGCTCTCGACGCCGCGCAGCTTGCCGAGCTTGATGGCGAACGGCGCGCCGCCCTCCTCCGCCGGCGGCAGCACGGCACCGACGAGCGCGCACGGCACCTTCATGCCGGTGCGCACGTTCGGCGCGCCGCAGACGATCGTGAGATTCGTGCCGCTGCCGGCATCGACGGTGCAAACGTTCAGGCGGTCGGCGTTCGGATGGCGCTCGACGGCGAGCACCTGCGCGACGACGACCTTTTCGAACGGCGGCGCGACGGGTTCGAGCGACTCGACCTCCATGCCCGACATCGTCAGCAGGTCGGCCAGCTCGGCGGTCGACAGCGGCGGGTCGCAGAACTCGCGCAGCCAGGATTCAGGAAACAACATTGCGCGCTCGCTTTGTCTTCATCATCGATCGCATCGTCACTCGAACTGGCCGAGGAAGCGCAGGTCGCCCTCGAAGAACAGGCGCAGGTCGCCGACGCCGTAGCGCAGCATCGCGAGCCGGTCGATGCCCGAGCCGAAGGCGAAGCCGATCTGGCGCTCGGGGTCCAGCCCCATGTTGCGGATGACCTGCGGATGGACCTGCCCCGACCCCGAGACCTCGAGCCAGCGGCCGGCGAGCGGGCCGCTGCCGAACATCATGTCGATCTCCGCGCTCGGCTCGGTGAACGGGAAGTAGCTCGGCCGGAAGCGGATCTGCAGGTCGTCGGTCTCGAAGAAGGCGCGCACGAATGCGAGGTAGACCGCCTTCAGATCCTTGAAGCTGATGTTCTCGCCGATCCACAGCCCCTCGACCTGATGGAACATTGGCGAGTGCGTCGCATCGTTGTCTACGCGGTAGGTGCGGCCGGGGGCGATGACGCGGATCTCGGGAATCGTCTGCCCGGCGGCGATCGCCTCGGCGTGCCGCGCCGCGTGCGCCCGTGCATAGCGCACCTGCATCGGCGAGGTGTGCGGGCGCAGGTTGAGCCAGCGCTCTTCGGCGTCCTTCAGGTCGACGTAGAACGTATCCTGCATCGAGCGCGCGGGATGGTTCTCGGGGTTGTTGAGCGCGGTAAAGCTGTACCAGTCGGTCTCGATTTCCGGGCCGTCGGCAACGTCGAAGCCCATCGAGCCGAAGATCGCCTCGATGCGCTCCATCGCGCGCATGACCGGGTGCAGGCCGCCGCTGCCGCGCTTGCGGCCGGGCAGCGTCACATCGAGCGCCTCGGCCTGCAACTGGCGCTCGAGTTCGGCATCGGCAAGTGCCTTGCGGCGCGCATCGAGCGCAGCCTCGACGCCGTGCTTGGCGGCGTTGATCTCCGCGCCGCGCGTCTTCTTCTGCGCCGCGTCGAGCGCGCCAAGGCCCTTGAGCAGTTCGGTCAGACGGCCGGCCTTGCCGAGGTAGCGCGCTTTCGCATTTTCGAGATCGGCGGGCGTCGCCGCCTTGGCGAACGCGTCCTGCGCCGAGAGCAGCAGTGTGTCCAGATCGTTCATCGCGTCGTCGTCGAGACCGTTGTCGGGCAGAAAAAAGGCCGCTTTGCTTGGCGGCCTTGGAGATGCTTGCCCGTTGCGCGGCACGAAGCCGAAGCAACGGTGCGGCAGTCGCGCCAGGCTCTTGCGGGCAAGGCGCTCGGGCCGCGGATCAGCTCAGCTGGGCGCGCGCCTTCTCGACGATGCTGCCGAAGGCAGCCGGGTCGTTGACGGCCATGTCGGCCAGCACCTTGCGGTCGATCTCGATCTGCGCCTTCTTCAGGCCGGCCATGAACTTGCTGTACGACAGGCCGAGTCCGCGCGACGCCGCGTTGATGCGCGCGATCCACAGATTGCGGAAGACGCGCTTCTTGGTGCGGCGGTCGCGATAGGCATATTGCCCCGCGCGCATCACCGCCTGCTTGGCGATGCGGTAGACGTTCTTGCGCCGGCCGCGGTAGCCCTTGGCGAGGGCGAGGATCTTCTTGTGACGGGCGTGCGCCGTCACCCCACGTTTTACGCGTGACATGTCTTGTTCTCCTTAGAGCGCTGGACGCGTTTCACAGGCCGGCAAATGGCAGCATCTGCGCCATGTGGCCCATGTTGGTGTCGTGCACCGCGGTCGCGCCGCGCAGGTGGCGCTTGTTCTTGGTGGTCTTCTTCGTCAGGATGTGGCGCTTGAACGCCTGGCCCCGCTTGACGGTGCCCCCCGGACGCACGCGAAAACGCTTTGCAGCGCTCTTCTTGGTCTTCATCTTGGGCATGACTGCTCCTTCTAGGTTGCTCCTGCAGGCGCCCGTGAGGTTCACGGTCTTGTAAGCCTGCAGGGGCTTCTTGCGACGCCCGGGCGACCAGACCCCGGCGTCGAATCTTCGACAAACTCTCCCGCGCGCCTTCAGTTCTTGCGCTTCGGCCCGAGCACCATCACCATCTGGCGGCCTTCGAGCTTGGGCATGTGCTCGACGACCGAGATATCGGCCAGCTCGTCGCGAATGCGTTCGAGCAGCCGCATGCCGATCTCCTGGTGCGTGATCTCGCGGCCCCGATAGCGCAGCGTGACCTTGCCCTTGTCACCGTCCTCGCCGATGAAGCGGCGCAGGTTGCGCATCTTGATCGCGTAGTCGCCCTCGTCGGTGCCGGGGCGGAATTTGACTTCCTTGATCTCGATGACCTTTTGCTTGGCCTTCGCCTCGGCGGCGCGCTTTTGCTCCTGGTACTTGAACTTGCCGTAGTCCATCAGGCGGCAGACCGGGGGATCGGCGGTGGCCGCGACTTCGACCAGATCGACGTCGAGTTCGCCCGCCATGCGCAGCGCTTCCGAGATACTCACGATGCCGAGGGCTTCGTTATCGACGCCGTTCAACCGGACTTCGGGCGCCATGATCTCGCGGTTCAGGCGGTGCTTGCGCTCGACGTTGGGAGTGCGACGGTCAGCAAAAGAAGTAGCGATGGTCCATACCTTTCAACGGGTCCGAAGGCGCCGGACCCCAACTCCGAATCGGCGCCCGCCCGAAGAGCCACCGAAGAATCATCGACGCGATGCGATGTCGCTGCCGAGCTTCTGCGCGAAGCCCTCGAGCGCCATCACACCCAGATCCTGGTTGCCACGGGCGCGCACCGCAACGGTTCCGTTCGCCTTTTCCTTGTCGCCGACGACGAGGATGTACGGAACCTTCTGCACGGCGTGCTCGCGTATTTTATAGCCCACCTTTTCGTTGCGCAAATCGGTCGCAACTCTAACTCCTTGTTTTTGAAGCATTTTCGCGACGCTCGCGGCATAGTCGGACTGCTCGTCGGTGATATTGGCGACGACCACCTGGAGCGGCGCGAGCCAGGCCGGCAGCGCGCCGGCATGCTGCTCGATGAGGATGCCGATGAAGCGCTCGAGGCTGCCGACGATCGCCCGATGCAGCATCAGGGGTGTTCGCCGCTCGCCGGACTCGGCAACGTACTCCGCGCCGAGCCGCTCGGGCATGTTGGGGTCGACCTGCATCGTCCCGCATTGCCATTCGCGGCCGATCGCATCCTTCAGCGTGTACTCGATCTTCGGGCCGTAGAACGCGCCTTCGCCCACCGAGACCTGGAAATCGACGCCCGATCGGCGCAGCGCCTCCATCAGCGCGCCCTCGGCGCGGTCCCACGCCTCGTCGCTGCCGATGCGGGCATCCGGCCGGGTCGCGACCTTGTAGATGATCTGCGTGAAGCCGAAGTCGGCGTAGACCTTCTGCAGCAGCGTGGTGAAGGCGGCGCATTCGTCGAGGATCTGATCCTCGGTGCAGAAGATGTGGCCGTCGTCCTGCGTGAAGCCGCGCACCCGCATGATGCCGTGCAGTCCGCCCGACGGCTCGTTGCGGTGGCACTGGCCGAACTCGCCGTAGCGCAGCGGCAGGTCGCGGTAGCTCTTGATGCCCTGCTTGTAGATCAGCAGGTGGCCGGGGCAGTTCATCGGCTTCAACGCGTAGTCGCGCTTCTCCGACTCGGTCGTGAACATGTTCTCGCGGTACTTGCCCCAGTGGCCGGTCTTCTCCCACAGCGTCTGGTCGAGGATCTGCGGGCCCTTGACCTCCTGGTAGCCGTTGTCGCGGTACACGGCGCGCATGTACTGTTCGACCTGCTGCCAGATCGTCCAGCCCTTCGGATGCCAGAAGACGAGGCCCGGCGCGTGCTCGTCGAGGTGAAAGAGGTCAAGTTCGCGGCCTAGCCGGCGGTGGTCGCGCTTCTCGGCTTCCTCGAGCATGTGCAGGTACTGTTGCAGCTCGTCCTTCGTCGCCCACGCCGTGCCGTAGATGCGCTGCAGCATCTCGTTCCTGTGGTCGCCGCGCCAGTACGCGCCGGCGACCTTCATCAGCTTGAAGTGCCGCAGCTTGCCGGTGCTCGGCACGTGCGGGCCGCGGCACAGGTCTTCGAAGCCACCTTCACGGTATAGCGAGACGTCCTCGCCGGCCGGGATGCTCGCGATGATCTCGGCCTTGTAGTGCTCGCCCAGGCCCTTGAAATACGCCACCGCCTCGTCGCGCGGCAGGACGCGGCGCACGACCGGCTCGTCCTTCGCCGCAAGCTCGGCCATCTTCGATTCGATTGCCGCCAGATCCTCGGGCGTGAACGGGCGCTTGTACGCGAAGTCGTAATAGAAGCCGTTCTCGATCACCGGGCCGATCGTGACCTGCGCGTCGGGAAACAACTCCTTCACCGCGTAGGCCAGCAGGTGCGCCGTCGAGTGGCGGATGACTTCGAGGCCGTCGGCATCCTTCGCGGTGACGATCGCAAGCGAAGTGTCGGCGTCGATCCGGTAGCTGGTATCGACGACGCGTGCGTCGGCGCCGGCACCGACGCGGCCGGCGATCGCCGCCTTCGCCAGCCCGCTGCCGATCGAAGCCGCAACGTCGGCGACCGTCGGCGGCGAAGCGAACTCGCGCCTGGAACCGTCGGGCAATTGAATCGAGATCATCGGAAGTCTCCACGGAAACGAAAAAGGCGCGGTGATCGACCGCGCCTTGTGCTTCACGAAACAACGAACAGGATGGACGTGACAGCGCTGCGGTCAGCAAACCTCGGTAAACGGGGTGCGAGTTCGCGGTGTCATAACCAGCGCGCCTTTCCTGCTCTTGTTCGTTGAAGGTAGCGGCCGATTGTAGTTCAGCGCCGCGCCGGCGCTGCGCCGGGGGTAGTATTCCCCGATGGCCCACGACCACGATCACGACCACGGCGATCACGCCGGCAGCCACCTCGGCGCGCTGGATCTGCGCGTGCGTGCGCTGGAGACGGTGCTCGCGCAGAAGGGCTATATCGACCCTGCCGCGCTCGATATCCTGATCGACACCTACCAGACGCGGATCGGCCCGCGCAACGGTGCGCGCGTCGTCGCCAAGGCCTGGACCGACCCCGCCTTCGCCGACTGGCTGCGGCGCGATGCGACCGCCGCGATCGCCTCGCTCGGCTACGGCGGGCGCCAGGGCGAGCATATGGTCGCCGTCTGGTGCACGCCCGCCGAGCACCACATGGTCGTCTGCACGCTGTGCAGCTGCTACCCGTGGCCGGTGCTCGGCCTGCCGCCGACCTGGTACAAGAGCGCGCCGTATCGGTCGCGCGCGGTGAGAGATCCGCGCGGCGTGCTCGCCGACTTCGGCGTCGCACTGCCCGAAGGCACCTCGATCCGGGTCTGGGATTCGACCGCCGAGGTGCGCTACCTCGTGATTCCGATGCGCCCCGCAGGCAGCGACGATCTGGGCGAGGACGAACTCGCCGCACTCGTGACGCGCGACTCCATGATCGGCACCGGCCTCGTGGCTTCGCCCCGGCGATGAGCTATACGACGCACGCCGATCTCGGCGGCCGCGTCGGCTTCGGTGCGGTTGCGCCCGAATCCGACGAGGCGCCGTTTCACGCCGCCTGGGAGGCGCGGGCGCTGGCGGTCACGCTCGCCATGGGCGCGACCGGCGAATGGAACCTCGACCAGAGCCGCAGCGCGCGCGAGACGCTGCCCGACTATGCGCGGCTGAGCTACTACGAGATCTGGATTGCGGCCCTCGAGCGGCTCCTGATCGAACGCGGACTCGTCGGCGCCGACGAACTCGCCGCGGCGCAGGCCCTGCATCCGCCGCGGCCGGTGGCGCGCATCCTGCACGCTGCCGACGTGCGCGCGGCGCTCGCCAAGGGATCGCCGACCGAGCGCGCCGCCGCCGCAGCGGCGCGCTTTCGCATCGGGGATCGAATCCGCACCTGTGCCACTGCTGCCGCACACCACACCCGGCTGCCCGGCTATGCACGCGGCCGCGTCGGCATCATCGAGCGCGTGCATGGCGTGCATGTCTTCGCCGACGCCCATGCGCAGGGCCTGGGCGAAGCGCCGCAGTGGCTCTACGGTGTCGCCTTCGACGCCCGGGAACTGTGGGGCACATCCGCGGCGCCGGGTCCGAAGGTCGCGTTCGACGCCTGGGAATCGTATCTGGAGCCGGCATGACCGCATCCGACCTCCCCGATCGCCTGCCTGGACAGCCCTTTGCCGGCGATGAACCGGTCTTTCGCGCACCGTGGGAGGCGCACGCGTTCGCGCTCGCCGTCTCGCTGCACGAGAAGGCTCTCTTCACCTGGCCCGAATGGGCGGCGGCGCTCGGCGCGCAGATCGCGCGCGCGCAGGCCGGCGGCGACGCCGATCTCGGCGATACCTACTACGAGCACTGGCTCGCGGCGCTGGAGTCGCTCGTCGCCGCCAAGGGCGCCAGCACGGCAGGTGAGCTGGCACGCTTTCGCGACGCCTGGGGCCATGCCGCGGATCGCACGCCGCACGGCGCGCCGATCGAGTTGCAGCCGCGCGACTTCGCCGATTGATTCGCCACGCGTGCGATGAGCCTCGCCGATCTGCTGATCCGACAAGCCCGCGCCGCGCCCGATCGCGCCGCGATCCATCACGGCCCGGACGTCTGGGCGACGCATGCGCAATGGGCGGCGCGCAGCGCGGCGCTCGCGCAGCGCCTGCGCGAAGCCGGGCTCGGGCCGGGCGAGCGGGTGCTCGTCTTCATGCGCAACCATCCGCGCTATCTCGAGTTGCTGTGGGCCTGCTGGTGGGCCGGACTCGTCGTCGTGCCTGTCAACGCCAAGCTCCACGCCCGCGAGGTCGAATGGATCATCGCCGACAGCGGCGCACGCTGGGGTTTCGTCACGCACGACGTGGCGCCGTCGCCGCTCGCGGGCCTCGAGCATCAGATCGAGATCGAATCGGCACTCGCCGACGAGCTGCTCGCGCCGGCCGGCGATGCCTTCGCGATCCCCGTCACCGAGCGCGATGCGAATGCCCTGGCCTGGCTCTTCTATACGAGCGGCACGACCGGCCGGCCGAAGGGCGTGATGCTGACGCAGCGCAACCTGCTGACGATGGGGCTCGCCTATTTCGTCGACGTCGATCCGGTCGCGGCCGGCGATGCGATCGTCTATGCCGCGCCGATGTCGCACGGCGCGGGCCTGTATGCGATTCCGCACCTGATGGCCGGCGCGCGCCACGTCGTGCCGGCGTCGGGCGGCGTCGACCCGGCCGAGATGTTCGACCTCGGCTGGCGCATCGCGCCGCTGTCGACCTTTGCCGCGCCGACGATCGTGAAGCGTCTCGTCGATCACGCCGAGCGCCACAAGCTCGGCATCGAGCCCTGTGCGCGCGCGTTCAAGACCATCGTCTACGGCGGCGCGCCGATGTACGTCGCCGATATCGAGCGCGCGCTGCGCGTGATGGGGCCGCGCTTCGTGCAGATCTACGGCCAGGGCGAGACGCCGATGGTCGGCAC
>JACSRM010000062.1 GCA_014879745.1 Burkholderiaceae bacterium | reverse complement strand
GGTTGGGATTGGCGTCGCCGACTTCGACGACTTCGTTGGACATGAAAGGCTGCAAGTAGGTCATCCGCATGCTGAACGGGCAGCCCATGGTTCTGAAGTCGAAATACGCCTTCTTCTCGGAGACCTTGTCGACCGCGCCGAGAAACTGTTGCAGCGTGAGCGCCACTGGCGTCGGCTCATGCCCATCGAACACATAATTGAACACCTGCACCGCTTCGACGGGCGGGTCGCCTGCCTTCATGCACGACCAACGGTGCTCGGCCACGTAGTCCAGCACAGCGGCGTCGAATCGCTTTCCACCGCGGCTGAAGAGGATCGTAGCCTTCGGTGCGACGTTCGGTCCCGAGAACTCGAGCTTTGCGATGATGGTTTTCGGTTGAACGTCATCCGGCGGAAGCGCCGCGAGGTTCGATCCCGGAACCAGCCCGTTCCACGGCAGCTTGTTCGGGAACCTCGGACGGCCGTCCGCACTCTTGAAGCAGGTCGCATCGCCGTCCGCCGCGCGCCTTTCGTTAATCGACCGAATCGGCCAGACAACGCCTTTCGGCACCTCGCCATCGACGAACTGAAGTTCCTGGGTGTAGCGCAGCGGTTGCTTGCCTCGCTGGGCGCACGCAAGGCGTTGAGCCTTGGCAACAGCGATCGCTGCATCCGCAAACGCCGGGTCCCCCGAGTTGAAGCCGACGGTGACCTCGGGTTCGACCATCGGCTCACTGAACTGAAGAACAAGCCGAACGATCACGCCTTCCGGCGGAACCTTCAGCCCCGGCTCAACGACGAAAGTTCCGGTCTTGCCGAAGGTTCCCGATTCGCAAGCGGCCTCCACGCCCGACGCCGCGGCGGCCGGTGTGGTTTGCGCGTGTGCGGGCGCGTGCAGACCGATTGCGCAAACGGCAAGCAGACAACGCAACGCCGACCCGAAACGCATCGCTTACCGCCTCAACCCCGCCCCAGCACCTTGCGGACCGTGTCCGCGACGTTCCGTGCGGTGAAGCCGAAGAATTCGAAGAGCTTCGCCGCCGGCGCCGATTCGCCGAAGGTGTCGATGCCGACGACGGCCGCGCAACCGTACTTCCACCAGCCGTCGGTGACGCCCATCTCGACCGCGATGCGCGGCACGCCGGCGGGCAGCACGCTTTGCTGGTAGGCGACGCTCTGGCGGCCGAAGACGCTCGTCGAGGGCATGCTGACGACGCGCACCGCGATGCCGTGTTCCGCGGCGAGCAACTGCTGCGCGTGCAGCGCGAGCTGGACCTCGGAGCCGGTCGCGATGATGACGGCCTGCGCCTTCTTCTTCAGGCCGACCTCGGCCGGCTCGGCGAGCACGTAGGCGCCCTTGGCGATGTCGGCCAGCCCGCTCTTCGGCAGGTAGGGCAGGTTCTGGCGGCTCAGCAACAGCGCCGTCGGCCGCGCCTTGTTCTCGATCGCGGCGACCCAGGCGACGACCGTTTCGGCGGTGTCGGCCGGGCGCCAAACGTCGAGCCCCGGGATCAGCCGCAGCGACCAGGCGTGCTCGACGGCTTGGTGCGTCGGGCCGTCCTCGCCGAGGCCGATCGAGTCGTGCGTGAAGACGTAGACGACGCGCTGCTTC
>JACSRM010000097.1 GCA_014879745.1 Burkholderiaceae bacterium | reverse complement strand
GGTAAGCGGGATCGAACCGCTGACCTCTTGCATGCCATGCAAGCGCTCTCCCAGCTGAGCTATACCCCCCGCGCTGCGTCGGCCCCGGCTCGCGCCACATGCCGTTCAAGCGAAGATGGGATTATAGCGAGCGATTCAGACCTCCCGCAATCGCGCGAGCACGACATCCCTTGCAAACAGCGCGAGCACCGCGTCGAGCGAGGGTGTCTGCGCCCGGCCGCAGACCAGCACGCGCACCGCCATCGCGAGCTGCGGCATCTTGAGCTTGTGCGCGGCGAGCGTGTCCTTCACGCATTGCTGGATCGCGTCGCGGTTCCACTCGGCTTTGGCCAGTGCCTCGCGCAAGGTCTGGATCGCCGGGCGCACGAGCGGCGTCAGATGGGTGTCGAGATCGGCGCTCGACGGCGCGACCGGCGCGAAATACATCGCCAGCCAGTCGGCGATCTCGGCGGTCGTCGAACAGCGGTCCTTGAAGAGCGCGATCGCCTGTTCGAGATGCGCGTTCGCATCGGCCGCGATGCCGCGCCGATGCAGTTGCTCGACGACGAGCGGCGCGAGCGCCGCGTCCGGCGCCGCCTTGATGTGCTGCGCGTTGACCCAGCGCAGCTTGGCCTCGTCGAACTGGCCGGCGCTCTTGCCGAGGTGGTCGAGGTTGAACCACTGCAGCATCTGCTCGCGGCTGAAGATCTCGTCGTCGCCGTGGCTCCAGCCCAGGCGCGCGAGGTAGTTCACGACGGCGTCGGCCAGAAAGCCCTCGTCGCGATATTGCGTCACCGGCTTCGCGCCGTGGCGCTTGCTCATCTTCTCGCCCTGCTCGTTCAGGACCGTCGGCAGATGGGCGTAGACCGGAGGCTCGGCGCCGAGCGCGCGCAGGATGTTGATCTGGCGCGGCGTGTTGTTGACGTGGTCGTCGCCGCGGATCACGTGCGTGATCGCCATGTCGATGTCGTCGACGACAACGCAGAAGTTGTAGGTCGGCGTGCCGTCGGGCCGCGCGATGACGAGATCGTCGAGCTCGTCGTTGCTGATTTCGATGCGCCCCTTGACCTTGTCGTCCCACGCGACGACGCCGCCTACGGGGTTGCGAAAGCGCAGCACCGGATCGACGCCCTCGGGCACTGGTGGCAGCAGCTTGCCCGGCTCCGGACGCCACGTGCCGTCGTAGCGCGGCTTGGCCTTGGCCGCCAGCTGGCGTTCGCGCAGCGCGTCGAGCTCGCTGCTGCTCATGTAGCAGCGATAGGCGCTGCCCTGCGCGAGCATCTGCGCGAGCACCGCCTTGTAGCGGTCCATGCGCTGCATCTGGTAGTACGGCCCCTCGTCGTAGTCGAGGCCGAGCCAGCGCATGCTCTCGAGGATGACCTGGACCGCCGCGTCCGACGAACGCTCGAGATCGGTGTCCTCGATGCGCAGGATGAAGGCACCGCCGTTGGAACGCGCGAACGCCCACGGGTAGAGCGCCGAGCGGATATTGCCGAGGTGGATGAAGCCGGTCGGCGACGGCGCGAAACGGGTTCGGACGCGGCTGTCGTGTGGGCTCATGGCGCGAGGGACGCGAGTCCGCGTTGCAGATCGGCCTGCAGATCAAGGACATC
>JACSRM010000175.1 GCA_014879745.1 Burkholderiaceae bacterium | reverse complement strand
GGCAGCCCGGGAAACAGTGCCTTCGTCTGCTCGGCCATCTGCTCCTGCATCTGCGCGAAGAGCTTCTTCGACTGCTCCAGATATTCGCCCATCAATCCGGCGGGCGCCTGGCCGCTCATGAACTGGGCCCACGATTCGGGGCTCAGGCCCCGGGCCGGGTCACCCAGGCGCTGCTGGAATTCGGCGAAGGCCTGGATATTCTTCTCGAGATAGGAGCCCATCAGCCCCTGCATCGCGTGGCCGTAGAAGCGGATGATCTGCGCCAGCATCGCCGACGAGAACATCGGCACGCCGCCGCTCTCCTCTTCGAGGATGATCTGCAGCAGGATGCTGCGCGTCAGCTCCTCGTTCGTCTTCGCGTCGCGGACGACGAAATCCTGCCCCGCGAGCACCATCTGCTTCACGTCGGCCAGCGTGATATAGCTGCTCGACTGGGTGTCGTAGAGGCGGCGGTTCGGATACTTCTTCAGCACGCGCGGGCCGTGCGGGGCGGAAGCGGCGTCCGCGACCGGCTTGGCCGCAGCCGCGGCGCGTCGTTGGGCGGGCATTGCGCGATCTCCAGGTCAGCTCGATGTTGCAGGGCACAAACATTCTAGGTGCCCTGCCTCGCCCGACCGCGAAGGGTTTCCCCTTCGTCGGCCCTTGTCCGCGCGCAAGCCGGGGCGCCGCGCCGCGGTCGCGTGCTACTTCGAGCCGAGCTGCGTCATCACTTCCTTGTACAGGCTCTCGCCGACACCGGGAATGAACATCTTCCAGACCGGCTGCACGCGCTCGCGCATGCGCTCGTGTTCGGCTTCGGAGACGTCGTTGACCTGCATGCCCTTGGCCGCCATCGCCGCCTGCGCCGACTTGGCCTGCTCGCGCGCGACGCCGCGCTGGAAGCTGCGCGCCTCGATCGCGGCGTCCTTCAGGATCTTGCGGTCGGCTTCGCTCAGGCCGTCCCAGAATTTCTTCGAGACGAGCGGGATGAAGGCGCCGTAGCTGTGGCGCGTCAGCGAAAGGTACTTCTGCACTTCGTAGAGCTTCAGCGCGAAGATCACCGCCGTCGGCGTACCCTGGCCGTCGATGGTGCGCGTCTCGAGCGCGGTGTACAGCTCGGGCACCGCCAGCGGCACCGGGATCGCGCCGAGCGCCTTGATCGTCTCCTGCGTGATCTTGGCCTGGATCGAGCGGAACTTGAGGCCCTGGAAATCCTCGACCTTGGCGATCGGATGCTTGCTGTTGGTCGCGTTGAAGAAGCCGTTCTCCCAGTACGCGAGGCCGACCAGGCCCTTGGCCGGCAGCATCGCCATCAGCTTGTCGCCGACCGGGCCGTCGAGCACCTTCTCGGCCTGCTGCTCGTTGGAGAACAGGAACGGGAAGTCGAGGATCTCGTACTCCTTGATCATGCCGGTGAGCGTCGTCGTCTGCGGCACGGTGAATTCGATCGTCCCGCCCTGCAGCGCCGACGTCACCTGCACGTCGTTGCCGAGCGCGCCGCCGTAGAAGCCCTTGATCTTGATCCTGCCGCCGCTCTTCGCATCGACCAGTTCGATGAACTTGGCCACGCCCTGGCCCTGGTGCGATTTCTCGGGCAGCGTGACGGCGAACTTGGCCGTGACCTGCGCCGCCGCGAGTTGCGGCACGCCGGCCGCGAAGCTGCCCGCGATCGCGAGCGCCATCAGTTTGTGAAGAGCCTTCATGGGTCTGTCTCCTGGGTTGAATGGACGAACAATCAGCGCCACCACTGCGCCGGGACCATGACGAGCGCAGGGAAAAGCACCAGCGCGACGAGAACTGCCGCCTCGGCGATCAGGAACGGCCAGATGCCGCGCACCGCCTGCGCGAGCGACACCTTGCCGATCGAACTGACGACATTGAGCACAACGCCGACCGGCGGCGTGATCATGCCGAGCGAGCAGTTGATGATGAAGATGACGCCGAAATAGACCGGGTCGATCCCGGCCTGCTCGACGATCGGCAGGAAGACCGGCGTGAAGATCAGCACGATCGGGATGAAGTCGAGCACCATGCCGGCGAGGAAGATGACGAGCATCATCGCCGCCGTCAGCGCGAGCGGGCTGTCGCCGAGCACGGCAAGCGCGCTGCCGACCTGGCCCGGCACGTCGGCGATCGTGATCATGTACGACGCGACCATCGCGAAGCTGGCCAGGATCAGCACGACGGCGCTGGTGCGCGCCGAGACGAGCAGGCACTGGTAGACGGCGTGCAGCGTCAGTTCGCGGTAGACGACGGCGCCGACGAAGAGCGCATACGCCGCCGCCACCACCGCCGCCTCGGTCGGCGTGAAGATGCCGAACTTCAGGCCGCCGACGATGATGACCGGCATCATCAGCGCCCACACGCCCTTGCCGAGCAGGCGCGCGCGCTCGGCGTAGGTCTTGCGCGGCGCGAGCTGCATATTCATGCGCCGCGACACGAGCCACCAGGCGATGACGAGCGATGCGCCCATCAGCACGCCGGGCACGATGCCGGCGAGGAACAATCGCGTGATCGAGACGTTGGCGACGACGCCGAAAATCAGGAAGCCGATCGACGGCGGAATCACCGGCGCGATGATGCCGCCGGCCGCCATCAGCCCGCACGAGCGCACCGGGTCGTAGCCCGCCTGGCGCATCATCGGCACCAGGATCGCGGCGAGCGCGGCGGTATCGGCGACCGCCGAGCCCGACAGGCTCGCGAGCATGATGGCGGCGAAGATCGCGACGTAGCCGAGGCCGCCGCGCAGGTGGCCGACGAAGGCGCCGGCCATCTCGACGATGCGCCGCGACAGGCCGCCGGCGTTCATGAACTCGCCGGCCAGGATGAAGAACGGCACTGCCATCAGCACGAAGTTGTCGGCGCCGCCGATCGCGTTCTGTACGACGATCTGCGAGTCGAACTGGTCGAGCTGCAGCATCACCGCGACGCCCGACAGCAGCAGCGCGAACGCGATCGGCATGCCGATCGCGATCAGCACCAGGAGCGCGGCGAGGAAGACGAACGCGGTCAACGCTTGTCCTCGTCGTGCCGGTCCGCAGCGACTTCGGGCATCTTGTCGAGGATGCGGTCACCGAGATCCTTCGTCAGCTCGGGGCCTTGCGGCGCCCTGAGCGCGCGCCAGATATTGCCGGCGATGGCAACGAACATGCCCGCACCGAAGACGAGCGCGACGCCGTAGAGCCAGGCGTAGGACACTTCGAGCACCGGATAGCTGTTGCCGAGATTGATCTTCGTCTGCTCCCAGCCGCCGATCAGGAACATGACGCAGGCGGCAAGCATCAGCACGCCGGTCAGCAGCACGAGCCCCTTGCGCGCCGCCAGCGGCAGCTTCTCGACGAGCGCATCGAAGCCGATGTGGACGCGCTGCACCGATGCGAGGATCGCGCCGAGAAAGATCAGCCAGACGAAGAGGAGTCGCGACAGCTCCTCGGACAATGCGATGCCCGAGTCGAATACGTATCGCAGCACGACATTGCCGAAGACGAGCACCGCCATCACCGCGAGGCAGGCCACGATCACGATCTCCAGCACACGCACGCAGGCGCGGCCCAGGCGGTTCGTTTTCATCGGCGGATTGTAGGAACTGCACGAAAGCCCCGCGCCATGCCTTTCCTTATCTCCCCCTTCAACGGTAAGACGGCGCAGCGGCGGGCCGCGACGCGAGCAGACGCACCAGCGCAGCGGTCAGCAGCAGCCCGCAGAGCGAAGCGGCGCCGGTGGCAAGCCAGGTGAACTCCCAGCCGCCAACCATACTCGCGACCCAGGCCACGATCGGCGGCCCGCAGAACTGGCCGAATGCCGACCACTGCTGCATCCAGCCGATGGTGGTGGACAGCATGCTGTCGCCCGGCGCGACGCGCACCGCGAGCGCGAACAGCGTCGCCGGAATCAGGCCACCGACGCCGGAGAAGAGCAGCACCGCAACGAAGCGCGCCCACCCGGGCAGCCCGGCACCGTTTGCGCCGGCAAAGGTTGCCGCCGCCGCAAGCGTCATCGTCACGAAGCCGATGACGAGCAGACGCCCCGGCGCCAGGCCCCGGTGCAAGAGGCGGCCGGCGCCGATATTTCCCGCGATATTGACCGCGGCGGCGAGCGCGGTGAGCACGCCGGTGGCCGCGCCCGAGACGCCGGCCTGCATATAGATCGCCGGCAGGAAGCCGATCACCGCGAGCCACTGGCCGGAATAGGCCGTGAAGAGCAAGGCCACCAGCCACGGGCCCGGCTCGGCGAGCGTGCGGCGCAGGCGCTGCAGCCACGGCGTGCCCCGCGCTGGCGCGACGGCCGGCTCTGCCGGCACGCAGCGCGCTACCACGGCCACCATCAGCAGCGACACCAGCGCCAGCCCCCACCACCAGGTGCGCCAGCCGAAGGCGCCGATGAAGAGCGGCCCGATCAGCAGCGCCAGCGCGGTGGCCAGCGGCATATAGGCGCCCCACAGACCGAAGACGCGGCTCACCCGCTGCGGCGCGACGAGATGCCGGATCAGCGCCGGAGCCGGCAGCACGACGAGCAGGAAGCCGAAGCCTTCGCAAGCCCGCAATGCCATCAGCATCGCAACGCCCTGCGCCAGGCCGCCGATCGCACTCACCGTGCCGAGCACGCCCAGGCCGAGCATCATGCTGCGCCGCAGCCCCAGGCCGTCGACCAGCACGCCGAAGGCGAGGCCGCAGCTCATGCCCGCCACCTGCACGAGCGAGAGCAGGAAGCCGGCCTCGACCAGCGACATGCCGAGCGCCTCGCGCAGCGCCGTGATGGCCGGCGGCAGCTTGCCGACGTGCAGCGCGGCGCAGACGCCGGCGGCGATGACGATCAGCGCCGGATCGATGCGGGAATGCCGCTCGAAACTCGCGCCCGACGATGGAGCCATGAAGCCGAGTATCGCCCGCCAGGAAAATCCAGCGCACTCCACTTCGTTGCTACAGTTCGCAAGCCGCGCCGGGCACCGGTCGCCGCGATTCGCCACCGATTCGCGGCCCGGGCCGGGGCCCATCACCCAACACCTCGAGAGCACCTGCCATGAATGCCACCGACGACACACTGACCAAGGAACAGATCGAGCACTTCGCGAAGCGCATCCAGGCGCGCAAGACGCTGCTGCTCGAAGAGATCCGCCAGGTACTGGCGCGATCGAGCCAGGAGCACGAGGCCGACCTCATCGGCGGCGTGGGCGATGCCGGCGACGCGGCGGCCACGTCGCTGCTGCGCGAGATCACCGAGTCCGAAGTCATCCGCGACGTCGGCGAGGTGCGCGATATCGCCGCCGCCGAGCAGCGCCTTGCGAGCGGCCGCTATGGCATCTGCATCGACTGCGAGGAACCGATCCGCTACAAGCGCCTGGACGCCTACCCGACCGCCAAGCGCTGCATCGCCTGCCAGGAGCGGCGCGAAAAGCTCAAGGCGCCTTCGCCCTACACGGGGCGGTGAGCGCGCGGGGACGGGGCGAGCACCAAGAAGCGCCCCGGCCCGTCACGCTTGCGCAGCCTGGTCGCGCAGGACGCGCTTGAGGATCTTCCCGGTCGCGCTCTTGGGCAGCTCGGGGACGATGTCCACCCGCGCCGGCACCTTGTAGGCGGCGATATTCGCGCGGCAGTACGCAATGATCTGTTCCGCGCTCACAGCCTCGCCCGGTCGCGCGACGACGGCGACCACCACCTGTTCGCCCTTGTCGGGATGCGGCACGCCGTAGACGGCCACCTCCTGCACCTGCGGCAGCTTGTACAGATACTGCTCGACCTCGGCCGGCCAGACCTTGAAGCCCGAGACGTTGATCATGTCCTTGACGCGATCGACGATGAAGACGTAGCCGTCGTCGTCCATCCTGCCGATATCGCCCGAGTGCAGCCAGCCGCCGCGCAGCGCCTGCGCGGTGTCCTGCGGACGGTTCCAGTAGCCCTGCATCACGCCCGGTCCGCGGATCACGATCTCGCCCCACTCGCCACGCGGCAGCTCGCGGTCGGACTCGTCGAAGATCGCCAGCTCGAAGCCCTCCACCGCGCGGCCGACCGAGCCGAAGCGATGCTCGATGAGATCGTTGTAGCAGGCGAACGGCGAACATTCGGTCAGCCCGTAGCCTTCGAATACCCGGCGCCCGAAGCGCTCGGTCCAGCGCCGCGAGATCTCCTCCGGCATGGTCGCGGCGGCCGACATCTCGTAGCGGATCGACGACAGGTCCCAGCGCGAGAGGTCCATCGAGAGCAGCCCGATGAAGATCGTCGGCACGCCGAAGAAGAGCGTGATGCGGTCGCGCTGGATCGCGTCGAGCACCTGATCGGGAACGAAGCGGCGGAACAACGCCAGCGTCGCACCGGTCAGCACCGCCGCGTTCATGATGTAGTTCTGGCCGTAGACGTGAAACAGCGGCAGGAACGCTGCCAGCCGATCCTCCGAACGGTAGCCCGAGCACTTCGCGGACTGCGCGATATTGCTCGTGATATTGGACTGCGTGAGCGTCACGCCTTTCGGAAAGCCGGTGGTCCCCGACGAATAGAGCAGCGCCGCAGGGGCGTCGGGCGCGCAATCGACGGACGCGAACGCCCCGTCATGCGCGGCACACCACTGCGCCAGCGTCGGCAGCCCGGCCGCCTCGCCCTCGCACACCACGACGTGCTCGATCGCGGGGCAGCGCTCGCGCGGCACGTGCTCGGCCAGCTCGGCGACGGTGAAGACGACCTTCGAACCGGAATCGTTGACCAGGTACTCGACCTCGGCGCTGCGAAAGATTGCATTGATCGTGACCGTGATCGCGCCGAGCTTTTGCGCCGCGTAGTAGGCGACGGCGAACTCGGGCACGTTCGGCAGGAAGAGCGCGACCCGATCGC
Organism: Burkholderiaceae bacterium; assembly: GCA_014879745.1. Classification (GTDB taxonomy): domain Bacteria; phylum Pseudomonadota; class Gammaproteobacteria; order Burkholderiales; family Burkholderiaceae_C; genus CAIKUF01. The sequence continues at coordinate 3,128 of JACSRM010000175.1, read as the reverse complement.
CGGCCGCGACGCCTTGCGCGCGCAGCGCCTGCGCCAGCCTCGATGCCGATGCATCGAGATCGGCGTAGGTGATCGTGCGCCCCTCGAACAGGATCGCCGGATGCGCCGGCGTCCGCGCGGCGTGCCGCTCCAGATGGGTTGCGAGATTCATGGGTTCGCCGGAGTTGTAGAGCACGGGTTATAGCAAGAGGACGAGCCGAGGCAAATATCGCCCGCAACGAAGGCCCTGGCGTCAGGCGGGCGGGAAGCCTCCGGCTCCGGCACTTGTGCGCGATGCGAAGCGGGCAGCATCGCGCGCATCGCAGTTCGGGTCACGCCAGCGGCTTGCGCACCATCTCGAGCACCTTGCCGGCGTCCAGCGTGCTCGCCTGCTGCTGAATCTGCGGCAGCGCCTGCTGCTGCATCTGCTTGGCGCTGACGAGCAGGTCCTGGTACGTCTGCTTCAGCAGCGCGGTGCTCATCTGCCGGCCCCCGCCGTAGTAGCGAACCGCCAACTGGCCGAGCGCATAAGTCGTGGCAAAGCTCATCGCCATGCCGGTGCCGACGCTGCCGACGCCGCGGCCCAGGCCGCCCAGCACCGAACCGAGCAGGCCGCCCACCAGCTTGCGGCCGAACTGCTCCAGATACTGCCCGGTCAGGCCCACGCCCGCGGTGGCGATGAATTCCTTGATCATCCCGGCATCGACGTTCTCGATGCCGTGCGCCTGGGCGATGCCGTGCACCAGCTTGACCTGCAAGGGGATGATGGCGATGCTCGCCCAGCTCTGCGGCAGCAGTTCCAGCGCACCGCACAGCACGGCGCGGTTGAAGATCGTCTTGTCCAGCGCGATGCGGTCGACGCCGGCGGCAGCCGATGCGGCGGCGCCCGCGCCGGCGGGCGCATCGGTCTCCCGCGCCAGGGCATCGGCCTGGGCCTCGAACGCGGTATCCAGGCTGCCACCGAGTTCGGCCTTCAGGCCGGCCAGAAACCGCTGCTCCGCCACCGTCTGCACGCCGTCGGCATCGCACACGCAAACGGCCAATTCGTAGGCGAGCTGGCGGTGCTCCCTTGCCTTCAGCGCGGAAACGGCCTGGGGCAGGGAAAGGCGTCCCAGCAGCACGTCCTGCATCAGCGCCTGGACATTCAGCCCCGAAGCCTGGCCGCCCAGCGTCGCCGCGATGCGCTTGACTTCCTCGCGCTCCACCTCGGACTTGTCGCCATCGGCAAACGCAGCGAGCAAGGCGACGGCAAGCAGGGCGCGCTGTTCTTCGGCGGTCATGGCTTCACTCCTTCAAGGCATGGGCAACAGTCCGGTATTGTCGCCAATGACGGCAAGGGGCCAACGCTGCCGGCAATCCGCGCGTGGCCGTCGGAGCCGATGGCGAACCGCTCACCGCGATCGAGTCCAGGTCGCGCTTCGCGGGGCCGGTGACACCTCGAGTGCGTTCGGCAGCGTCTGCAAACTCTCAACCTGGAAGCGGCAGTTGACCGCTGCTGATTCCCACGAAAGCCGCGTAAACACAGACGTTCCGGGCTCCGTTCGAACTCACCTTTCGGGTGACTGCGCTACGCACTCGCCAGCACCGCGCTCGACGCGCCATGCGGCGTTGCTCCTCCTCGCGGGCACGAGCCCGCAGCGTCGTCACGCCTTGCCTGACACGCCGATCACGGCACCGGCGAGCGCGTTCAACTGCCGTTTCCAGGCTCAAGGCAAGCTCTGCCCCTGCGGTGTCGGCGTCGACGCATGCCTGTGCCCGATGCGCCAGGAGGCCGCCAACGGTAGCCCAAAGCTCCGCCGCCGGCCCGCGTAACCGGCGCCCCGGCTGGCCGAGATCCCACGCTACAGATACGCGTCCGCGCCCCCGTCGACGCCCGGCCCCTGCGTCAGGACGCGCGCGAAAGTGCGTCAAAGCGCCGGCGTCGGTACACGCCAGTCGCGCGAGTGGAGCGGCCCGGTCTCGAGGCAGCCGGAAAAGGCTGCGCACGCTGCAATGCCTGGCGAATGCCCCTGGCGCGACATCGAGCGAACCAGCTTCGCATCAGCGATCCGTGACAGCCATCCAGGCCATCGGTAGTGGCCTGCGCGATCGGAATGCGCAACGGGCCGGTCGCCGCTCGTGGTGACAGGCTCGATGCCAGTGTCCAACATCGTGTTTACGAGCGCGGCGTCCGGACGCGTGCCGATCGGGCCACTGACCACCATGCCATCGAAGCAATCGATCATGGGGGACAGGTACACCTTGCCGGGTCGTGATCCGGAACGCCGCAATGTCGGTGAGCCACTTGACGCGTTGCCGACATGGAACCAGCGGATCCGAAAACCGCGAACCTGCCATTCAGTTGGAGTCGCATGAACTCCAGCGGCGACATCTCGCCCGACTGTCGTCTGCTTTCCGGGGCGTCCTCCCTATACGTAGGGATGGGCGCCCGAGTTGCCGAACTCTAGTATCACCTTGCCATACACCCTCATGCGGCCGATCCGGCGCAACGCTTTGCGCGCTGGTGGTTGGGGCCTCGAGCGTATCGAGCCTGCTCGCCGACGTTCAGCGGGCGCTGAATGCGCCGGTCGGTCCGCGGCGCCTGCGCCGAGTTCTGCCAGCCAAATTCAGGGCGCTGCACTCGAGGCCGACGGGGCCGACGCTATGAACGATGCGATGGCGAGACGAAACGAACCGCGCGCCCGGCGCGCAGCAACCAGGAGCGAACCATGCCAGTGGCCTTGACCTACCCCGGCGTGTACATCGAAGAAGTGCCAAGCGGCGTGCGCACCATCACCAGCGTCGGCACGTCGATCACCGCCTTCGTCGACTTCTTCCGCCAGGGCCCGATGGATCGTGCGATCGAGATCTTCGGCATGGCGGACTTCGAACGCGTATTCGGCGGCTTCGACGACCGCAGCGAAGCAAGCTATGCGATCTCGCAGTTCTTCCTGAACGGCGGCTCGTCGGCGCTGGTCGTGCGCTGCGCGACCGACGACGCGGCGAGCGCGCTCGCTGTCGCGAGCGTCACGATCGGCGAGTTCGGCGCGCCGGCGACGCCGGCGCTGCGGGTCTCGGCCGCGAACGCGGGCCTGTGGGGCAACACGCTGCGCGCCGAGATCGACCACCGCACGGCCGACCCGGCGACGCTGTTCAACCTGACCGTCACG
>JACSRM010000095.1 GCA_014879745.1 Burkholderiaceae bacterium | reverse complement strand
CGGCGCGATCGAAGGCCTGCAGCGCGTACTGGTCGTAGGCGGTGACGAAGACGATCAGCGGGAAGGCGTGGCCTTCGGGCCAGTCTTCGGCGAGTGCCTGGGCCGCCTCGAGCCCGGTCAGGCCCGGCATCTTGATGTCGAGGAAGAGCACTTGCGGCCGCAGCGCGAGCGCCTGCTCGACGGCCGCCGCACCGTGGGCGACGCTCGCGACGATGCGCAACGCGGGCCACAGCCGCGCCAGCTCGGCCTGCAACCCGGCGCGCAGCAGGTCTTCGTCTTCGGCGATCAGGGCGGTGGCGTTCATGCGGCGGCGGTGGTGTTGTGGTCCTGCGCCGCGGGTCGCGCGCCGGAGTCGAGGGGCATCCGCAGCGTCGCGATCGTGCCCGCGCCGTTGGGTCCCGCCGCGTCGAGTGCGAGCGATGCCGCCGCACCGTGCAACGCTGCAAGACGCGAACGCACCTGCTCGAGGCCGAAGCGGGCGCCGTCTCGCATCGCTTCGACCGGCCCGGCGCCGGTGTCGCTCACGCGCAGGACGAGTTGTGCGCCTTCGCGCGCGGCGCTGACGCGGATGCTGCCGCCTTCGACGCTCGGCTCGATCGCATGCTTGATGCTGTTCTCGACGATCGGCTGCAGCAGCAGCGGCGGCACCGCGGCGGCGGCCAGTTCGGGCGGCAAGTCGAAGTCGTAGCGCAGCCTCTCGCCCAGGCGCACCTTCATCAGCGCGAGGTAGTCGGCCAGGCGCGCGAACTCGTCGGCCAGCGAATGGCTGCCGCTGCGCGACGCGGCGAGCGTTGCGCGCAGGAAGGCGATCAACTGGTCGAGCATCGCCTGCGCGCGCGGCGGGTCGGTCGCGATCAGCACGCGCAGGTTGGCGAGCGTATTGAACAGCATGTGCGGCTCGAGCTGCGACTGCAGCAGCCGCAACTGGTTCTCGGCCGCTTCGCGCTGCGCGGTCTGCGCGCGCGCCTCGGTCTGCGCGATGCGCGAGCGCGAGTAGAAGAAGTAGGTGACGGCGAATCCGGGCACGAGGCCGAAGGCGATCATTCCGAGCGCCTTCTTCGGCGCGATCGCGAGCGTCGACAACGGGCTCGCGGCATCGGCGCCGAGGACGAAATTGCCCAGCGCGATCCCGAGCGAGTAGCCCAGGACCGTGCCGACAACGAGGATGCCGGTCATCCAGAGCCAGCCTGGCCATCCGCTGCGTTCCGACGGCGGCAGATCGCGATTGCGCCAGCTCGCCGCCAGCGCGCGCCCGGCGTCGATGAAGAGCCAGCAGCACGCCCCGATCGCCATCGAGAAGGTGAACGAGCGCCAGAAGTCGTTCGCGAACAGGAAGGCGATCGCGACCGAGACCGCGACGAGCCAGGCTGCAATCCGCAGCGTGCGGCGCAGGTGGCGCGGCGCGCCGGTTCGCGCCGCGAGCGCGGGAGTGCTTGCGTCAGCCATCGCCAGCGATTCTCGCGCTGCCGCTCAGGCCCGCGCCGCGAGCCGCCGCAGCGCGATCGCCCGCGCGGCGAAGAGGCCGCTGAAGGCGCCATAGACGAAAGCGACTGCGATCTCGAAAGGCGTATTTGCCGCCAGCGCCGGTGTCATGACGAGGC
>JACSRM010000112.1 GCA_014879745.1 Burkholderiaceae bacterium | reverse complement strand
GTCGCCGCCGGCTTCGGCGGCATCTCGCTCGGCTCGACCGCCACCGCGATCGCCAACATGACCGCCGTCACGCGTGAACACGGCGCCGCACCGCGCGCCTTCATCGTCGTGCCGCTGGTCTGCGGCTTCTTCATCGATCTCGTCAACGCGCTCGTCATCGGCGTGATGGCGCGCTGACGCGCAGGCGCACGCCGGCAGGTCCGTTCCGGGCCCGGGTCAACCCCCTGCAGGCTTGCCTGCCGCCTCGTCGTCGATGGCCTTCTGCACCGCGCGGTAGAACGCCTCGCGCGCGTCGCTCGCCTGCGGATCGCGTGCGCCGCCGCCCCAGTCGGCGTTCGACGCGATGACGAGCTTGCGCCCGGGGTCGATGAAGATGCCCTGGCCGAAGATGCCGCGCGCGGCGAAGGTGCCGTCGCTGTAGGTCCACCACTGGAAGCCGTAGCCGCGTTCCGGCCGGCCGATGCCGACGCGCTCGGTGGTCGCTTCGGCGAGCCAGCCGTCGGGAACGATGCTGCGCCCGTCGGGGCCGCGCGCGCCGTTGAGGATGAAGACGCCGAAGCGTGCGAAGTCGCGCGTCGCGGCCTGGATGCAGCAGCCGCTGATCTCCTGGCCGCTGCGGCTGAGCAGCCAGGTGGCCTGCTGCTCCATGCCGGCGGGCACCCAGATTTTCTCCGACAGATATTGCGCCAGCGGCTTCCTGATCGCTGCCGCGAGCACCTGACCGACGAGGTTGGTCTCGCCGGTGCTGTAGTTCCAGCGTGTGCCGGGCGGCGCCACGCGCGGCAGGCGGCGAAGGTAGCTCACCAGCGAGTCGACGCCTTCCTCGGGCTGGTGGTTGTTGAACTTCGCGACGTCGGAGTCGGGATTGCTGTAGTCCTCGTTCCATCCGACGCCGGAGGTCATCGTCAGCAGGTGACGCAGCGAGACCTGCTCGTAGGCCGAACCCTTGAACTCGGGGATGTAGTCGCTGACCTTGTCGTCGAGGCTGCGGATATGGCCGTCCTCGACCGCCGCGCCGACCAGCGTCGAGGTGATCGACTTCGCGACCGAGAAGCTCGTCCAGCGCCCTTGCGCATCGAAGCCGAGCCCGTAGCGCTCGAGGCGCAGCTTGCCGTCGTGCACGATCAAGAGCGCCGCGCTGCGCTGACCTGCCATGTAGGCATCGATATCGACCGCCAGCGCAAGCGGCGGCCCCGGCGGCAGCGGCAACGGCGTGCCGCCGGCCGGCACCACGTGCGCCTTGGCGATGAACGGCAGCCGGTCGAGGGCGCGAAATGCGGCGTCGCGCTGCGGCTCGCTCCAGAACAGGACGTCGCTGTTGGTCGGCAGCGTCGCCAGCAGGCCGCGCGTTTCCTTGTCCAGGCTGAACCAGCCGGCGGCGCCGGCCACGACGAGCGCTGCCAGCACGCCGAGCGCGATCCTCTTCGGTTTCATCCGGGCAAGCTTACACGCAGCGCGGGCGGGATTCAGCTATCGGAATCGCGCGCGCCTTCTTACCGTGACGATGCGGATCAACTCCACACGCTGGGGCATGTAACCGTTTCAAGGCGCTGACAGAATCCAGTCTTTCCTGTCGTCCGAGAACTTCACACTAATCGTGCCTGAGCGTGTACGGCCGTCGGGCCAGCGTGCGAAGTAACGGTATTCGCTCGCCTGCTCCAGCTCGTCACCAAGCACATCTCGCCAACGCGCGCATTGCCTGGGGTCGTCTGCATCCAAGGCAAGGCGGGCGCAAAGGTCGTAGTCGAAGTTGGTGATGACGCGCAACTCACCTCGCTCCGGTCGCCAGACGATCCTGACCGCAGCGGGGACCGTCCCTCCATACGCGCCTTGGAATTCGATGGGCGCAGCCTTCGACGGATTTCGCGACTGGTAGGCCGACATGAGCGTCAGCAACGCCTCGATTTCGCCTTCCATGTCTTCGATGATCGGTGCGTCTTGCTCGCAGTCGAGCATGGCCAGCGCCATGTCTCGTTGCGGCCCTGGATCGAAGTCCATCGGCTCCGTCCACTGTTCTCGCAACAGCCGGTCGAAGAAGGGTCTTCCTTCCGGTGCCGCCGCAAGCGCACAGCGCTGGATCACATCTCGCGCCGAGGGCAGGCGCGAGATGGCGGCAATGTACTTCTCTTCGAAAGTGGCGAGCCGAGCCGCCCATTGCGAGGTCGGATACCCTGCGCGCGTCAGCACCTCGCGGACCGATACGACCTGAAATGCCAGCGCGACGAACAACTGCTGCTTCGTCGGGCCGCCGTGCTTGTGCATCGCCGAATCGGAGTCGAGCCACTGCAATTGCAGCACTGCGAAGTCGATCGGCTCGTTCTTTGCAAGCCGGAGGTTCGCAAACTCTCGCCGGAAGCTTTCTTGCGCACGCTCCTTGATCCAGGAGTAGGTGTCTCGCAGGTCGGATGCCTGCGGCTCCGTGTAGCGGTGCGCCGACAGCGGTGTGTGGGCTGCGATGGCCATCGCGAAGACCCACGCGATTCGCAGGAGCAAACCCCTTGCTTCGCGCACCGCTGCTGTGTGCTTCATATGCGCTTGCCTCCCTGGTGACGCGATCGAAAGGCGTTGCCGCTGGCGAAGCCCGAGTGACTATGATCGACAACGAAAGAGTTTTCAAGCAGTTTCCTGGACCGACGCTGGGAGCGCAAGCGCCTCGGGGAAGTCTCTGAGGGACAGCAAGAGCCTCCCATGAAAGGAAGGACCGTGGCGACCGGGCTGAGCGAGTTTCACGAGTACGTCAGGCAAATCGTCAAGGTGGCGAGCTGGGTTCTGCCGACCGCAGCGATTACGCCGATCGTGGTCAGCTTCGTGGATCTGAATCCGCCGTGGCCGAACCGCATCGGCCTGACGGCGGTCACCTGCGCTGCCGTGTTGTTCACGGTAATCGCCGTCTTCCAGCTTCTCGACAGTCGGAGAAGACGCACAGTGAACCTGACGGTGTCGGCCGCACTCGTAATCGGCGCAGTGCTCGCCGTCGTCTACTTCGTGCTCTTCGCGTTCCTGGTGTTCAAGCCGGAAGGCAGCACGGCGTTCGTCAAGGGGCTGCAGTGCACCAGCGATGCGCTTCTCCTGCATTCGGCTGCCTGCCCTTGGCTGGACGATCCTGAGCTGCGTTCCGTCGCGTTCAACGAGTGGCGCTTGTGGACGGCGCCATCCATCTACGTCGCCAGGATCGTGCTCATGCTGGTATGGATTGCGATGTTCATCGCGTTCGCGACATGTCTCGGTGCTTTCGTGCGGCATCAGGCGCAACTGCAACGCTGAGAGGCTTCGCACCGGGATCGCTGCGGGTTGATCGGTCACCGCGCCGGGAAGGCTGACCGGCTTCGCTGATCACCACGGTCAGGCCGGGCTCCAAAGCCGCGGACTCGCCGGAGCCATTCGTTTCAGGCAGTGCCGTCGCGACGCTTGGACGAGCCTGGCCCTCGAGCCAAGGTGCCCCGATCCGGGACGCTGACGCGCTCTGCGTCGAGCCGATTCCGCAGCGGTTGCTGCGGGGACGGTTGACGCGCCTGTACGGTCGACGAAGTGCCGAGTCGGCGTCAAGCAGACGCAAACAAAAATGCTTATCATTCGCGCCTCGAGTCGCCAGCCACGTTTGCGCCCGCCGCGAATCCCCAGCCAGCCAACTCGCTTTCGTCCGCCGGCGCGCAGCGCGCGGCGGGGCATCACTCGACGTTCGAAGGCTGGCAAACGTGAATAGAAAAGACAGGATCTTCGGTTGGGCGTGCTGCGGCAGCGCGCTGTGGTGGCTGGCGCCGGCTCTGGCGCAGGCGCAGATGAGTCCGCAAGGGCCGCAAACACGGCTGCCCGAGGTCGCGATCAGCGCCACCGGCTTCGAGGAGGACACCGCCGAGGTGCCGGCGACGATCTCGACCATCGACGCGCAGCAGATCAACCGCGGCCTGGTGCGCACGCTGCAGGATCTGATCCGCTACGAGCCCGGCGTCTCGGTCAATAGCGACCCGAATCGCTTCGGCGCCAACAGCTTCAATATCCGCGGCCTGGAAGGCAACCGGGTGCAGATGCTGGTCGACGGCATCCGCGCGCCCAGCCTGTTCCAGTTCGGCATCGGACCGTTCAACAACTCGACGCGCTCGTTCGTCGACCTCGACAGCGTCAAGCGCGTGGAGATCCTGCGCGGGCCGGCCTCCAGCCTGTACGGCTCGGACGCGCTGGGCGGTGTGGTCTCGTACATGACCAAGGATCCGCTGGACTATCTGGATCTGGCCGCCTCGCCGTTCTACGGCGCCTTCAAGAGCGCCTATGCCAGCGCCGACACCGGCTGGGCCAATACCGGCACCGTCGCCTACGGCACCGAGGCCTGGCAGGCGATGGCGCTTTACACCTACTTCACCGGCCACGAGCAGGAGAACATGGGCACGAACGCTACGGTCGGCCCGCTGCGCACCGAACCCAACCCGCAGGATATCCGCCAGCAAAACGTGCTGCTCAAGGGCGTCTTCCAGCCGGCGGCCGGCCATCGCTTGCGCGCGACATACGAGTGGTTCGACCGCGACAACGAGATCGACGTGCTGAGCCTGAACGCGACGACGCCGCGCACCGCCAGCCTGAGCGGCGACGACGAGAACAAGCGCCAGCGCTACAGCCTCGACTACGCCTACACCAACCCCGAGCGAGGCTGGCTGGCCGGATTCACCGCCAACCTGTACCAGCAGACGTCGACGACCGACTCGGCCTCGAACGAGACGCGCACCAGCACCACCGCCGGCTGCTCGGGTGTGGCGCCCGGGGACAACACCTGCTTCATCCCGCGGCAGTTCGATTTCGAGCAGCGCATCACCGGCCTGACCGCGCAGCTGGAAAGCCTGCTCGACGGCGAGCGCATCCAGCAGCGCATCCTGTGGGGCATCGACTATTCGGATACCGATTCGAGCGCGCTGCGCGACGCGACCGTCTACAACCAGACCACCGGGACCGAGAGCAAGTCCCTGTCCGGCGAAACCTTCCCGGTGCGCGACTTCCCGAATACCAGCACGCGGCAGTTCGGCTTCTACGTGCAGGACCAGATCTCGATGCTGAACGACCGGCTGATGGTCACCGCCGGGCTGCGCTACGACGACTACCAGCTGAAGATCCACCCGGACGCGACCTACCTGGCGAATGTGCCGCCCGGCGTGCAGGCCGCCGACTTCTCCGACAGCGCCTGGTCGCCGAAGGTGGCGCTGATGTATCGCATCAGCCCGGATTTCAACGTCTACGGCAACTACGCCTTCGGCTTTCGGGCGCCGCCGTTCGACGACGTCAACGCGGCATTCCGCAACCCGATCCAGATGTACACGCTGATCCCGAACCCGAACCTGGTGTCCGAGACCAGCCGCGGCCTGGAACTGGGTTTCAAGGGCCGCGCCGGCGAATCCAGCTACGCGGTGGCGGCCTTCTACAACCGCTACAAGGATTTCATCGATTCGCAGACCCAGCTCGACTGCCCGAGCAACCCGAACTGCGTGCCGGGCTACTTCGCGACGTTCCAGGCCACCAACCTGGCGCGCGTGCGCATCTATGGCATCGAGGCGAAGGGCGAATGGGTGCTCGACCGCAACTGGGTGCTGGCCGGCAGCATCGCCTACGCCAACGGCAAGGACGAGGATACCGACGACCCGCTGAACAGCATCAACCCGCTCACCGCCGTTGCCGGCGTGCGCTACACGTCGTCGGCCGGCGACTGGGGCGGCGCGCTCAATATCACCGGCGTCTCGGGCAAGAGCTCGGCCACCGCGGCGAGCGGCGTCGAGCCGTTCCTGACGCCGGGCTTCGGCCTCGTCGACATCACCGGCTACTGGAATATCAACAAGCACCTGCGCCTGGCCGGCGGCGTCTTCAACCTCTTCGACAAGCAGTACTGGCTGTGGAGCAACGTCGGCCAGACCGGACTGAGCGCGGACTCGCCCTGGCTGGACCGCTACACCCAGCCCGGCATCAACGTTGCCGTCAACCTTCAACTCATCTACTGACCCAGGAGCTCCCGCATGCAAGCGACCGATACCGCCACCCCCGACCTCTACACGCGCTTCCTCGACGTGCGCAGCGCGCGCGGCCTGCGCCACCGCGACGCGGCCCAGGCACTGGGCGTGTCCGAAGGCGAGGCCATCGCCGCGGCCGTCGGCCGCGCCTCGGCGCTGCGTGCCGTGCGTCTGCGCGGACCCTGGGCCGAGATGTTCGAGCAGGTGCCCACGCTGGGCCGGGTGATGGCGCTCACGCGCAACGAGGCCGCGGTGCACGAGAAGACCGGCGCCTACAAGGCGATGTCGCACGAAGGCCCGGTCGGCCTGGTGCTGAGCGAGGATATCGACCTGCGCATCTTCTACATGCACTGGGCACACGGCTTTGCCGTGACCGAGGAGACGGCGCACGGCGTGCAGCGCAGCCTGCAGATCTACGACGCCGCCGGCACCGCCATCCACAAGGTCTTCCTGAAGGACGACGCCGATCTGGGCGCCTGGGCCGCCTTCACCGAAGCGCATGCCGACGCCGAGCAAGAGCCCGGCGGCCGCTTCGAACCGGTCGCCGCGCGGCCGGCACCGGCGGCCGACGACAGCATCGACGCCGACGGTTTCCGCGCCGCCTGGCTGGCGATGGCCGATACGCACGAGTTCTTTCCGCTGCTGCGCCGCTTCGGCGTGGCTCGCACGCAGGCGCTGCGCCTGGCCCCCGACGGCATGGCGCGGCCGCTGCCCAACGCGACGGTGCGCGCGCTGCTGCAGGGCGCGGCCGCGGCGGGCACCTCGATCATGTGCTTCGTCGGCAACGCCGGCATGATCCAGATCCACACCGGGCCGGTGAAGAAGATCGAGATCATGGGGCCCTGGATCAACGTGCTCGATCCCGGCTTCAGCCTGCACCTGCGCGAAGACCTGGTGGCGCAGACCTGGCTCGTGCGCAAGCCGACGACCGACGGCGTCGTCACTTCGGTCGAGCTCTTCGACGCGCAGGGCGAGACCATCGCCATGTTCTTCGGCGAGCGCAAGCCGGGCAAGCCGGAGATCCAGGCCTGGCGCGATCTGCTGGCGACGCTGCCGGGCATGGCGGCATGACCAGCCGGCGCCGCTTCGGTGCGGCAGGCCTGGGCGCCGCCGCGCTGGCCTTGGCCGGCCGGCCGCTGCGGGCCGCTCCGGCGCCGCTGCGCGTCGTTTCGGCGAACGGCACGCTGACCGAGATCGTCTTTCGGCTGGACGCGCAGGCGCTGCTGGTCGGCGCCGACACCACCAGCATCTACCCGGCGGCGGCCAGAGCACTGCCGATGATCGGCTACCCGCGCCAGCTCTCCGCCGAAGGCGTGCTGTCGCTGCGGCCGACGCTGCTGCTCACCGCCGCCGAGGCCGGGCCGCCGGCGGCGCTGCAGCAGCTGCGTTCGGCCGGTGTACGCATCCTGCAGGCCGACAGCCACCACAGCATCGAGGCGCTGCGCGCCAACGTAAAGCTGCTCGCCGATGCGTTGCAGCGCGTCGAACGCGGGCGCGCGCTCGACGCCGAGCTGCAAGCCGAATGGGCCGCCACCCAGGCGATGATCGTGCCCCGCAAGCCGGCGCCGCGCGTGCTGTTCGTGCTGTCGCATGCCGCCAACCAGGTGCAGGTGGCGGGCGCCGGCACCGCGGCCGACGCGATGATCCGCTACGCCGGCGGCAGCAACGTGATGGCGAGCTTCGGCGGCTACAAGCCGCTCGCCGCCGAAGCGGCGGTCGCCGCCGCGCCGGACGTGATCGTGACCACCCAGCAGGGGCTGGAGGCGCTCGGCGGCGTCGATGCGCTGCTGGCGCGTCCCGGCTTGGCGCTGACGCCGGCCGGCAAGGCGCGCCGCGTCTACGGCCCGGACGCACTCGCGCTGCTCGGCTTCGGCCCGCGCCTGCCGCAGACGCTGCGCGAACTGGCCGTCGCGCTCGGCACGGCGCCGGCATGAGATGAGCGTGATGCAGCACACCGGCCCCGCGCTGCCGCTGCGCCCGGCGGGCGGCCCGGCGCGCGTGCCCGCGGCGTGGGCGCTGGGGGTGTTGGCGGTGCTGACGGCGGCCGGCGCGCTGTTCGCACTCGGCCACGGCGCCTACCGCATCGCGCCGCTGGACGCGCTGCAGATCCTGGCGGCACAGCTCGGCTGGCAGACCGGCGCGGTGGATCCGCAACAGGCCGCGATCCTGCAATCGATACGCGCGCCGCGCGTGCTGCTGGCGCTGCTCACCGGCGCCGGGCTCGGCGTGTCGGGCGCGCTGATGCAGGCGCTGTTTCGCAACCCGCTGGCCGACCCGGGGCTGATCGGCGTATCCACCGGCGCGGCGCTGGCGGCGGCGGCGGTCATCGTGCTCGGCAGCAGCGTGCTGCCGGGCGTCTCGCGCCTGCTCGGCGAATGGACGCTGCCGCTGGCGGCCTTCGGCGGGGCGCTGGCCTTCACGGCACTCGTCTACCGCATCGGCGCGGCGCGCGGCGCGCTGTCGCTGCCGCTCGTGCTGCTGGCCGGCATCGCGCTCAACGCGCTGGCGATGGCCGGGGTGGGCTTCCTGTCCTATCTGGCGACCGACGAGCAGTTGCGCAACCTGACGTTCTGGACCTTCGGCTCGCTGTCCGGCGCCACCTGGGTCTCGGTCGGCCCGGTGGCGCCGCTCGTACTCGTCGCGCTGGCGCTCGGCTGCAAGCTGGCGCGGCCGTTGAATGCGCTGGCGCTGGGCGAGGCGCAGGCCGGCCACCTGGGCGTCGAGGTCATGCGCATCAAGCGCTTCGCCATCGTGCTGACCGCGCTCGCGGTCGGATCGCTGGTGGCGCTGACCGGGGTCATCGGCTTCGTCGGTCTGGTCGCGCCGCATGCGGTGCGCCTGGCCTGCGGGCCCGACCATCGCACCGTGCTGCCCGGCGCCGCGCTGCTCGGCGCACTGCTGGTGGTGCTCGCCGATGTCGCGGCGCGCACCTGGGTCGCGCCGGCCGAGCTGCCGATCGGCGTCCTCACCGCCGGCCTGGGCGCGCCGTTCTTTCTGGCCTTGTTGCTGCGAAGGCGGCTGCAAGGGCTGTGAACGCGATGCTGCATGCGGACGGATTGACCGCGCGCATCGGCGAACGTACGCTGCTGCAGGCGCTGCAGCTGCAGGTGGCGCCGGGCGAGACGGTGGCCGTGCTCGGCGAAAACGGCGCCGGCAAGTCGACCTTGCTGCGTCTGCTGGCTGGCGAACGGCCCGCACCGCCGCTGCAGGTGCAAGGCGAGGTGCGGCTCGACGGCCGCGTGCTGCACCGCTGGCGCGCGCTGGAGCGCGCGCGGCGGCGCGCCGTATTGCCGCAGCGGCCCGAAGTGGCGTTCGCCTTCAGCGCCATCGAGGTCGCGCAGCTGGGCCGGCACGCGGCCGTGCAGCGCGGCAGCGCACGCCAGGAATACGAGATCGCAGCCCAGGCGCTGCGCCTGACGGATGCCTGGCATCTGGCCGGGCGCGACGTCAACACGCTGTCCGGCGGCGAGCAGGCGCGCGTGCACCTGGCCGCTGCCTTTGCCCAGCTGTGGGAGGAGCAGGCCGACGGCCCGCGCTATCTGCTGCTGGACGAGCCCACCGCCGCGCTCGACCTGGCGCACCAGCACGGGCTGCTGCTCGCGGCACGCGCCTTCGCGGCGCGCCGCGGCATCGGCATCGTCACCGTGCTGCACGATCTCAACCTGGCGGCGATGTATGCCGATCGCGTGCTGCTGCTGCATCTGGGCCGCGTGCTGGGGCTGGGCCCGCCCGCTTCGGTGCTGAGTGAAGCCACGGTCGCCGCCGGCTTCGGCGTGCGAGCGCACATCCTGGCCCATCCGCTGGTGGCCGCGCCGCTGGTGGCGACCGCCGCCGCGGCATGAACAGGGCGCCGGCCAGCCTGCAGCAGATGGCGGTGGTCAGCGCCGTCGCGCTGGCACATGTGGCCGGCCTGTGGGCGCTGCTGGATCGCGCGCAGCGGCCCGCGGACGCCGCGCCTGCGCAGCAGACGGTGATGGTGATGCTGCTCGGCGAACCACCGGCCGCGGTGGC
>JACSRM010000534.1 GCA_014879745.1 Burkholderiaceae bacterium | reverse complement strand
TTGCAAATCCTCGCCATACCACTGGGTATGGCTGCGGTTTGCGCCTTGCCACGAGGGCAAATCCATCGGTTTTCTCGAGTGCCTCACAGCATGAAACACTGCACTAGACACCCTGGCGCGTCAGCCGGGCCTCGAGCGCCTGATGCAGCGTATCGGCGCTGTCCTGCAGATGGGCGCGGGTCGCGGGGCTCAGCCCCTTGCGGTGCGCGGCGGCGTCGAGCTGTTCGGCGAGCGCCTTGGCCTGCACGCGTCGCAGGCTGCGCGCGTCGGCGCGGGTCTGCGTCTGCGGGCGCAGCAACTGGTTGGCGAGGCGGTTCAGATGTTCGCGCTGCAACTCGCGGCGCAGCGGTGCGATCTCGCCGCCGGTCGCCAGTTCGCTCCACACCGCCTGTGTCAGACGGGCGTCGAGCTCGGAAAGGCGCAGCGCGCGCTGCGCGCCGCTCGGCGCCTTCTGCGCGCTGTCGAGCAGGCGCGCGGCGACGGCGTCGCTCATCAGCGTATCGAGCATCCCCTTTTGCAGGTCGAGCACGACGACGGCGAGCGAGAAGTCGGTGCCGCTCGCCGCATCGCCGCTGCGCACCGCGTCCCAGCGCTCGAGGTAGTCGGCGCCGAGCTTGCGCTGCAGCGCGGGCGAGATTTTCAAGCTGTCGGCCGAGAACAAGCCGGCGAGGATCAGCTCGAGCGCACGACGCTGCTGCTCGGCCGGAAGCGGCGTGAGCGGATCGCGCCCGCTGCCCGGCGCGTCGCGCAGCGTGCGCACGCCGCCGATCTGGCGCGTCAGCGCGTTCGCCGAGCGGCCGACATCGCGCACCGCATACAGCACCGAGCGGCGCAGCACGGCGTAGTCCTCGTCGGGCGCGAGGCTGCGCGTCTCCTGGCGCGCCAGCAGCTCCTGCGCGATCGCGATCCGCTTCTGCGCGAAGGCGATGACGTCGTCGCCGAGATCGAACTGCAGCGATTCGGGGTCGAGCCCGATGAAGTTGTCCTCGTCGGTGCCGTAGGCCAGCTGCGGCTCGCGGCTGCGCGCCGCGATGCGCTGCAGCTCGGCCGCTTCGTCGGCGGCGGCGATCGGCTTGTAGGCATATTCGATCGCCCAGTAGTCGTAGGGACCGAGCGTCGTATTGAACGGCGTGCCGTAACCCGCGCGCGGCTCGCCGGGGCCGTTCAGGTTGATTGCCGCGTACTCCATCACCGACGCGGTGATGCCGTGGGCGGCGGTGAACGCAGGGTCGGCGAGCTGCACCGCGGTATACGCGCGCGACGCGCGGAAGTTGTGGCGCAGGCCGAGGGCGTGGCCGACCTCGTGCATCGTCGTGTCCTTCAGGTAGGCGTCGACGAATTCACGCGCCTGCGGGCTGTCGGGGTCGATCTCGCCGCGCGCTTCGAGCACATCCTGCGCGTAGCCCAGTTGCTCGGCCGCGGCGTCGGCATATGTGCAGACGAGGCCGGCGGCCAGATCGGCGGCGTCCGGTCCATCGGCGGCCGCGGCCGTCGCGAGCACCTGCGAGCGCAGCGCGCGAATGCTGCGCGACGACAGGCTCTCGATCGCGATATCGGCATCCAGGATCTCGCCGCTGCGCGGATCGACATGGCGCGGCCCGACGGCGCCGAAGGCGGGCGCGGCGTTCGTCATCCAGCGGATCGACGCGCGGCCGAAATCGAGGGTGTCGAAATCGGCATCGTCGGGTTCGACCTTGACGACGATCGCATCCTTGAAGCCGATCCGCTCGAAGGCCTTGTTCCATTCGAGCACGCCGGCCGTGATCGGCGCGCGGTACTGCTGCGGCACGGTGCGGTCGATCCAGAACGTGATCGGCTGCACCGGCTCGGAAAGTGCCGCATCCGGGTCCTTCTTCTCGAGCCGCCAGCGGTCGACATAGCGGCGCCGCGGCGAACGCACGAGGTCGTCGCTGAAATCGGCGACGCTGGTGTTGAAGTGGCCGACGCGGGCGTCGGCCTTGCGCGTCGCCATCGGCTGCGCGGGCAGCCTGCCGATCGAATAGTGCAGCGTCATGAAGAGGCTGCGCGGATCGGGCACGGTCTTGGGCACGCTGGGCGCCGGAGCGCCGGCCGGCGCGCCGGGCGCCGGCTGCGCGATCGAACCGGTCGCGAAATGCGCGAGCACCTCGACGACGAGCAGATCCTTTGCGTCGCGCACGGTCGTGATTGCCGAGTTGCGCGCATCGAATGCATAGCCCTGGCGGTAGCTGCGCTGCAGCCGCCCGCCAATGCCGAGCAGGTCGGCCATGAAGATCGAATTGGCGTCGATCAGGATCGACTTGCGATCCGGCTCGGGCAGGCTCGCGACCGAGGCGCTGGCGACCAGGCTCGGCGAATAGGCCGCCTGCACCGCGAGGCTCTGCGGCGTCCCGGCCGCGGCGACATATTCGCTATTGATACGGATCAGCTGCACCTGGTTGTGGATGCGGCGAAATGCGACGAGGCCGTCGTCGCGGCTCATCAGCCCGCCGAAATACGAGCCGACGCCGATGCCGGCCTTGATCTTGGGCGAGAGGAAGAACGGCTGGTCGAAATCCGCGGGCGCGAGCTCCAGCCAGACCTTGTCGTCTTTGCGCCAGACAGCCAACAGGCCGTCGCTGCGCTCGGCCCCCTTGATCACGTCGGCAAAGGGCTTGAGAGCGCCGGGCGCCGGCGGCACCGCGGGCGCAGCGCCGGGCGGGCGCGGTGCGGGCGCAACGGCGCCTGAAGGCGGCGCGGCGGCGGCCGGCGCGTTCGGTGCCGAAGCTTGCGCCTTCGAGACACCGGGCTCGCCGAACTGCGCACAGCCGGCGAGGCCGAGACACAGCACGCCGAACGCGCAGGTTCGCAGCCATTTCGCGGTGTCGGTCGGGGCACTCATCGCACGCCGATTCTCGCAAGTTTCGCGTGCCGGCTCTGGCGGTGCGTTCCGAATGCGTGGCAAATGACCACCACGCGGGTGCCGCAATGTCCCGCCAAGGCGCGGCCCGTCGCCGCCGCCAACAAGCCACCGCGCCGAGTCGTGTCGGCGCCAAAGCCGCGGCTACGAGCGACGGCGAAGATGCAGGCCGAGCACGGCGAGACCGGACAGGGCCAACAGAACCGTCGCCGGCTCGGGCACCGCGCTGACGGCAACATTCACATTGTCGAGCCCGATGTAGTCCACGCCGGACGCGCCGACGAAGGACAGCGTGGTCGTCGTTCCCGTCGCAACGAAGACGAAGCTTTCCGCGTCCCAATCGTTGTTGCCGCCGCTCGGTGCACTTTGGAAGGTTTCGGATTGGCCCGCGGCGCTTACCGTCAAAGCGGCAGGCCGTCCCCAGTATGTGGAACTGCCAAGCTGGAAGGTCACCGTGTACTCGTAGCCCGCGGTGGAAGCGAAGCTCTGCTGTACGCCGCCGAAGGGCGGGCCGGCGGAGTAGTCCGAAAGATCGAGGAAGCGGTCGCCATCCTGAGCATCAAGTCCCCAGGGATCGCCGACGCCGATCCAGGCGATCGAATCATTGACGATCTCCCATCCGTCGAGCGCCGTGGCGCCGGGCGCAAGCGTCATCGTCTGGTTGCTCGGCGGCGAGAAGTCGCCTGACTCGAAGCTCCCGTTCGCAATGAGGTTCGCGTTCGCGGACTCCGCCAGCGTCAGCGCGAGTACCAGTGCAGGCACGACCGATCCGAAGCGCATGGTTCGTTCTCCAGGAGTTGTAACCGGGAGTCTGGCACGCGCCACAGGTGCGCGCAAGCACCCGCGTTCGCGCGAAGGCCTTGCGCGTCAGCGGATCGGCTTGAAGCGCAGCCGGTGCGGCCGCGCGCCTTCCTCGCCGAGGCGCTTCTTCTTGTCGGCCTCGTACTCCTGGTAGTTGCCGTTGAAGAAGACCCACTTCGAGTCGCCCTCGGCGGCGAGGATGTGCGTCGCGATGCGGTCGAGAAACCAGCGGTCGTGGCTGATGACGAGGATCGAGCCGGCAAATTCGAGCAGCGCATCTTCGAGCGCGCGCAGCGTCTCGACGTCGAGGTCGTTGCTCGGCTCGTCGAGCAGCAGCACGTTGGCGCCCTTGGCGAGCGTCTTCGCGAGGTGCAGCCGGCCGCGTTCGCCGCCCGAGAGGTTGCCGACGAGCTTTTGCTGGTCGTTGCCCTTGAAGTTGAAGCGCCCGAGGTAGGCGCGCGAGGGCATCACGAACTTGCCGACGGTGATGTTGTCGAGGCCGCCCGAGACGTCCTGCCACACCGTCTTGTCGCCTTGCAGGTCCTCGCGGCTTTGCTCGACGAAGGCCAGCTTGACCGTCTGCCCGATTTTCACGTTGCCGCTGTCGGGCTTCTCGGTACCGGCGATCATCCGAAACAGGGTCGACTTGCCGGCGCCGTTCGGGCCGATGATGCCGACGATCGCGCCGGCCGGCACCTGGAACGACAGGTCGTCGATCAGCAGCCGGTCGCCGAAGCTCTTGCTGACGTTCTCGAACGCGATCACCTCATGGCCCAGGCGCTCGGCGACCGGAATGAAGATCTCGTTCGTCTCGTTGCGCTTCTGGTATTCGACGTCGGAGAGTTCCTCGAAGCGCGCGAGCCGCGCCTTGCTCTTCGCCTGGCGGCCCTTGGCGTTCGAGCGCACCCACTTGAGTTCCGCCTTCATCGCCTTGGTGCGCGCGTCCTCGGTCTTTTGTTCGAGCTCGAGACGCTGCTCCTTCTGGTCGAGCCACTCGGAGTAGTTGCCCTTGTACGGAATGCCGCGGCCGCGGTCGAGTTCCAGGATCCACTCGGCCGCGTTGTCGAGGAAGTAGCGGTCGTGGGTGATCGCCACCACCGTGCCGGGGAAGCGCTTGAGGAAGACTTCGAGCCACTCGACGCTTTCGGCATCGAGGTGGTTGGTCGGCTCGTCGAGCAGCAGCATGTCGGGCTTCGACAGCAGCAGCCGGCACAGCGCGACGCGGCGCTTCTCGCCGCCCGAGAGCTTGCCGATCACCGCGTCCCACGGTGCGAGCCGCAGCGCGTCGGCGGCGAGTTCGAGCTGCAGGTCGGTATTCTCGCTGCCGGCGGCGGCGATCAGCGCTTCGAGCTCGGCCTGCTCGGCGGCGAGCGCGTCGAAGTCGGCATCCGGCTCGGCGTATGCTGCGTAGACCTCGTCGAGCCGCTTCTTCGCCGCGAGCACGCCGCCGATGCCCTCCTCGACCGCCTGGCGCACCGTCTGCTCGGGGTCGAGCTGCGGCTCCTGCGGCAGGTAGCCGATCTTCAGGTCCGGCATCGGCACCGCCTCGCCCTCGATCTCGGTGTCGAGCCCGGCCATGATCTTCAAGAGCGTCGACTTGCCCGAGCCGTTCAGGCCGAGCACGCCGATCTTCGCGCCGGGGAAGAAGGACAGCGAGATGTCCTTCAGGATCTGCCGCTTCGGCGGCACCGTCTTGCCGACGCGGTTCATCGTATAAACGTACTGGGCCATGGTCTGTGGGTCCTTAAATGCGTACGGCTGCCGAGGCAGCCAATGCCGTATTGTCGCCGCTTCGCGGGTGTGAAGCAGTTGCGCCTGTCCTGGCTCAAGTCAGCCGGCGCGGCGGCCGATATCGGCTTGGATGAACCGACTCCGCCCGCCCGCCCGCGTTCAGGTGCGACCTGTGAGCAGCCCCAAGGGCCGGGCCTTGCCCGTCCCGGCCCCCCGCGGGGGCGCAACAGAACTTGGGGCGGCCCTGCGCTTTCTTGATTGGACCGCCCGGCGCGCCACGCCGTCGGCGGCCGTCTGCCGCGGGAGGCGAAGGCGTTGAACGAGCCGCTGCATCCCCTGCTGAGGCGCCAGCTGCGCGGGGTCGGCCTGGACGATGCGGGCGCGCCCGCCGCCGCGCCGTGGCAGGCGCTGCTCGAACTCGTCAGCGGCGCCTATGCCGCGCTCGACCAGCATCGCTACCAGCTCGAACATTCGCAGGAGCTCGCCTCGGCCGAGATGGCCGACCTCTATGCGGCGCTGCAGGCCGAACGCGACCGGCTCGAGTCGCGCGTGCGCGAGCGCACCCAAGCGCTGCAGTTGAGTCAGGCGCGGCTCGCCAGCCTCGTCTCGATGTCGTCCGACTGGATCTGGGAGCAGGACGCCGAGCTTCGCTTCACCTATATCTCCGAAGGCGCGCGCAACGCGACCGGGATCGACGTCGCGACGCTGATCGGCCGCAAGCGCGTCGCGATGGAGGATTTCGACGCGCCGCCGGACCAGGTGGCGCAGCACGTCGCGCAGCTCGAGGCGCGCCAGCCGTTTCGGGATTTCGTCTATGGCATCCGTGGCCCGGAAGGCCGGCAGTGCTACATCCGCGTCAGCGGCGAACCGCTGTTCGATGCGGACGGCGTCTTCATCGGCTATCGCGGCGTCGGCAGCGACGAAACGAAGGCCACGCTCGCGGCACGCCATCTGCAGCAGCTCGCGAGCTTCGACAGCCTGACCGGGATGCCCAACCGCAATATGTTCATCGCCGAGCTCGACCTCGCGCTCGCTCGCGCGCGGCGCAACGGCGGCAGCTTCGCGCTGTGCTTCATGGACCTCGACCGCTTCAAGACGATCAACGACAGCCTCGGCCACGCGGCAGGCGACGTGCTGCTGACGACGGTCGGCGCCCGCTTGCGCGACCTGCTGCGCGAGAGCGACCTCGTCGCCCGCCTCGGCGGCGACGAATTCGTCGCCCTGCTCGAAGGGCCGGCCGACGCCGCCGCGCTCTCCGCCGTCGCGCGCAAGATGCTCGCTGCGGTCAGCGAACCGGTCGCGCTCGACGGGCGCAAGTTGTGGATCACCGGCAGCTGCGGCATCGCGCGCTACCCGGCCGACGGCGCCGACGCCGAGACGCTGCTGAAGAATGCCGACGCCGCGATGTACCAGGCCAAGGCCGAAGGCAAGGATACGTTTCGCTTCTACACCGCCGAGCTCGCGGCGCAGTCGGCGCACCTCTTCGCGCTCGAGGCCGACCTGCGCCACGCCGTCGAGCGCGGCGAACTCGTGCTGCACTTCCAGCCCAAGATCGATCTCGCCACCGGCCGCCTGCGCGGCGTCGAGGCGCTCGTGCGCTGGCAGCATCCGACCCGCGGGCTGCTCGCGCCGGGCGAGTTCATCGGCCTGGCCGAAGACAGCGGCCTGATCGTGCCGATCGGCGGCTGGGTGATGCAGGCCGCATGCTGCCAGGTGCGGGCCTGGATGGATACGGGGCTGGCCGCGCCGCGCTGCGCGGTCAACCTGTCGGCGCGCCAGTTCGGCAGCGAATCGCTGCTCGACGACGTGCGCCGCTCGCTGCAGCACAGCGGCCTGCCGGCCGATGCGCTGGAGATCGAGATCACCGAGAGCGTGCTGATGTCGGACCCGGACCGCGCCAACCTCACGCTGCAGGCGCTGCACGCGCTGGGCGTGCACATCTCGATCGACGATTTCGGCACCGGCTATTCGTCGCTCGCGTATCTGAAGCGCCTGCCGGCGCACACCGTCAAGCTCGACCGCTCGTTCGTCGCCGGCCTGCCCGCCGATCGCGACGACGCGGCGATCACGCAGGCGGTGATCGCGCTGTCGCACAGCCTCGCGATGCAGGTCGTCGCCGAAGGCGTCGAGACCGACGCCCAGCTCGACTTCCTGCGCCGCGCGGGCTGCGACCAGGCGCAGGGCTACCTGATCGGCCGGCCGATGCCGGCGGAACAACTCGCGCAGCGCCTGCAGCCGCTGCGCGAGCACTTGAGCCAGGCAGCGTAGGCCGGCATCCGCGCCGGCGGCCGCGCCGTCACTCGCGCAGCCCGGCCTGGGCGAGCGTTTCGAGATGGCGGTCGCGATCCGCCGTGTCGCGGTAGTGCAGCGTCGCGACGAGATCGGCGAGCCCGAAGGCCGGCCACCGCGCGCGCATCTCGGCGATACAGCGCCTGGCGGCCTCGACATCGCCGCGCCGCACCTCGCAGGCCGCGATCAGCGCAAACAGCGTCGCGTCCGGCGTCGTGATGCGCCGCGCCGCGGCCAGCGCTTCGCCGTACGCACCGGCGACGAAACTGGCGCGCGCCAGATGACCCCAGAAACGCTCCGGGTGGTACGGGTTCAGCCGCATCGCCTTGCGGATCCACTCGATGCCCTCCTGCGGCTGGCCGCACCAGGTGAGGATCTCGCCTTGCTGGACGACGATCAGATCGTCGTTCGGATTGAGCGCGAGCGCGCGCTGCTGGTGATACACGCACTGCTCGAAATTTCCGTAGATCAGGTTCACCGCGGCGAAGATGCGGTGCACGTCGCTGTCGTTCGGATCGAGCGCGAGCGCGATCTCGAGCTCCTCGATCACCATCGGCTGCAGCACGCTGCGGTCCTCGCACCAGTTGTAGCCCCAGCGCTGGCCGAGCACGCAGGCGCGCCAGGCGTGGGCGTGGGCATAGTTCGGATCGAGCGCGATGGCGCGCTCGAGCATCTCCTGCGCGCGCAGGTTGTCCGCGCGGTTGCTGCGATGGTGCAGCAGCTTGCCGGTGAGCACGCACTCGTAGGCCGCCATGTTGGCGGTCGGCTTGCGCGCCGCGCGGTCGCGCGCATCGGCCTCGACGCGCCCGGGCAGCGTCGCGACGATCGCCGTCGTGACCTCGTCCTGGATCGCGAAGATATCCTCCAGGTCACGGTCGTAGCGCTCGGCCCAGACGTGGCGGTCGGTCTCGGCGTCGATCAGCTGGACCGTGATGCGCACCCTTTTTCCCGCCTTGCGCACGCTGCCCTCGACGACGTACTGCACGCCGAGCTCGCGCGCGAACTTCGCGACGTCGACCTTCTGCCCCTTGTATTTGAACGACGAGTTGCGCGAGATGACGAACAGCTCGCGAAAGCGCGACAGCTCGGTGATGATGTCCTCGGTGATGCCGTCGGTGAAGAATTCCTGCTCGGCCTCGCCGCTCATATTGTCGAACGGCAGCACCGCGATCGCCGGCTTGAGGGTGCGCGAATCGGCGCCGCCCGCGGTCGCGCCGCGCGGCGCGGACGCCTGCGCAGCGCCGGGCGCGGCTTGCGCGGCGGCGTGCACGCGAAAGGCGCGCACCGGCTGCGGCAGATTCTTCAGGGTCTGCTCGCCCAGATCGTCGAAGCGCACCTGCAGCCGATGGCGCAGCGCGCACTCGACCGCCTCCGACACGCACACGCCGCCCGGTTCGGCGAGCGTCTCGAGCCGCGCCGCGGTATTCACGCCGTCGCCGTAGACGCTGCCGTCGGCCTTCTCGATCACGTCGCCGAGGTGGACGCCGATCCGAAACCGCATCCGGCACGGCTCCGTGTGCGCCGCGGCGCGCGTCGCGATCTCGTCCTGCACCGCGAGCGCCGCGCTCACCGCGCCGGCCGCGGTATCGAAGACGGCGAGCACCGAGTCGCCCGCCATATCGATCACGCGCCCCTGGTGGGCGCCGATATGCTCGCCGAAGACGGCCCGCGCGCAGTCGAGCGCCGCCACCGTGCCGGGCTCGTCGTTCGCCATCAGGCGCGAATAGCCCGATGCGTCGGCCGCCAGGATGGCCGCCAACCGGCGCCGTGTCGTTGCTTCGCTCAAGCCCGCCGCTCCCCATACCTCGAGTCGCTCGTGCAATGGTAGTACCGCGCGGCGCGCCGCGCCGCGCTCGAGAAGTGGCCGACGAAGTGGCGGAAGAAGTGGCCAAGGAGGGGCGGCTGCTAAAATCGCATCACGCAGCGCTGATCCAGTCTCCTTGCTGCCGTCATCCCCGGCCCGAGCGCGGCATCGCGCTCGCCCCCCACCCCGAAGCCTGCGACTGGCGCGCCGCGCGCGACAGGCCGTTTTGATGGCATCCCGAATGAAATTCGAAGATCTCGGCCTCGCCGAGCCCCTGCTGCGCGCCGTTCAGGAATACGGCTACGAAACACCGACGCCGATCCAGGCGAAGGCGATCCCGATGGTGCTGACCGGCGCCGACCTGCTCGCGGGCGCGCAGACCGGCACCGGCAAGACGGCCGGCTTCGTGCTGCCGATGCTGCAGCGCCTGTCGCTTAGCACGCCGCCGAAGGACGCGCGCGGCAGAGCGCCGATCCGCGCGCTGATCCTCACGCCGACGCGCGAA
>JACSRM010000009.1 GCA_014879745.1 Burkholderiaceae bacterium | reverse complement strand
AGATGGCCGACGAGCGCAGCCGGCCGCCTCACAACCAGCCCAGCCCCATCCCCGCCGCCTACGCCTGGCCGGCACTGCTCGCCAAGGGCGGCGATGCGCTGTTCGACCACTACCGCCGCGCGCTGGAAGCGCTGGGCAGGCAGCCGCGCACGCTGGCGCTGATCTTCGGCAAGGCGCAGAACAAGTTCCGGGATCCGGCCAAGCCGCGGTGCGTGATTGCCAGCGCATGGGCCCGGCTGAGCGTTCTCAAGTCTGCTCCATTTGTAGCAAAATAGGCTACATGTCATCGCTGGCCCACCAACTCTTCGGGCAGACACGTTCCGCCGTGCTGAGCGCGTTGCTGCTGCACCCCGACGCCTCCTTGCATGTGCGGGAGCTGGCGCGCCTGACGGGCGCGTCGGCCGGCTCGCTGCACCGCGAGTTGCGGCGGCTGGCCGACATGGGCCTGCTGCTGCGGCAGGAGGTGGGCCGGCAGGTGCACTACGGTGCCAACACCGCCCACCCGGTGCACGCCGAGCTGGCGCAACTGCTGCGCAAGACAGCGGGGCTCGTGGATGTGCTGCGCGAGGCCCTCGACCCTCTAGGAGCCAAGGTCGAACTGGCCTTCGTCTACGGCAGCATGGCCAGCGGCACCGAACGGGCCGGCAGCGATGTAGACCTGATGGTGCTGGGCAAGGCTTCGTTCGCGGACCTCGCGCGCGCGCTCGCCGCCGCGCAGGCCACGCTGCGACGCGATGTCAACCCGACGGTGATGACTCGGCGCGAGTTCGCGGACAAGCTCGCCGCCGGCGACGGCTTTGCGCGCAACGTGATGAGGGGCGACAAGCTGTGGCTGAAGGGAAGAGATGATGACTTTGCAGAACCTCTTGAAGATCGGCCGCCTGAAGGTGCACGAACCCAACGCCACCGAGGTGCAGCGGTTGCTGGCCGCGATCGAGCGCAATCTGCGCGACGCAAGGGTCGCCGGCATCAGCGATGAGACCCGCTTCGACGCGGCCTACAAGGCGCTGATGCAATGCGCCCTCGTGGCGATGCTCGCTTCCGGCTACCGCCCTGCGGCCAACGAGCCCGGGCACCACCAGACCATGATCCAGTCGCTGCCGCTCACCTTGGGCGTGGGCAACGACGCGTGGGTGGTGCTGGACGCGCTGCGCCGGCAGCGCAACGCCAACGACTACACCGGCCAGCCCATCACGGCTGCGGCCGTCGCCGAGTGTCTGGCCCAGGCCCAAGCGCTCGAGAAGGCATTGCTCGGGCATCTGCGCACGAAGCATCCCGGGCTGCTGGCGCCGCAGACATGAACTCCTCCACCCTCGTCCAAAAACTCTGGAACTACTGCAACGTCCTGCGCGACGACGGCATGAGCTACGGCGACTACGTCGAGCAGCTCACCTATCTGCTGTTCCTCAAGATGGCGGACGAGCGCAGCCGTCCGCCTCACAACCAGTCCAGCCCCATCCCCGCCGCCTACGCCTGGCCTTCGCTGCTGGCCCGCGACGGCGATGCGCTGTTCGACCACTACCGCCATACGCTGGAAGAACTGGGCCGGCAGCCGGGCACGCTGGCGCTGATCTTCGCCAAGGCGCAGAACAAGTTCCAGGACCCGGCCAAGCTGCGGCGCGT
>JACSRM010000052.1 GCA_014879745.1 Burkholderiaceae bacterium | reverse complement strand
TCACATCGAGCGCGGCGAGGCGTGGCAGCGCGCTGCCTGCCATCTCGAAGTACGCTGCATCACGCTCGACGCCGACGCTCTCGTAACCCACCGCCTGCGCCGCGGCCAGCGTCGAAGCGGCGCCTGCGAAAGGGTCGAGAACGACACCCTCGCCCAGCGGCAGCACGCCGCGCACCAACTGGCGAAGAAAGGCCTGCGGCTTGAGGCTCGGGTGCGGCGCGAGCTTGCGTTCAGCCGCGCGTGTCGGTGCCGACTCGATGACATCGCCGAATGGCTTGTGCGCCGAGATGCGGCGAAAGCCTCCGGTGCCCCACTTGCGCAGGTTGTCCTGCACCCGCCCCTCGACCGGCTTGCGAAAGACGAGCCACGGCTCCCACATCGAGCGCGGCATCACGCTCACATCATTGAACTCCTCGTGCGCCGCCTTCGGCCGGTCGCCGCCGCGCATCGTCATCACGAGGCGCACGATCTCGCCGCGCCGTTCGAGCCCGGCGCGCGCGAGTGCGCCAGAGACGATGTAGGACAGCAGCGGGTTGCTCGCGACGACGACGTTGGCGCCCGGGACGAGCACCCGCGCGACGCACCGCCCCCAGTCGAGAAAGAATCCGTCGAGCGCCGCGAGGTCGCCGGCGCCGAGGACCGTGAAGCGCGGCAGCGGCGCGCGTTTCGCGCCATCGAAGCTCGGCGGGATGCGCCACACGCCACCGCGTCCCTGGCGCAGCTTGGTCTGCTCGGCATCCGAATATTCGATGAGCCCGTATGGCGGGTCGGTGACGACGGCGTGGATCGAGTTGGCCGGCTGCTCGGCGAGCCATGCATTGCAGTCGGCCAGGACCAGCTTCGCGCGCCCGAAGCGAAACTCGATCTGCTTCGAGCGTACGCGAGGCGCAGCGTCCGGCGTCTCGAACCCGTTGAGTATGTACTGCGCGCGGTCCATGCGCGCAAAGAGTTCGGGGGTGTTCAGGCGCAGATACGAGCGCACCGACGACGCCGGCACCTCGCCGATCAGGTTGGCGACGCCATCCGTGATGTCGCGCACCGACGCGCCGAGCGGCTGCGCCTCGATCACCTGAACGATCGCATCCCGCACCTGCCCCGGCCTCTTGCACACGTCGAGCCGCCATTGGCGACGGCTGCATTGCAGACGCCGGGACGTCAACGCTATCGCCCGTTTCGGCGCGTTGGCCGCCACGCAACCCGCGCTGCCTACAATGCGCGCCGAGGGTGATGACTACATGGCGCCACATTGAGCGACGAACAACGCCTGCTGGCTGATCTGTATCGAACGATGGCGCGCATTCGCGCCTTCGAGAACGCGGCCGAGATCGCGAGCCAGGGCGGCGTCAGCGCCTTCGGCAAGGCCGCCGCCGGGCAGGCCAAGGTGCGCGGGCCGTTGCATTTGTCGACCGGCCAGGAGGCGGTGGCGGCCGGCGTCTGCGCGCATCTGACGCGCGCCGACTACCTCACGTCGACCCACCGCGGCCACGGCCATACCTTGGCCAAGGGTGCCGACATGCGGCGCATGATGAGCGAGCTGTTCGGCAAGGCGACCGGCTTCAACGGCGGCAAGGGCGGCTCGATGCACATCGCCGACTTCTCGGTCGGCATGCTCGGCGCCAACGG
>JACSRM010000512.1 GCA_014879745.1 Burkholderiaceae bacterium | reverse complement strand
GCGGTCTGCACGTCGTCGAGCCGGGCGCGGTCGGCGGTGATCTCGCGGTAGATGCGCCACTGCGATTCGATCGTCTTGACCTGGTGGTGCAGCAGGTAGCCGCTCGCCGCCTCGTGCGCCGCCGGCGCACCCGACAGCACGACGAGCGGCACGCGCTCGGCATACGCGCCGGCGACGGTGTTGACGAGGTTCAACGCGCCGGCGCCGTACGTCACCGCCGCGACGCCCAGGCCGCCGCGCGCGCGCGACGCCGCATCGGCGGCGAAGCCGACCGCCGGCTCGTGCGACAGCGTGTACAGCGGCAGCACGCGCGAGCGCTCGAACTCGCGAAACATCGGCAGCGCGAAGTCGCCCGGGATGCCGAAGATCTCGGTCGCGCCGCGCGCGGCGAGCGCCTGCAGCAGCCGCTCGGTGAGGCTGGCCGTGGCCCGCTTCGCGGCCGCGGCGCGCGGCTTGCGTGCGGTCAGCGCCATAGCGGGCCGATCGCGTCGAGCGTGTTCTTCAGCACGAGGCCCATCTCGGTGTCGCCCTCCATCACGAGCGCGCGCTCGAAGAACAGGCGGTCGGCGTCGTCCTCGCCGCGCAGCAGGCGCAGATAGCTCCGCGCCGGCGCGACGATGCGCAGCGCCGTCTCGCTGCGCGACGACGCGACGCGAAAGCCGCCCGCCGCGAGCTGCAGCCGTACGCGCAGACCGAGGTCGCTGACGGCGACCTCGACGGTGCGGTTGCCGAGCGCGGCGCGGGCGTCGGCCGGCAGCTTCGGCAGCAGCATGCGGTCGAGCACGCGGGCGAGGACAAACGACGGCGGCTCGACCGGCAAACGCTCGACGATCGCACGCAGCCGCGCGGCGGCGGCATCCGCCAGCGGCGGCAGCTTCGGGGTGGAAGAGGTTGTCGTGTTCATCGGGCTCCTCATGCGGCCTCGGTTGCGAGGTCGAGTTCCATGCCCGGTTTGCGATGCGCGAAGCCGTTGCACAGGCCGCCGGCCGGCACCAGCGTCTCGATCTCGCGCAGCGCATCGGCGGCGTCGGCGCCGTGGTTGATGACCTGCTCGAAATGCGACAGCACGGTCGTGAACCGGTTCGACGCCGGCGACAGCCGCAGCCTTGTTACGCCGGCCGCGCGCAGCGCAGCCGCTTCGCCGATCAGGCACTGCGTCGCCGCCGATTGTGTCTGCGTGCCGTTGAGCACGAGGAAGGGCTGGCCCTCGCTGCTCGCGAGCAGCATGCCGTCGGCGTCGGACATGCAGCGGAACTCGCATTCGTCCTTGTTCAGGCGGTGATGGCGCGCCGTGAAGCAGCGCGCCGAGAACGCGAGCGGCAGCCGGCCGAAGGCGAACACCTCGGTCGCGATCGGCGCGCCGTCGAGCGCGCGCACCGGGTCGGCCGGCGGGTTGACGAGCGCGATCGCCTCGATGCTCAGTTCGACCGGCGGCGCCCAGCGCCGCGCGCCGAGCGCGGCGTGTTCGACGAGCGCCTCGCGGCTGTAGATGTTGATGTGCGGGCCGAGCACGAACGGCAGCTTGCCGGCGAGCCGGTGCAGCGCCGACGCGTCGCCCGCCTCGACGAGGAAATCGGCCTGCTCGGCGAGCCGGCGCACGAGGCGCAGGTCGGATTCGGATTCGATCAGCGCTTGCGTCGCGAGCACGACCTCCTTGCCCTCGGCGGCGAGGTCGCGCGCGAGGCCGAACCAGTCGTCGAGCTTCATCTCGCGCCGCCGCGAGCACACCGTCTCGCCGAGCACGATGGTGTCGGCCGCCGAATCAGCCAGCTCGGCGTAGAAATCCATCAGCGCCTGGCGCGGCCAGTGGTAGAGCAAGGGGCCGACGGTGAGCGCAATGCGCGCCGGTTGATCGTCGCCTTGCGCGTTGGCTGCGACTGCCGGGCTTCCGTCCGGCCCGCAGCCGGTGTTGGTGTTCGAGGTGTAGCGCACGCCTTGTCCTTTCAACCTACATCCGGCAGTTGGACGCGCCCGAGCGGGTCGTCATCGGGTGGGCTGGCAAGACGCGAACCACAGCGATGGCCTGCGCCATCGCGAAGATTCGCAACGCTGCCAGCGTGCCCGAGGGCGGCGCGATCGGGTGCGTAGCGCTGTCACCGAGGAGGTGAGCGTGATCGTGGCGAGGAAAGTCAGCAAGCACGGGCGTCTCCAGCGTGAACAGCGCGGTCAACTGCCGGATCTAGGTTCAACGCCACGGCCGGTTGTACGCGCCGAGCGTGTGCTGCTGGCCCTCGGCGAAGCGCGCGAGGGTCGCCGTCCACGCCGGCTGCACGCTGTAGCGCGCACCGGCGGCGCAGGCCTGGTCGATCGCGGCGCGCCAGACGCGCGTCACCTGCTCGACGTAGCTCGGGCTGCGCTGGCGGCCCTCGATCTTGAACGCCTTGACGCCAAGCTCGATCAGCTCGGGCAGGATCGCGAGCGTATTCAGGCTCGTCGGCTCCTCGATCGCGTAGTCGCGCTCGCCTTCGACGTCGAAGCGGCCCTTGCACAGCGTCGGGTAGCCGCGCGGCTCGTCCGGCGCATAGCGGTCGATCAGCACGCCGTTCAGGCGCGACTCGACGCCGCTCGGCGTCTCCTGCCAGCGCACCGCCGACGGCGGCGAGCACACGCCGGCCGTATTCGGCGACTGGCCGGTGACGTAGGACGACAGGGCGCAGCGCCCCTCGACCATCACGCACAGGCTGCCGAAGCCGAAGACCTCGATGTCGACATCCGTGTTGCGCACCACATGGCCGACCTGCGACATCGTCAGCACCCGCGGCAGCACCGCGCGCTGGATGCCGTAGCGCTCCCGGTAGAACGCGATCGCCTCGTAGCTCGTCGCCGACGCCTGCACCGACAGATGAAGGCGCAGCGTCGGATGGTGGTCGCGGCAGTACGCCATCACCGCCGTGTCGGCGACGATCAGCGCGTCGGCGCCCATCGCGACGGCGGTATCGACGGCGCGCTGCCAGGGCCGGATGTCGCGCGCGTCGGCAAAGGTATTGAGCGCCATCAGCACCTTCGCGCCGCGCGCATGCGCATAGGCGACGCCTTCGCGCACCTGCGCGTCGTCGAAGTTCAGGCCGGCGAAATTGCGCGCGTTGGTCGCGTCCTTCAGGCCGAGGTAGACGGCATCAGCGCCGGCGTCGACGGCGAGCTGCAGCGCGCGCAGCGATCCCGCCGGGCACACGAGTTCAGGCTTGGGCGGTGCCGGCGCAAGGCTTTGCAAGGTCATGACAGGGGGCGGGCTGACCCCGGAAGAAGCGAAACGGCGCATTGTGCGGCCCACCCCGGCGCCGTCGTTTGTGCCGCGTCAAGGCACGCGCAACGCGTACTGTTCTCAGGGTCTTTCGCCGCGACCCCGGGCGGCGATCTACAGCGCCGGGTTCGAGCCGCGCGACGCCGGCCTGCCGGCATTCGGCGCGATGCCGGCGGCGGCCAGCCACGCCTGCACTCTGCGCTTTCTGCGCCATGCCCACAGGCCGAAACTGGCAAACCGCCAGATCCGGCGCGGACGCAGCACCAGCAGCACGACGACCGTGCCGCCGATCAGCACGACGCGCTCGCGCCAGGCCCAGCGGGCGCCGGCATGTACCCGGTCCGCGATCGCGAACGGCGCATCCAGCACCGCCGACTGCTCGGCAATCGACGCCCGCAGCGCGGCGCTGCGCGCGAGCAAGCGCTCCTGCCGCAATGCGAGTTCGATCTCGGCGCTCATCGGCCCGGCGCCGGCGGCGGCGCGGCCCCGGCCTCGCGCGGCGCGAGCGCCGCCTGGTCGCGCGCCAGCTCTTCGCGGCTCGCCGCGAAGGCGCCCGACGGCGTCTGGATGCGGCTGATCGCGAAGCGCACCATCAGCACACCGACGGCGAAATAGATCAAGGCGAGCCCGACGATCGCCTGCAGACGGTAGCTATCCCAGAACAGCAAGACGATGAAGGCGCTCGTCAGCACGAGCCCGAGGGCGACGCAGACGCTGCCGAGTGCCGCCCACAGCAGTGCCGACAGAATCGAGAGCTTCTGGCGCTCGATCTCGGTGCCGAGCAGTTCGAGCCGAAGCCGCGCCAGCTCGAGCGTCGTCGCGCCGAGCCGCCGCAGCGAGGCGAGCAGACCCGCGCTCGCCTGCGGCCGGGTCATGTCGATGCCGCCGAAGCGCCGTTCAACGACGCCCGATCAGGAGCCCGACGAGCAGGCCGAATCCGGCCGCGATGCCGATCGAGCGCCACGGGTTGTCGTGCACGTAGTCGTCGGCCGCGCGTCCTGCCGCCCTGGCACGCGAGATCGCGGCATCCTGGGCGTCGGCCAGGCCGGCACGCGCCCGCGCCAGGCTCGCCTGCACGCGGTCGCGCAACTCGGCCGCGCCCTCGCCGGCCTGGCCGGCGGTCGAACGCAGCAGCTCTTCGGCGTCGGAAACGACCAGGCGCAAATCGGCCATCAACTTGTCGGTCTGGGCTGCGGTCACGTCGTTCATCTGTCTTCTCCTTCTCGCTGGATGATGAGGCAAAACCCTACGATAACACCGCCTCTGCGGCGGCGTCATCGGAAAGGTGCAGCACGGCGCTGCGATTCAGCCCGGCCGACCGTCGGGGCGCGGCCGGCCGAACCAGCGGCCATAGCGCAGCGCCCATGCCGTCGCGACACAAGCCCAGGCGATCGCGGCGAGCATCAGAACGAACGGCGGCAGCGCCGGTTGCGCCGCGCTCGCCAGGCGCAGCACAACGGCCGCCTGCAACAGCCAGAACAGACTCCACAGGAAGGCATCGGCGACCTGCGAGCGCCCGCTGTGCCCGCAGGCGACGCGGCTGGCCATCGCCAGCAGGATCGAGCCGAAAAATCCGATCGTCATCGCATGCAGCGGCGCGAGTCCGAGCGCGACGCCGTCGCCGCCGAATGCGGCGAGCGCATCCGCTACGGTCGCCAGCGCGAGCGCGAGCGCGAACCAGACGAAGCCGATATACATCATCCGTGGCAGCCGCTGGCGCAACGGGATGCGCAGCCTGGGGACGGCCACCCAGCGCAGCGCCAGGACGACCAGCAGCAGCGCGGACGGCGCCTCGAGCGCGGCACGCAGCGCGCGCGCGCTCGCGCCCGGCGGCCCGGCCAGTGCGTCGCTCATGCCGAAGACCGCCTGCAGAGCGAGCGTCGCGCCGAAGACCCACAGCAGCCAGCCCGGCCACCGCAGATCGAGACGCGCCAGCCCGCCGTCACCGAAGAACGGGATCATGCGGTGCGCGACGGTCACGAAGACGAGTGCAACGAAGCCCCACAGGCCAAGCTGAACCGCGGCACGCGCGATGTCCTCGCGCTGCGCGGCCAATCCCCCTGCGGCGGCCCACATCGCCAGCGCACCGATCGTGCAGGCGGCGGCGACCCAGCGCGGATGGGTGCGATCGCGCGCCCGGCTCGTTCGCACCAGCCGCCACAGGCGCAGCGTGAAGATGCCCCAGCCGGCGGCGACGAGGGCCAGGCCGATCGCCGCGAGCGGCGTCGACAGGTTGACGCCCGGCACGAAGATCGCCCACCCCGCAAGCGCCGCGCCGGCCGTCGGCAGCAGCGCCGAAGCGTGCATCTCCGGCTGCGCGAGCCACTTCGGGCCGGCCGTGAACAGGAAGCCGCTGAAGAAGAGCGGCATGAAGCCGAACGTGAACAGCAGCGAATGCGCGAGCACCGGCGAAACCTGCCACCGCAACGGCCAGCCGTCCAGACGCGACCACAGCACGCATGTCCACCACAGCGCACTCGCGGCAAACATCAGGCCGGCACAGAAGAACGCAAGCCGGTGCGGCGCGGCGAGCAGCCAGCGCCCGCGCCAGCGCGCGGGTTGCGGATCGCCCCTTGCGTCGGATGCGCCGCGCTCGGCGCGGCGCCCGGGATGTGTCGGCTTGTCCTGCGGCGGCTGGCTCACCGCGCCGGGCCGGTGCCTGCGGCCACCGGGTCCGCGGCACTCGCGGCGACGATCGCCGCCAGCGCGGCCTGCGCGTCGCGCGGCGCGGTCAGCAGGCGCTGCATCAACTCGCGCACGCTGCGGATCTCGGCGCCGAACGGCAGCGCGCCAACGCCGCGGAAGAAGAGCCCGCGGTTGACTTCACCGCGCAGCGCCGCCGCCAGATGGGTGTCGATGCAGAACTGTCCCCACGCCGGGTTGCCATCGCGCAGCCCGCACTGCGCGAGGCAATCGAATTCGAGCTGGCAGCGCTTGGCATGCGCCTGCGCCTGCAGCTTCTCGACCGAGCGCAGATAGGCCTTCAGCCAGGGGGTCGCGACCGCGCGCGCCGGCAGACCGGCGACGCTCGTGAACTCGACCATATCCTCGTCCCTCGCCTCGGCGAGCACGCGCTTGAAGCCGGGCGATGCGTCGCCCTCGAGCGTGACGGCGAACGGCGTGCCGAGCTGCACCGCCGCCGCGCCGAGCGCCTGCAGGCGCGCGATATCGGCGAAGCTGCGCACGCCGCCGGCGGCGATCACCGGCACCTCGCGCTCGATGCCGGCGGCGCGCAGCGCGGCCAGCGTCTGCGGGATCACGGTCTCGAACGCGAACCGGGCATCGTGCAGATCGGCGACCTTCGCCGCGCCGAGGTGGCCACCGGCCACGCTCGGGTTCTCGATCACGATCGCGTCCGGGATCCGCTTCCTGCGCTCCCACTTCTTCAGCACCAGGGCGACGCCGCGTGCATCCGACAGGATCGGCACCAGCATCGCCCGCGGATGATCCTGCGCCAGTTCGGGCAGGTCCAGCGGCAGCCCGGCGCCGACCACGACGGCATCGATGCCGCATTCGAGCGCCTTCGTCACCGACGGCGCATATTCGCCGACCGCGCGCATGACGTTGATCGCAAGCAGCCCGCGGCCGCCCGCGAGCTGCCGCGCGGCGGCGATCTCGCGCTCGAGCGCCTCGAGGTTGGCGGCATTGATCTCGGTCTTCGCGACGTCGCCGCGCAAGCCGAGCGTGCGCTTCATCAGATCGGGGTGCAGCCGGCGCAGATCGACCGAACTGATGGTGCCGACGCCACCCTGCGCGGCGACGCTGCCGGCGAGACGGTGGGCCGAGATGCCGACCCCCATGCCGCCCTGCACGATCGGCAGCAGCGTCGCATCGCCCAGGCGCAGCGGCGTCAGGCCGCCGGCCATCAGGGTCGCGGCGAGCTCGGGTTCGATGCGCGGAAAGGTGGGGTCGCTCGAGGGCATGGCACGCATGGCGCCGCTCGCGCCATCCGGATCCGGATGTTAGTCGCAAGCCTAAGCCGAAGTCGCCGGCAGTGATTTGACTCCGGTCAAGCGATACCCGATCGCCAGCGCCTTCGAGATGCGTTCAGCCGAACCGCACCGCGTCGCCGCGGCGATCGAACGGCAGCAGGCCGTCGAGCCGTCCGGCCTTGATCGCATCGACCATGCGCTGCAGCGGCGCCTCGGCGTCGACGCTGGTCGGCGCGACGCCGCCGCGGCCCGACAGCGCGGCGCTGAAGACGATCGCCCACGGCGGGCCGGCCTGCGCCGCCTCGGCGGCAAGCGCGTCGAAACCGGCCAGTTCGTCGGCCGACTTGTCGACGCACATCAGCGGCGTCAGCTCGCCGCCCTCGCCGGCTTCGAACTCGCGCCGCTGCGCGGCGCTCGCATCGGCCGGCAACGCGGCACCGGCGAAGACGAACAGCAGCCGCTGCGGCTCGGGCTGCATCCGCGCAGCCCGGATCAGATCATCGAAGGTCGTGATGTTCATCGTTCGTTCGCGGGCGCGGCTCGTCCCTGCGCGGCGGCTATTGCACGAGCGGCGTCTCGGCGGCGTCGAGATCGACACCGGCGAGCGCCGCCTCGCCGGCCAGCAGTTGAAGATACTGGCGCAGCGCCGTGACGTAGGTCTGCTGGCGCAGCGCGAGCGCCGCCGCGGCGCGCACCGATTCGAACGCCGGCGTGTGCCCCGCCTCGCGCACGAGCACCTCGACGACGTGCAGCCCGAAGCGGCTGTGCACGAGGCGCGGCAGGACGCCGATCTCGGGGCCGGCGAAGATCTCGCGCGCGAACTCGGGCGCGCAATCGTCGCGCGTGAGCCAGCCGAGGGCGCCGCCCTGCGCACCCGACGGACAGTTCGACAGCTCCGCGGCGACGGCGCCGAAGCGGTCGTCGTCGCCGTCGCGATGGCAGCGCAGCTCGAGCAGCGCGACTTCCGCGCGCTGGCGCAGCAGCCGCACATCGACGCCGGGCGTGACGGCAAAGAGCACGTGGCGCACCTGCGCGCGATCGCCGACGCGAAAGCTCGCTTCGTGCGCCGCATAGTGGCGCCGACAGGCCTCGTCGGACGGCTCGGGAATGCTCAGTTCGCGTTCGAGCAGCGCCTCGATCGCGGCGGTCGCCGCCTCGCTCGTCGCGCCGTCGATCGGCGCCGGGTCGTCGGCGGCGAGCAGCCCGGCGCGCTGCGCGGCCTGGCGCAGCAGCTCGGTGCAGGCGCGCTGGCGCAGCGCCTCGGCGGCAAGCGTCTCGCCCGGTGCGTGCAGCGCGACGCCGTTCACGCTCGCCGGTGCCGCCTGCACGTCGGTGGTGATGTCGTGGAACTGCATGGCGATCAGATGCGCTTGGGCGGCGTGTTGTAGCCGGGCGGCAGGTTCAGGCGGCGTGCCCGCACGAGCTGGTAGGGACGGAACAGATAGGCGAGCGAGCCGAAGCCGCTCCAGATGTGCACGAGGCGGCTGAACGGGAACAGCATGAAGATGATCATGCCGAGCACCATGTGGACCTTGAACGGCCAGGCGACGGCGACGAGCGGCAAGGCGTCGGGCCGGAAGGTCCAGATGCCCTGCGCCCAGGAGGCGAGGATCAGCATCTCGTGGGCGTCGGCGCGGCCGGCGTACGAGAACGGCAGCGTGACGAGGCCGAGCACGAGCTGGACCCACAGGATGACGAGGATCGCGATGTCGGTGCGGTGGCTCGTCAGGCGGATGCGCGGGTCGAAGATGCGCCGGTGCAGCAGGATCGTGAGGCCGATGAAGCAGATCACGGCGGCGACGCCGCCCGAGATGATCGCGAGCAGCTGCTTGTGCTGCGCCGTGATGAAGGGCTCGTACATCCAGTGCGGCGTCAGCAGGCCGATCGTGTGGCCGAAGAACAGGAACAGGATGCCGATGTGGAACAGGTTGCTGCCCCAGCGCAGCTGGCCGGCGCGCAGCAGCTGCGACGAATCGCTCTTCCACGTGTACTGGTCGCGGTCGAAGCGCGTCAGGCTGCCCATGAAGAAGACGCCGAGGCCGACGTAGGGGAAGACCTCGAAGAAGAACTTGTAGAGCATGACTTGCGTTTCGCTCATGGCTGAACTCCTTGGTCCGCGCCGCGGCGGACGATCTGAATCGGTTGCGGTTGGCCGCTCTGGCCGGGCCGGGACTGGCCGTGCGACGAGCAGCCGTCGAAGGCGAGCGGCTCGTCCCAGGCCTCGTCGAGCGGCGGATCGTCGTCAACGGCGACGGTACGCGCCGTCTCGCCGGCGAGTTCGAGCAGCGCGCCCGGCACGCTCGCGTAGCGGCTCGCGCGCCGCTGCAGCGCGTTGAAGATGGCGTTCAGGATGTGCGCCATCTCGGCGAGGAAGGCGCGCGCCTCGCGCGGCGGCTGGGTCGACGCGTACTCGAGGACGACCGGCAGGTGATCGGGCATCTGGCCCTCGCCGAGGTAGAGGCCCGCCTGCTCGTAGGTCTGCGCGAGGTCGATCATCGCCGGCCCGCGGTCGCGCGAATCGCCGTGCACGTGCTCGAACAGGTAGAGCGACGTGCTGCGCCCGCTGTCGAAGAGCTGGACGTAGTCGGCCTCGGCGTCGATCGCGCTCTGGCGCGCGATGCTTGCCATCAGCGCGTCGATCTCCGCCAGCCGCGCCGAAGACAGCGCGCCTTCGCCGCGCAGCGCATCGCGCATTTCGTCCAGATGCGCGCGCAGCGCGGCATCCGGATAGCTCAGCAATCGCGCCAGCACGCGCAATGTGCGCGCCATGGCGGGGGTTCTGGTCGCGAACATCGTCAGACCTCCGCCTTGATCGGGATCGTGCGCTTCTTCTCGCTGCCGAACAGGCTCGTCTCGCCGACGCCCTCCGAGCAGCCGTTGCCGAAGCTGAAGCCGCAGCCGCCGCGCACGTTGAACGCGTTCTCGGCGTACTCGCGGTG
>JACSRM010000141.1 GCA_014879745.1 Burkholderiaceae bacterium | reverse complement strand
GATCGGCGCCGCAAGCAGGTTCGTGATCGCCTCGGCGACCGCCATCCGGCCCGACGCCGGCGCATCGAGCGCGGCGAGCGGCGTGCGCTCGCCCAGGCTCATCGCCTCGCCGGCGACGCCGACGAAGTCGGCGAGCGTCACCGCGCAATCGGCGACCGGCACCTGCCACGGGCCGACCATCTGGTCGCGATGGCTAAAGCCCCCCACCGTGCGGTCGCCGATCGCGATCAGGAAGCGCTTGCTCGCGACGGTCGGGTGGCGCAGCACGTCGAACGCGGCCTGCTCGAGCGAGACGCCGGTCAGATCGAGCGGTTCGCCGCGCCACGCGACGCGCGCCACGTCGCGATGCATGCGCGGCGGCTTGCCGAGCAGCACGTCCATCGGCATGTCGATCACGCGCTCGCCGTCGGGGCCGTCCTCGACGACGAGCTGCGTCTCCTGCGTCGCGGCGCCGACGACGGCGTACGGGCAACGCTCGCGCACGCACATCGCATCGAACAGCGGCAGGCTTGCGGGCGCGATCGCGAGCACGTAGCGCTCCTGGCTCTCGTTGCACCAGATCTCCTTCGGCGCGAGGCCGCTCTCCTCGAGCGGCACCTTGCGCAGGTCGAAGCGCGCGCCGCGCCCCGCGCCTTCGACGAGTTCAGGAAAGGCGTTGCTGATGCCGCCGGCGCCTACATCGTGGATCGCGAGGATCGGATTCACGTCGCCGAGCGCCTGGCAGTGGTTGATGACCTCCTGCGCGCGGCGCTGGATCTCGGGGTTGCCGCGCTGCACCGAGTCGAAGTCGAGCGCGACGGCATTCGCCCCGGCGGCGAGCGAACTCGCCGCGCCGCCGCCCATGCCGATGCGCATGCCCGGCCCGCCGAGCTGGACGAGCAGCGTGCCGGCCGCGAACGCGACCTTGTGCGTCTGGCTGGCCGCGATCTGGCCCAGGCCGCCGGCGATCATGATCGGCTTGTGGTAGCCGCGCTGCACGCCGGCAACAGATTGCTCGAAGACGCGGAAGTAGCCGAGCAGGTTGGGCCGGCCGAACTCGTTGTTGAACGCCGCGCCGCCGATCGGCCCCTCGATCATGATCTGCAGCGCGCTCGCGATGTGTGCGGGGCGGCCGATCGAGACCGTCTCCCACGGTTCGTCGCCCTGCGGCAGGTGCAGGTTCGAGACCGAGAAGCCGGTCAGCCCCGCCTTCGGCCGCGAGCCGCGGCCGGTCGCGCCTTCGTCGCGGATCTCGCCGCCGGCGCCGGTCGCGGCGCCGGGGAAAGGCGAGATCGCGGTCGGATGGTTGTGCGTCTCGACCTTCATCAGCACGTGCACCGTTTCGCGTCTTGCGCTGTAGAGCGGGGCGTTGGTGTAGCCCTCGGGCGCCCAGCGCTCGATCGCGCCGCCTTCCATCACCGACGCGTTGTCGCTGTAGGCGACGACGGTGCGCTGCGGCGCCGCTTCGTGCGTGCGGCGGATCATCTGGAACATCGAGTGTTCCTGCGCGCAGCCGTCGATCGTGAAGCGGGCGTTGAAGATCTTGTGCCGGCAGTGCTCGCTGTTGGCCTGGGCGAACATCATCAGCTCGACGTCGGTCGGGTCGCGGTCGAGCGCGCCGAAGGCATCGGCCAGATAGTCGATCTCCTCGTCCGAC
>JACSRM010000122.1 GCA_014879745.1 Burkholderiaceae bacterium | reverse complement strand
ACGATGTAGGTCATGTCGACATTGCGCCGGCAGGCGTGCATGAAGTGGTTGCCGCCGATCGAATAGCCGTCGCCGTCGCCACTGGCGACGAGCACCGTCAGGTCGGGGCGCGCCGCCTTCAGGCCGGTCGCCGCGGCGAGCGAGCGGCCGTGCACGCCGTGAAAGCCGTAGCATGAGGTATAGGCCGGGATGCGCGACGAGCAGCCGATGCCCGAGACGACGGCAACGTTGTGCGGTTCGAGCTGCAGCAGCGCGAGCGCGCGCGTGATCGCGCTCAGGACCGTGAAGTCCCCGCAGCCCGGGCACCAGATCGGCTTGACCTTGGACTTGTAGTCACCGGCGCTGCGCGCGGCCGGGGTTGCCGGCGCTTCCGGCGTTGCGACGTCGTTCATGCTTTTTCCTTCTGTGCGGATCCGATCGCGGCCCACGCGACGAGCGCGGCGCAGACCTCGGCCGGGCGCAGCGGCAGCGGCCCCGGCTTGTGAAAACTCGCCGGACGGCCCGGCAGATCGAGCGTGCCGCGCAGGTGGCGCAGCAACTGCGCGCCGTGGTTCTGCTCGATCACCATCACCCGTTCGACGCCGCGCAGCACCTCGGCAAAGGCCGCCTCGCGCAACGGCGCGAGCAGGCGCAGCACGACGAGGCGCACCTTCACGCCCTGGACCGCGGCGCGTGCGATCGCCTCGCGCACCGGACCGGAGGCCGAACCGAAGGTGATCACGGCGAGCGGCGCATCGCCCTCGACGTCGGCCCAGCGGCTGCCGTAGTCGTGCAGCATCAGCTTGCGTTCGCGCTTGTCGAGCTGCAGCTGGTGGTCGTGCGCCTGGCTGCTCGGAATCGCGCTCTCGCTGTGCTCGAGGCCGTCGGCGGTGTACTCGGTGCCGGGCGTGCCCGGAATTGCCATCGGCGAGACGCCGGACGGCGTATCGCGGTAGCGCTTGTAGTCGGGCGTGTGCGCTTCGGCCACCAAGCGCCTGGGCGCCACCGGCTCGGCCTCGGGCTTGTCGATGATCGCGCGCGACTGGCCCATGAACTGGTCGGTCAGCACGATCGCCGGCGCCTGCAGCGCCTCGGCCAGCTCGACCGCCCAGGCCGTCGTCAGCAGGCAATCCGAGATCGAGCTCGGCGCGACGACGAGCCGCGGCGCGTCGCCGTGCAGCCCGCTGACGGCGAACGAGAGGTCGCTTTGCTCGCTCTTGGCCGGAATGCCGGTCGACGGTCCGCCGCGCATGACGTCGACGACGACGATCGGCGTCTCCGACGCAACCGCCAGCCCGATGCCCTCGGTCATCAGCGCCAGGCCCGGCCCCGCGGTCGCGGTCAGCGACGGCACGCCGCCGAACGACGCGCCGATGATCATGTTGACCGACGCCAGTTCGTCCTCCGCCTGCAGCAGCGAGCCGCCGATACGCGTCAGCGCCGGCGCCATCCACTCGAGCATCTCGGTGGCCGGCGTGATCGGATAGGCGGCGACGAAGCGGATGCCACCGCGCAGCGCACCCGCCCCGGCCGCCTCGTTGCCGCTCAGGAGCCAGCGCGCCCCGCCCGCCGCGTCGCGCTTCGCGCTCGGCGCCAGCCGCGGCAGCGCCGGCAGATCGGCGGCCGCGGCGATGCCCGCCTGCAGCGCCTTCAGGTTCGCCTCGAGCGCGTCCGCGCTGCGCTTCCAGCTCGCGCGCACCGCGGCTTCGAGCGCCTGCGCCGGCAGCCCGGCGAGCGCGCCGGCGACGCCGAGCGCGACCATGTTGATCCAGCTCCCCGGGATCGCCTTCACCATCTTCTTCAGCGGCAGCGAGACCGAGCGCGTGCCGGTCTCGAGGAAGACTTCGGGCGCCGCGCCGCTGTCGGCGTCGCCCAGCAGCAGGCTGCCGGCATGCAGCGGAATCTCGTCCGCAAAGCGGTTGATATTGAGCCAGTCGATCGCGAGCAGGAGGTCGAAGCGGTCGTCCAGCGACTCGAGCGGGGTGCGCCCGATGCGCAGCAGGGCGGCCGCCTCGCCGCCGCGAATCTGCGGCCCGCTGGTGCGCACCATCAGCCCGTACAGGCCGGCGCGCGCCGCGGCGTCGAGCAGCAGCGTGCCGGCCGTCATCACGCCGCTGCCGCCGCTGCCGGCGAGCGCGATCGACAGGCTCGCGCACTCGTTCCCGGCCCCCTCCGACGGCGCCTCGCGCGCCGCCACTTCAGGACTCGATATGACATCCACAGCTTTGCTCCTTGCTCATTGCTTATGCCGAGTAAACGTTTTGGACGCGCCCTCGTTACTGACCCAGATCAAAGAGTGCGCAGGCATTCGTCATCACAATGCCTTAAACCGGCATTGCAGTACCAGTTTACCAGTTTGGACCCTGCAATCAACCTCGAAATCAGCGCCGCAGGGGCTTCGAATCCCGGGGCGCGACGCGAAGGAAACCGATGAGCATCGACGCACACCGCTGGCTGATGACCGCACCCAAGGCGCCGATGGAGCGGGCCGCATTCCAGGCCGCGCCGCAGGCCGGCGAAGTGGTCGTCGCGATCGCCGGCTGCGGCGTATGCCACACCGACCTCGGCTACTACTACGACGGCGTGCGCACCAACCAGCCGCTGCCGCTCGCCCTCGGCCACGAGATCAGCGGCCGCGTCGTCGCCGCCGGCGCGGGCGCCGAAGGCTGGATCGGCAAATCGGTCATCGTGCCGGCCGTCCTGCCGTGCGGCGAATGCGATCTGTGCAAGCGTGGCCTGGCGACGATCTGCCGCACGCAGAAGATGCCGGGCAACGACATCCAGGGCGGCTTCGCGACGCATATCGTCGTCCCCGGCCGCGGCCTGTGCGAGGTCGATCTGGCGCGCCTGGAACGCGCCGGGCTCTCGATCGCCGAAGTGTCGATCGTCGCCGACGCGCTGACGACGCCCTACCAGGCGGTGCGCCGCGCCGGCGTCACGCCGGGCAGCCTCGCGATCGTGATCGGCGCCGGCGGCGTCGGCGGCTATTGCGTGCAGGTCGCCCGCGCGTTCGGCGCGGCGGTCGTCGCGATCGACGTCGACGACGCCAAGCTCGAGGCGATCGCCGGCCACGGCGCGTCGCTCACGCTCAACAGCCGCGGCATGGACCCGAAGGCGCTCAAGACCGCGATCAACGCCTTCGTCAAGCAGCAGGGCCTGCGCGCGACCGAGTGGTTCATCTTCGAATGCTCGGGCACCGCGCCCGGCCAGCTCACCGCATACAGCCTGCTGGTGCACGGCGCGACGCTGTCGGTTGTCGGCTTCACGATGGACAAGGTCGAGATCCGCCTGTCGAACCTGATGGCCTTCGACGCCCGCGCGATCGGCAACTGGGGCTGCCCGCCGGAGTTCTACCCCGCGGCGCTCGATCTGGTGCTCGACGGCAAGGTGCAGATCGAGCCCTTCATCGAGACCC
Organism: Burkholderiaceae bacterium; assembly: GCA_014879745.1. Lineage (GTDB taxonomy): Bacteria > Pseudomonadota > Gammaproteobacteria > Burkholderiales > Burkholderiaceae_C > CAIKUF01. The sequence goes on along the minus strand of JACSRM010000122.1, from coordinate 6,770 downwards.
ATCCGCTGCGCGATATCAACGCGGTCTTCGCCGCGGTTCACAACCGCGAGATCAAGCGCCGCGCGATCCTCATTCCGACCTGACCTCTGGAGACCCGATGAACGCTTCCACCGCATTGCCGCCCGCCCGGGATTTCAAGAACCACGACATCGTCGACGATATCTCGCGCCCCGGCGTCAAGTACGAGCTGCGCCCGGCCAGGCGGCCCGACGGCAGCGTCGCCGAGGGCCTCTTCAACGCCTGGATCACGCTCGACAACCCGGGCCAGTTCAACTCCTACACGACCGACATGGTCAAGGGCGTGATCCTCGCCTTCCGCGCCGCGAGCAACGCGCGCAACGTGAGCTGCGTCGTCTTCACCGGCGCCGGCGACAAGGCGTTCTGCACCGGCGGCAACACCAAGGAGTACGCCGAGTACTACGCCGGCCACCCGCAGGAATACCGCCAGTACATGCGGCTCTTCAACGACATGGTCTCGGCGATCCTCGCCTGCGACAAGCCGGTGATCTGCCGCGTCAACGGCATGCGCATCGGCGGCGGCCAGGAGATCGGCATGGCGTGCGACTTCTCGGTGTCGAGCGACCTCGCGCGCTACGGCCAGGCCGGCCCCAAGCACGGCTCGGCGCCGATCGGCGGCGCGACCGACTTCCTGCCGGTCGTCGTCGGCGCCGAACGCGCGATGGCGGCGTGCGTGCTGTGCGAGCCGTTCTCGGCGCACAAGGCGTACCAGATGGGCATCCTCTCCGAGATCGTCCCGGCGCTCAAGGTCGATGGCAAGTGGGTCGCCAATCCGCTCGTCGAGACCCAGCGCCAGTTCGACGAATTCGGCCGCAACGCGTATGGCGAGCCCAAGACCGGCGCCGCGCTCGAGGAAGGCAAGGCGCTGATGAAGCGCGGCACGGTCGACCTGTCGCTGCTCGACGCCAAGGTCGAGGAACTGTGCGCGAAGATCCTGCTCACCTTCCCCGACTGCACGACGAAGACGATCGAGGAGCTGCGCAAGCCCAAGCTCGACGCCTGGAACCGCAACAAGGAGAATGCGCGCGCCTGGCTCGCGCTGAACATGATGACCGAGGCGCGCTCGGGCTTCACCGCCTTCAACGAAGGGACGAAGGACGACCGCGAGGTCGACTTCGTGCTGCTGCGCCAGAAGCTGGCCGCCGGGCAGAGCTGGGTCGGCCCGCTGCACGACGAGATCCAGCCGAAGGCGAAGAAGCATGGCTGACGCGAGCGCCGCGCTGAAGGTCTGGCTCGACCGCGACGGCGCGCTCTTGCGGCTGCGCCTGGCGCGGCCGAAGGCAAATATCGTGGACGCCGAGATGATAGCCGCGCTGCACGCGGCGCTCGACGCGCACCGCGCCGCACCCGGCCTGCGCGGCGTGCTGCTCGACGCCGAAGGCCCGCACTTCAGCTTCGGCGCGAGCGTCGAGGAACATCTGCGCGAGAAGTGCGCGGCGATGCTGGCGAGCCTGCACGCACTGATCCTCGCGATGATCGAATTTCCGGCGCCGATCCTCGTCGCGGTGCGCGGCCAGTGCCTCGGCGGCGGGCTCGAGGTCGCGCTCGCCGGCAGCCAGATCATCGCCGGCGAAGACGCGCAGTTCGGCCAGCCCGAGATGAAGCTCGGCGTCTTCGCGCCGGCCGCATCGGTGCTGCTGCCCTATCGCATGACGCAGCCGGCGGCCGAGGATCTGCTATTCTCCGGCCGCTCGGTCGGCGCCGCCGAGGCGCTCGCGCAGGGCCTCGTGCAGCGCGTCGCGTCCGACCCCGAGGCCGCTGCGCTCGCCTACTTCGACGAACACCTCGCCGCCAGGAGCGGTGCATCGCTGGCCCTCGCGCTGGCCGCCGCGCGCGTCGTGATGCGCAGCCAGGTTCGCGAGCGGCTCGCCGCGGTCGAGCGGCTCTATCTCGACCGATTGATGTCGACCCACGATGCGAACGAGGGCCTCGCCGCCTTCCTCGCCAAGCGCCAACCAGCCTGGGAGCACCGTTGATGACCACCGCAACCGCCGCCAACGACGCCGCTGCGAACAACGCAGCCGTCGCCGCCATCGTCCAGCGTTGCGAAACGCTGTTCGAGGATCTGCATTTCAACGCCGTCAAGGAGTGGAAGGCCGCCAAGCCGGGCCGCAAGGCGATCGGCTACATGCCGATCTACGTGCCGCGCGAGATCATCCACGCCGCCGGCATGCTGCCGGTCGGCATTATGGGCGGCGGCGATTCGCTCGAGGTGATCCAGGGCGACGCCTACTACCAGAGCTATATCTGCCGCATCCCGCGCTCGACGATCGAGCTCGGCCTCACCGGCCGCCTCGACAGCCTGGACGGCATGCTGTTCCCGTCGATCTGCGACGTCATCCGCAACCTCTCGGGCATGTGGAAGATGCTCTTCAAGGACAAATATGTCCGCTATATCGACGTGCCGCAGAACTACGAGGACGCGATCGGCGGGCGCTTCTACATGGAGGAGATGCAGATCCTGCGCGAGGATCTGGCCAAGCTCGCCGGGCGCGAGATCACGGATGCCGACCTGAACGCCTCGATCGCCGTCTACAACGACAATCGCGCCGCGATCGGCGAGCTGTACAAGTACCGCGCCGCCTATCCGTGGCAGGCGCCGACGTCCGAGGTCTACCTGCTGCTGCGCGCCGGCATGGTGCTGCCGGTCGAGGAGCACACCCGGCTCGTGCGCGAATACCTCGCCGCCGTCGCGAAAACGCAGCGCCCGAAGCGCGACAACGCGCGCGTCGTCATCAACGGCGCGTTCTGCGAGCAGCCGCCGCTGGCGCTGATCAAGTCGGTCGAGATGTCGGGCTGCTATATCGTCGACGACGACTTCATGCTCGTCACGCGCTGGCTGCTCGACGAGGTGCCGGCCGACAAGAACCCGCTCGAGGAACTCTCCAAGGCCTTCCTGCACCGCTCGGCGGCAACCGCCGCCAAGTACGACGCGACGCGCGAGGAAAAGGGCGTCTACCTGATGAACCAGGTGAAGACGCGCGGCGCCGAGGGTGTGATCTTCGCCGCGCCGTCGTTCTGCGACCCGGCGCTGCTCGAGCGGCCGATGCTTCAGGACGTGCTGAAGAAGCACAGCGTCCCGTACACCGCCTTCAAGTACGCCGAAAACACGGGCCAGATGGCACCGATCCGCGAACAGTCCGGCACCTTTGCCGACTCGATCAAGCTCTGGAACGCCGCATGAACCGCGAAAGAGGGGCCCCGCGCAGCGGGGATCGAAGCGAGCGAATGCGGCAAGGCGCCGACCGCTCGACCATCCAATCGCACCGGCGCTGCGGAGGCGCCGCATGAACCGCGAAAGAGGGGCCCCGCGTAGCGGGGATCGAAGCGAGCGAATGCGGCAAGGCGCCGACCACTCGACCATCCAATCGAACCGGCGCTGCGGAGGCGCCGCATGAACCGCGAAAGAGGGGCCCCACGCAGTGGGGATCGAAGCGAGCGAATGCGGCAAGGCGCCGACCGCTCGACCGTCCATCCGAATCGGCGCTGCGGAGGCGCCACCGCATAAGGGACATGACCATGAACGCCACCGTCACGATGCCCGCGCCGACCGGTTCCGCGAAGAAGCCGCAGAACGTCCAGAAAGAGGACTCGATGTGGCTCCAGAAGGAGCTCATCAACAGCAACTACATGGATCTGGCGAATGCGCGCCAGAACAACAAGAAGGTCTCGGCGACCTTCGTCCCCGGCAACTTGAACGAGTTGCTGATGTGCTTCGATTTCGCGCGCAGCCTGCCCGAGACGAATGCGCTGCAAAACGGCATGCGCAAGAAGAGCGGCAAGTTCATCATGGACGCCGAGCGCGACGGCCACAGCGAGGACGTCTGCACCTACGTCAAGGCCGACCTCGGCATGATGATGGGCGGCGAAGTCGGCCCGACCGGCGACCCGATGCCGCGCCCGGACGTGCTGCTGCTGTCCTACACCGGCTGCTTCACCTTCATGAAGTGGTTCGAGCTGATCCGCCACAAATACGGCTGCGAGACGGTGATGCTGCACGTGCCCTACCAGGGCGAAGGCCACATCGCGCCCAATATGCGCGACTACGTCGTGCGCCAGCTGAAGGAGACGGTGATCCCGACGCTCGAGCGCGTCTCGGGCGTCAAGTTCGACATCGACCGCCTGCGCCAGTACATGAAGGAATCGGCGAAGGCCGAGGAAGATCTGGTCGCCGTGCTGCAGACGGCGAAGAACAAGCCGAGCCCGATCGACGGCTATTTCGGATCGGTCTACTACATCGGGCCGATCTTCACCGCGTTTCGCGGCACGGCCGAGGCGACCCAGTACTACCGCACGCTGCGCTCGGAGATCGAAGAGCGGGTGCGCCTGGGTCTCGGGCCGGTCACGCCCGACGGCCCGATGGGCGAGGAGAAATACCGCCTCGTCGTCGAGGGGCCGCCGAACTGGACCCACTTCCGCGAATTCTGGAAGATGTTCTACGAGGAGGGCGCGGTCGTCGTCGCGTCGACCTACTCGAAGGTCGGCGGCCTGTACGACTTCGGCTTCCGCCACGATCCGGACCGGCCGCTCGAGTCGCTCGCCGAATACTGCCTGGGCTGCTACACGAACCTGAACCTGCCGTCGCGCGTCGACATGATCAGCAAGTACATCGAGGAGTACCAGGCCGACGGGCTGCTGATCAACTCGATCAAGAGCTGCAACAGCTTCTCGGCGGGGCAGCTCCTGATGATGCGCGAGGTCGAGAAACGCACCGGCCGGCCGGGCGCATTCATCGAGACCGACCTCGTCGACCCGCGCTACTTCTCGGCGGCGAACGTGAAAAACCGGCTCGAAAGCTACTTCCAGATGGTCAAGGCCAAGCGCGGCGCCGGCGGCGGCGCACCGAGCGAGAAGCCGATGGTCATCTCCGGCGCGGCCATCAACTGACACGAGGAGCGCACACCATGCGTTGTTTCATCGGCATCGATCTCGGCTCGACGACGACCAAGGCGGTCGTCGTCGACGAGGACCAGAGTATCCTCGGCCGCGGCATCACGAACTCGCGCTCGAACTACGACACCGCGGCGACGATCGCCAAGCAGGAGGCGCTCGTCAACAGCCGCTTCTTCCTGTTTCGCCAGGCGCTCGCCGATACCAAGGCGCTGAACGGATCGCTGGACGGCTTTCTCGCCCAGCTCGAGCGCGACTTCCGCGCCGAGCAATATATGGAGCAGCTCGCCGACCTCGAGCAGACCTGCGAGCGCAGCCTGGGCACCGCGAACTTCGGCAAGGATGCCGCGGCCGTCGGCGAGGCGCTGAAAGAAGTCTTCGTGCGCCTGAAGGCCGAGGCGCCGAGCCTCTTCGCACCCGGCGCCAAGCGCAAGAGCGACTTCTTCCGCGATATCGCCGGCAGCCAGTACCTCGCGACCGGCGAGGCGGTCGCGAAGGAGGCGGCGACGCGCTACGACTATCTGCTCAACGTCTTCGACCGCTCGATCATCGAGGTCGAGAACCGCGTCTACTCGGATTCGATCCGCCGCCACCTGCTCGCCGCGCTCGAGCGCACCTTCGTCGCGATGCCCGAGACCGAAGCGCGGCGCGCGCAGGTCGAGGCGCCGGTCAAGGGCATCCTCGACACCGATCTCGAGGAGGTCTATATCGTCGGCACCGGCTACGGCCGCGCGCGGCTGCCGTTCTCGAAGGAGCATATCCGTTCGGAAATCCTGTGCCACGGCCTGGGCGCGCACGTGATGTATCCGAAGACCGCGACCGTGCTCGATATCGGCGGCCAGGATACGAAGGCGATCCAGGTCGATCCGGCGGGCATCGTCGAGAGCTTCCAGATGAACGACCGCTGCGCGGCGGGCTGCGGGCGCTACCTCGGCTATATCGCCGACGAGATGAATATGGGCCTGCACGAGCTCGGCCCGATGGCGATGAAGTCGACGAAGAATATCCGCATCAACTCGACCTGCACCGTCTTCGCCGGAGCCGAGCTGCGCGACCGGCTCTCGCTCGGCGACAAGCGCGAGGACATCATGGCCGGCCTGCACCGCGCGATCATCCTGCGCGCGATGTCCATCCTCGCCCGCTCGGGCGGCGTGCGCGACCAGTTCACGTTCACCGGCGGCGTCGCGAAGAACGAGGCCGCCGTCAAATCGCTGAAGGAACTCGTGAAGGAGAACTACGGCGACGTCACGCTCAACATCGACCCCGACTCGATCTACACCGGCGCCCTCGGCGGCGCGACCTTCGCCTGGCGCGCCGTCGTCGAGGAAGGCAAGACCGCAGAGAACCGGGCCTGAGGCCGCTCTCGGCAACCGCGATCCTTCAACCCGAGGACACAGCATCATGATCCACACCATCGGCATCGATATCGGCTCCGGCGCGATCAAGTCGGTCCTGTTCCGCCACGACGGCGACGGCCGGCCCGAATGGATCGCCAAGCGCTGCGAGCGCATCCGCAGCCGCGACCCGATGACGCTCGCGCGCCAGGGCTACGAGGGCGTGATCGAGGACGCCGGACTGAAGCCTGACGATATCGCCTACATCGCGACAACCGGCGAAGGCGAGAACGTCAAGTTCGCGACCGGCCACTTCTATTCGATGACGACGCATGCGCGCGGCGGCGTCTACCTCGAGCCGGCGGCGCGCGGCATCGTCGATATCGGCGCCTTGAACGGGCGCGCGATCTACGTCGACGAGCGCGGCAAGGTGCTCTCCTACAAGATGACGAGCCAGTGCGCGTCCGGCTCCGGCCAGTTTCTCGAGAATATCGCCCGCTACCTGGGCGTCGCGGTCGAGGAGATCGG
>JACSRM010000250.1 GCA_014879745.1 Burkholderiaceae bacterium | reverse complement strand
CCCCAAGTTTTCTTGCGCCCCCGCGGGGGGCCGGGACGGGCAAGGCCCGGCCCTTGGGGGTGCTCTCAGTCGTCGGACAACACCTGCTCGACGCCCTGCCCGAGCGCCAGGATCTCGCTGTCGCGCCCGCCGGTGCCTGCGAGCATCAGCCCCACCGGCGCCTCGCCCGTGCGATGGCAGGGCAGCGACAGCGCACAGCCGTCGAGGAAGTTGATCAGCGTCGGGTTGCGCAGGACGAGGCCGTTGGCGGCGAAATAGGCGTCGTCGCTCGTCTCCAGCGCGTCGATGCGCGGCGCGACGATCGGCACCGTGGGCAGCACGAGCGCATCGAACCCCGCGATGCGCGCCTGGACCTGCGCGATCCAGCGCCCGCGCGCGGCCACGAGGTCGATGTAGTCGGCCACGTTCATCCGCTCGCCGCCGCGGATGCGGCTCGACACGCGCCGGTCGTACTGCGCCTCGTGCTTCGCGAGCAGTGCGCGATGCCAGGCCCAGGCCTCGGCCGCGGCGAGCGTGCCGCGCGCGTGCAGGCCGGCGAATTCGGCAAACTCCGGCACCGCCAGCCGCGTGATGCGTGCGCCGGCCGCCGACAGGGCGCCGAGCGCACGCTCGAACGCCGCCGCCACGACGGCATCGACGCCGTCGTGCACGACGGTCTCGGGCACGGCCAGGCGCGCGCCGGCAACTTCGCGCGGCAGTGGCGCCTGCGGCGCATCGCCGGCCAGCACGGCGTCGACGACGGCGCAGCAGCGCACGCTCGCACACAGCGGGCCGATCGAGTCGAGCGAGGTCGACAGCGGCAGCGCGCCCGCCGTCGGCACGCGCCGCTGCGTCGGCTTGAATCCCGTCAGGCCGCACAGCGCCGACGGAATGCGCACCGAGCCGCCGGTATCGCTGCCGATCGCGACGGCCGCCATGCCGTCGGTGACCGAGACCGCCGCACCGCTGCTCGAACCGCCCGGGATGCGCCGCGCCGCCCGCTCCCAGGCGTTTGCCGGTGTACCCCAGTGCGGGTTGATCCCGAGGCCGGAGAACGCGAACTCGCTCATGTTGGTGCGCCCGACGATCACCGCGCCGGCGGCGATCAGGCAATCGATGACGGGCGCGTTGCTCGCGGCCGGCGCGGCGCCGCGCAGCACCGCCGAGCCGGCGGTCGTCGTCTCGCCGGCGACGTCGAACAAGTCCTTGATCGAAACCGGAATGCCCTCCAGCGGCGAGCGCACGATGCCCGCGGCGCGCAGCCCGTCGGAGGCCCGCGCCGCCGCAAGCGCGCGCTCGGTGCTGAGTTGCGTGAAGACGCGCGCGCCCTCGCCCGCCGGATCGCGCGCGCGCGCCAGCGCCGCCTCGGCAAGGGTAACGGCGCTCGTGCGGCCGGTGGCGAGCTCGGCGCGCAGGTATTCGAGGGTAGGTGGTGACGTCATGTGGTCAGGCGATCTCGGGCAGGATATCGATCCTATAGCGGTGCTCGATGCGAAGCCCGCGGCGCGGATCGCGCAGCACCATGTGGAACTCGGAAGCCGGGCGAATGCCGCCGATCACGGCGACCGTGCCGCAGCTCATGCCGACGCCGTCCGGGAGCGCTTTGCCGCCGGTATAGCCCGCGATGAGTTCACGCGCGCTGCGCAGGCTGGCCAGCGCACCTTCCTGATACGCCTTCGAGACGCCATCCTCGGCAATGTTCGAACACACCTGGAGTTCGTCCCAGTGTTCGGCCACATCGTCCAAGCGCCACGCCGTGCGCGCGACCGGCTTGGCGCAGATCTGCTTGGACAACGCGACGCTGTGCGCCTCCAGCTTGCGGTCGGTGTGATCCGATGTCAGGCTCAGGAACAGCTCGCCCGCACTCGCAAAGACCAAAGCCTCGACCTCACCCGATGTGTGCGGGCCAACGACCTGAATCACTTCGTCCTGCGTCAACTGGTTGGCCGCCACGCGGTAGTACAAGGGCACGGCCGAGGGACGCGGCACGCCGATGGCGGCCAGTTCCTCGATGTGATGTTCGATCGCGGCGCGGTCACGCCCGGCCCAGCCGGCGATGACGAACTGGTCGATCCGGGCTTCGATCGTCCGGGTCGCGCCCGATGAGGATTGCAGTTCGAAGCTAAGCAGCATATCGGCTCCAGTTCAGCCAAAGATCGCAGGCAGCCACAGCGCGAGTGACGGAAAGATGGCCAGCAGCAGGATGACCAGAAACAGCGCGATGACGAACGGCAACGACCCTGTGATTACCGACTGCATCGACCCCGACTTGCGCAGGCTCTGCACGACGAACAGGTTCAGCCCCACCGGCGGCGTGATGAGTGCGGTCTCCACCAGCACGATGATGACGATGCCCAGCCACACCGGGTCGAAGCCCATCGCGATCATCAGCGGCGCAATGATCGGGATGGTCGTGATCATCATCGACAGCGTCTCCATGAAGCATCCGAGGATGACGTAGAAGATCACCATCGCCAGCAGCATCCATCCCGGCGCCAGCCCGAGTCCGGACACCGTCTGCGTGATGGCATCGGTCAGTCCGATGGCGGACATGACGAAGTTCAGGAACGCCGCGCCGATCACGATCAGCATGATCATGGCAGTCGCGCGTGCCGTATTCTCGACCGCCTCGCGCAGCATCTGCAGATTGACGCGGCCATGCGCGGCGGCGAGCACAAGCGCCCCCACGACGCCCAGCGCAGCGGCCTCCGTCGGCGTCGCCAGCCCGGCATAGATCGAGCCGACCACGAGCAGGAAGATGAACGCCGGCGGCAGCAGATGCACCAGGCTGCGCATGCGTTCGCCCCAACTGGCACGCACGCGCTCGCCGCCCCAGGCAGGCCGGACGACACAGGCCGCGACGATGAGGGCCATGAACAGCAGTGCGGCAACGATCCCCGGAATGATGCCCGCCAGATACAGCTTGGGCACCGAGGTGTTGGTCAGCACGCCGTAGATGATCAGGTTGATCGACGGCGGGATGAGAATGCCCAGCGTTCCGCCTGCGGCGATGCTGCCCAGGAACAGCGGCTCGTTGTAGCCGAAGCGCTTGATCTGCGGCATCGCCACGGTGCCGACGGTCGCGGCCGTCGCCACGCTCGAGCCGGAGGTCGCGGCGAAGATGGTCGACGCACCGATATTCGCGTGCATCAGCCCCCCGGGCAGCCAGCTCAGCCACTTGGACATGGCGTCGTACATGCGTTGCGCGAAGCCGGCGCGCAGCAGGATCTCGCCGAGCAGGATGAAAAGCGGGATTGCCACGAGCAGAAACTCGTTGCTCGACCCCCAGGCCATCTCGCCCATCGCACGCTGCAGCGGCAGCGACGCATACAGCGGCTCGAGAATCAGTCCGAGCACGCCCAAGCCGGCCGCCACCGGAATGCTGATGCCCAGTAGCGCCAGCAGCAGGATGAGAGAAACGCTGATCATGCCCATTACCGCTGCTCCGCCTGAATCAATCGTTCGCCCTCGGCCGCGCCCTCATCGGCCTCCTCGGATGCGGTCTTCATGCCGGCCAGCGTCTTGACGAGTTCGAGGTCTCCGGTCACGAGTGCCGCCGACGAACGCAACAGCATCAGCAGCAGCACGATGACAAACCAAACCAGACCGGCCGCCCAGAGAAACTGCGGAATCCACAGCGGCGTTGCCAGCGGTGTGTTGGCGGCCGAACTTTGCTCCCACGAGGTCAGCGCGACCAAGGTTCCGTAGTAGCTGAGATAGACCGCGAACACGCCGAGCGCCACCAGCGACAGCCAATCGAGAAACGCCGTCACGCGCACCGGGAGGTGCTGGTACAGCACGTCGATCCGCACGTTGGCGCGTTCGAGCACGGTGAACGCGAATGCCCAGGTAATGCTGATCGCGAACGCATAGCCCGACAGTTCGTCAGCGCCGCCCATCGAGAAGCCGAACAACCGCCGCGATACGACTTCGAAGGTGATCAGCAGCACACTCGCCAGAGTGAGCGCGCCGCCGACCCACACCGCTGAGCGCGACAGGACGCGCGCCAGTCGGGTCAGCCGTTCCAGGACAGCGACCTGATCGCTCATGCTTCACCCTCCTGTTGGCGACGCAGCAGTGCGTGGGGGAACGGAATGACCCTCGGGGCCGATGCCGCCTATTTCTTCGCCGTCACGCCGACCACCTTGCCGATTGTCGCGTTGAAGTCGTTCACGCATTGCGGCGAGCAGCGCGCCGCCCACTTCTCGATCACCGCGCCCCTGATCTTGGCGAGCAGTTCGCGATCGGCCGCCGACGGTACCACCAGCGTCATCTTGCCCTTCACCGGCTGGGTGCAGGCGGCGGCACCGGTGTTGCAATCGAAACCCTCCTGCGTCTGGCGTGCCGCAGCATCCCAGATCTGGTTCACCAGTCCGTTGACCTCGGTCTGCAGGAAAGTCTGCAGTGCCGGCGTGAACTTGGCCCAGGCCTTGCCATTGACGGCGTGAATCTGCTGGTTCCAGTTGATCGGCAGTGCCACCAGATGGGTCGACACCTCGTACCACTTGGCCGAGTAGCCTGACAGCGAACCGGTGATCGCGCAATCGACCACCTTGTTCTGCAGCGCGGGCACGACCTCACCGAAGGCCATGGTCACGCTCGTGCCGCCCAGCGCCTCGACGAAGTCGGCCTGCGTGCGGCTGGAGGTGCGCACCTTCTTGCCCTTGATGTCGGCCAGACCCTTGATGTCTGCATTGCAGAAGAACACTTGCGCCGGATAGGTCGAGATGCCAAGCAACTTGACGTTGCTGCCCTGACCATAGAACTTGGCAAGCACGGGCTCGAACGCGTTGGTGACCTCGCGCGCGGTCTTCACATCCGGAGCGAGCCCCGCCAGATCGATGGCCTCGTTGATCGGGTTATCGGACGCGAAATACGACAGCGTCGCGGTACCGAACTCGAGCACGCCGCTGCCCAGCAGGCGCAGCAATTCGGGGCCCTTGATGCCCATTTCGTTGAAGCCCTTGATCTCGGCCGTGACCTGCCCCTTGCTGCGCTCCGGGATCGTCTTGGTCCAGAAAGGCTTCTCGTAGTCGGTGAAGGCGGTCAGGTTCGACAACCCGCCGGCGACTTTCAAGTGCGTCTTGGGCAACTCCTGCGCGCTTGCCGGCGGTGCAAGCAGGGCGACGGCGGCAGCGGCGACGGCGAGGGTGAGCATTCCGGCTTTCATGTCGTTCTCCTTCGAAGGGTTGGCTCAGATGACGGACAAATGATGGTTCTCGAGGTCGGTGACCAGCATATAGCCCGGCGCATGCGTGATGCAGAACTCGGGGCGCGAGGCGGCAACGACCGACTGCGGCGTGACGCCGCAAGCCCAGAACACCGGGATCTCGTCTGCGCCGACGCGCACGGCGTCACCATAGTTCGGACGCGACAGATCGGCAATGCCGATCAGTGCCGGGTCGCCGATGTGGACCGGAGCCCCATGCACGGCCGGATAGCGCGACGTGATCTGGATCGCGCGGATCGCGTCGACCGCCTTGAGCGGACGCATCGAGACGACCATCGGTCCGCTGAACGGTCCAGCAGCCCGCGTCGCGATCGAGGTTCGATACATCGGGACGTTGACGCCTTGCGCCACATGCCGCACCTCGATGCCCTCGGCCATCAGCGCCTCCTCGAAGGAGAACGAGCAGCCGATTGCAAAACTCACCAGATCATCGCGCCAGTGCGCACGCACGTCGCTCGCCTCATCGACGAGCTCCCCGTTCTTCCAGACCCGGTAGAGCGGAACGTCGGTGCGGACATCCAGATCCTCACCCAGTCCGGGCAGACGCACGTCGCCCGGATCGGATACCGCCAGAAGCGGGCAGGGTTTGGGGTTGCGCTGGCAAAAGCGCAAGAAGTCATCGGCCAGCCCCTTCGGCAGTATCGCCAGATTGGCCTGCACGAAACCACGCGCCAGGCCAGCGGTTGGTGATTGCAGCCGGCCCGAGCGTGCCTGCAGACGCACCGCCCGGCCGTCGGCCAGATGATCATCTTCGATCGCGACCCGATGGGTCGCGGACGCCGTATGCGTCATGGCAAGACCTCCTGCACGGCAGCTTCGGGCACCGCTCGCCGGTGCGCGGATTTGAACCCAACGCGGGCTGCCTGTCCAATCCCATCTCAAGACAGGTCTCTGCCTGACCAGCCGGGCGTACGCGATGGTCGCACCCGCATGCACCTGCGCGAACGCGTGCGGGCTGCGCCGCCACGGAGTTTGCGCCGGGCCGTCGCCAGGTCGCGAGTCCGGCCGCCGCCTATGATGGCGCCTCGTTCGCCCGGGAAGCACCCATGCCGAATCGCACCGTCTTCTTCGTCTCCGACAGCACCGGCATCACCGCCGAGACCTTCGGCAATTCGATCCTGAACCAGTTCACGCTGCGGCCGCGCCACGTGCGCCGGCCGTTCATCGATACCGCCGACAAGGCGCATCAGGTGGTGCGCGAGATCAACCACGTCGCCGAGGCGGAGGGCAAGCGTCCGATCGTCTTCGCGACGCTGATCGACCGCGAGGTACTCGACGTCGTCAAGACGCAGAGCCGCGGCCTCGTGCTCGACATGTTCAATACCTTCATCGAGCCGCTCGAGGCGGAGCTCGGCGTGACGTCGAACCACCGCGTCGGCCGCTTCACCGATATCGCGAAGAGCCAGGAGTACACCGACCGCATCGAGGCGATCAACTACACGCTCGCGCACGACGACGGCCAGTCGGCGCGCAACCTGGCGGCGTCCGACGTGATCCTGATCGGCGTCAGCCGCAGCGGCAAGACGCCGACCTCGCTCTACCTCGCGATGCAGCACGGCATCAAGGCCGCGAACTATCCGCTGATCCCGGAGGACTTCGAGCGCGGCGCGCTGCCGTCGATGCTTGCGCCCTACAAGTCCAAGTGCTTCGGCCTGACGATCGACGCCGCGCGGCTCGCCCAGATCCGCAACGAGCGCCGACCCGACAGCAGGTACGCGTCGATCGAGAACTGCCGCTTCGAGGTGAAGGAATCCGAGTCGATGATGCGCCGCGAGGGCATCCCGTGGCTCAGTTCGACGCACAAGTCGATCGAGGAGATCGCGGCGACCATCCTGCGCGACCTGCGGCCCGACCGGCTGACGTACTGAAGGCCCGGATCGCGGCAAGCGCCGCCGCGACATCAGCGCGATCTGCGGCGCATCGATTCGTAGAAGCACACCGCGGCGGCCGCCGCGGCATTGAGCGATTCCTCGCCCCCCGGCTGCGGGATCGCGAGGCGCTGCGCGCAATGCGCCAACACGTCCGCCCCGATGCCCTGCCCTTCGTGGCCGATGACCCAGGCGCAGGGCCATGGCAATTCGGCACGGTCGATCGCGACCGCAGCATGCGGGCTCGTCGCGAGCAGCGGAACGCGCAGCGTGGCGAGCGCGTCGGCGCCGACCCCTTCGACCAGGTTCAGGCCGAAATGCGCTCCCATGCCGGCACGCATCACTTTCGGCGACCAGAGCGCGGCCGTGCCGTCGAGGGCGACGATCTGCGCAAAGCCGAACGCCGCGGCGCTGCGCAGGATGGAGCCGACGTTGCCCGCATCCTGCACGCGGTCGAGCACCACGCTCGGACGGCCCGCGAGCAGTTCGCCCGGCCCCGGCCAGCGAATCGCAAAGCCGATCCGGGGCGGCGATTCGAGCGTGCTGAGCATCGCCATCATCGGCGCCGCGACGACGAGCACGGTCTCGGCCCGGCTCGCGAGCGCGCGAAGGCGCGGCATCTGCCAGGCCGCGTCGTCGATCACCGCGCACAGCGGCACGCCGCCGGGCTGCACATAGGCGGCGCACAGATGCTCGCCGTCGATCCACACCTCGCCCTGTTTGCGGTACGCGGCCGACGTTTGCGCCAGTCTGCGCAGCCGCTGCCACTGCGGGTTGGCGCGCGACGTGATCGGCTTGACCGTCGCCACCGCCTCAACCGCCGCAGACGGCGCGCACCGGCGCGAAACTGCGGCGGTGCTGCTGGCAGGCGCCGTGCACGCGCAGCGCTTCGAGGTGGGCGGCGGTCGGATAGCCCTTGTGCGCGGCGAAGCCGTACTGCGGATGCTGCTCGTGCATCTGCGCGCAGATCGCGTCGCGCTGCACCTTGGCGAGGATCGATGCGGCCGAGATCGCGGCCACGAGCGCATCGCCCTTCACGATCGCCGCCGCCGGCATGGCAAGCTGCGGCAGCCGGTTGCCGTCGACCAGCACCTTGTGCGGCCGCAGCCGCAGGCCCTGCACCGCGCGCTGCATCGCCAGCAGCGTCGCGCCGAGGATATTGAGCGTGTCGATCTCCTGCGCGCTCGCCTGCGCGATGCTGCAGCACAACGCCTTGGCGCGGATCTCGTCGTAGAGCCGCTCGCGCTTGCGCGCCGAAAGCCGCTTCGAGTCGGCCAGGCCCTTGATCGGATGCAGCTCGTCGAGGATCACGGCCGCCGCGACGACCGGCCCGGCGAGCGGCCCGCGCCCGGCCTCGTCGACGCCGGCGACGAGTCCCGGTGCGTCCAGGCTGAACGCGCGCTGGTCAGCGAGCCAGGATCTTCTCGATCGCATCGGTCGCCGCCTGCGCCGTATCCCGGCGCAGCGTGAGGTGAAGTTGGGTGAACTCGTCGCGCAGCGCCGCGGCGCGCGCCGGATCGTCGAGCCAGGCGAACGCCTCGTGCGCGAGGCGCTCGGGCGTCGCGTCGCCCTGCAGCAGCTCGGGCACCGCATGCCTGCGCAGCAGGATATTGGGCAGGCCGATCCAGGGCTGCAGGTTGCGCGGCCGCATCAACAGCCAGGTGATCGGATTCATCGCGTACATGATGACCATCGGCGCCTTCAGCAGCGCCGCCTCAAGCGTCGCCGTGCCGCTGGCGACGATCGCTGCGTCGCAGGCGGCGAGCGCCTCGTGCGAGCGGCCGTCGACGAGATCGATAGTCACGCCCGCCGCGTCGCGGTCGCGCAGCGGCTCGACCATCGCGCGCAGGCCGGGGGCGAGCGGCAGCACGAATCGCAGGCCGGGACGCGCGCGGTGCATGAGGGCCGCGGCGCCGAACAGACGCGGCGCGTTGTACTCGATCTCCGAGCGCCGGCTGCCGGGCAGCAGCGCGACGATCGTCGCATCCTGCGCCAGGCCGAGCGCGGCGCGGCTCGCCGCGCGCGGTGCCTCGAGCGGGATCGCATCGGCGAGCGGATGTCCGACGTAGCTCGCCGCGATGCCGTGCTTCTCGTACAGCGCCGGCTCGAACGGGAACAGGCACAGCACGAGGTCGGCGGCGCGGCCGACGGTATGCACGCGGCCCGCGCGCCAGGCCCAGATCGACGGGCTGACGAAATGCACGGTGCGGATGCCGACATTGCGCAGCCGCTCCTCGAGGCCGAGGTTGAAATCGGGCGCATCGACGCCGATAAAAAGATCGGGCTTCTCGCGCAGCAGGCGATCGCCGAGTTGTCGGCGCAGGGCGACGAGGCCGCGATAGTGGCGCAGCACCTCGGCATAGCCGCGCACCGCGAGCCGGTCGCTCGGCCACCAGGCGTCGAAACCCTGGGCGGCCATCTTCGGTCCGCCGATTCCGGCCGCCTGCAGTTGCGGCCAGCGGGCCTTCAGCGCAGCAAGCAGCATGCCGGCGAGCAGGTCGCCCGAGGCTTCGCCGGCGACCATCCCGATGCGAGGCGCCTGCATGGCTGCGCCGCGGCCGCTCAGCGCGCGATGCCGCGCTGCGCCGTGGCGAGAAACGAGAGCATCGCCTCGACCTCGGCGTGCGCTTCGGGCCGGGCCGCGGCGAGCGCCGCGATGCGGGCGCGCGCAGCGTCGAGCGTGAGGCCCTCGCGGTAGAGCAGCCGATGCATCTGCTTGACGGCGGCGATGCGCTCCGGCGTGAAGCCGCGCCGGCGCAGGCCCTCGATATTGAAGCCGCGCACCGCGAGCGGATTGCCGTCGACCATCATGAACGGCGGCACGTCCTGGTTCACGGCGCTCGCGAAGCCGGCCATCGCATGCGCGCCGATCTTGACGAACTGATGGATGCCGGTCAGGCCGCCGATGACGACCCAATCGCCCAGATGCACGTGGCCGCCGAGCGTCGTGTTGTTGGCGAGCGTCGTGCGGTGGCCGACCTGGCAGTCGTGCGCGATGTGCACGTAGGCCATGACCCAGTTGTCGTCGCCGACGCGCGTGACGCCCGCGTCCTGCGCGGTGCCGAGGTTGAAGGTGCAGAACTCGCGGATCGTATTGCGGTCGCCG
>JACSRM010000425.1 GCA_014879745.1 Burkholderiaceae bacterium | reverse complement strand
GTGTGCGCCTCGATCTCGGCGACCCAGCCGAGGTCGAACGGCTCGCAGGTCGCGACCGTCACCTCGTGCGGTCCGACCTGCACCGGCAGCGCGCGGCGCCGCTCGGCATACGTGATCGACATCACCTCGGCGACGCGGCCGACGTCGACCTTGAGCGGGTCGATGCGCAGATACGGCAGGCCGCTTCGGCGCGCCAGCCATTCGGTCAGCGCCTCGGCGTCGAGGTCGATGCTGTGCTTCTTGTCGACGAGGCCGGCGCTGCCGAGGCGCACGAGCGGATGCTGGCGGCTGTCGCTCGCGCCGAAGCGCTGCGTCGTGTCGGCGACGGCGGCGGCGCTCACGAGGCCGTCCTCGTGCAGCCAGTGCAGCAGCTTGCGCCAGGTGAGGGGGCCGCTCGGGGTTTCGGTCTTGGCCGCGGTCTTGCTCGTCATGGGCTCGATTCTGAGGCACGCGCGGCGCGCCGCGCCGGCAGTATGGAGGCGTCGGCGGCGCGGATCATGCGCAGCCACTTGCGCGCCGGCAGGCCGAGGCGCGCCTCGATGTGCGCGGCGCGCGCAGCGAGCGTCGCCCGATCCGGCAGCGCCGCGCCGCGCGTCGCGACGATGACCGTGTTGCCTTCGCGTGTCGGCCGCAGGCTCCACACGTTCGCCGCGCCGAACGCGGCGACGATGCGTTGCAGGCTCGCGGCAAAGCTCGCGTCGCGGCCGAAGAGGTTGACCGTCATCGCGCCGCCTTCGGCGAGCGTCGCGCGGCAGGCGGCGTAGAACGCGGCGTCGTCGAGCACCGGCGCGGCGGCGCCTTCGTCGTAGAGGTCGACGCACAGCGCCTGCACCGTCGCGCGATGCGCCGGGTCGGCGACCCAATGCGCCGCGTCGCCTTCGACGACGGTGAGAAGCTCGTCGTCGGCCGGCAGCCGGAACCACATCCGGCAGGCGGCGATGACGGACGCATCGATCTCGACGGCGAGCGTTCGCATGCCGAGCTTGCGATGGCAAAACCGTGTGATCGCGCCGGCACCGATGCCGAGCTGGACGGCGAGGCCTTCGGCGATTCGCTCGCTCGGCCGCCACAGCAGCCAGGCCATCATGCGCTGCACGTACTCGAGCTCGATCGCGAGCGGCTTGCTGATCCGCATTGCGCCCTGCACCCATGGAGTTCCCAGGTGCAGGTAGCGCACGCCGTCGAGCTCGGAGATCGTCGCCGCGCTGTCGTGCTCGCCGGTCGGCGGCACCGCGGCGCGGCCGAAGCGGGCCGGCTTCATCGCCCGCGCCGTGGCCGGCGCGCGGTGCGGTTGCGGCTGGCAGCAGCGTCGGCGGACATGGCGGCCATGCTATCGCGCGGCGCTGGCGAATTTCTGCGCGCGGCCGTCAGACGCCATAGGCGTCGAACACCGCGCGCCAGGCGGCGAGCTTGCGGTCGAACGACCAGCTCGCGTTGGCCGGGCTCGTCGAAGGCAGGCGCACGACCGGCACGCCAAGCGCTGCCGTCGCCCGCATGAAGCGCGCCGATTCGCCGCCGTTGTGCGCGACGGCACGCAGCCGCGGCGCGCGCCGGCGCAGGCTTGCGAGGTCGTTGGCCTGCGCGTCCTCGATCGCGGTATCGAGGCTGCCTTCGCGCCGGCAACTGGCGTAGACGTCCCACAGCCC
>JACSRM010000281.1 GCA_014879745.1 Burkholderiaceae bacterium | reverse complement strand
GGCCGGCTGCTCGCCTATCACGACCGCAGCGACGGCGGCCTGTGGGCGGCGGTCTGCGAGATGGCGTTTGCCGGCCATGTCGGCGTGAGCCTGAATATCGATATGCTCGTCACCGAGGGCGACGGCATTCGCGACAGCCTGGCCGACAGCGGCGAAGCGAAGAACTGGACAACCCAGGTCGGCGAGCGGCGCAACGAGCTGAGTCTGCGCGCGCTCTTCGCCGAGGAGCTCGGCGTCGTCATCCAGGTCGCGCGCGCCGATCGCGACGCCGTCTTCGGCGTGCTGCGCGAGCACGGCCTTTCGCGCCACAGCCACGTCATCGGCAAGCCCAATACGCGCGGTGCGGTCGAGGTCTGGCGCGACGCGAAGAATGTCTTCAGCGCGCCGCTCGAGGAACTGCACAAGGCCTGGGACGAGGTGAGCTGGCGCATCGCAAGGCTGCGCGACAACCCCGAGAGCGCCGATGCCGAACACGCCGCGGCAGGCATTCCCGACGATCCCGGGCTCCATCTGCGGCTCGGCTTCGACGTGCTGGAGGATGTTGCCGCGCCCTACGTGAACGCGAAGCGCCCGGCCGTCGCGATCCTGCGCGAGCAGGGCGTCAACAGTCACGTCGAGATGAGCCATGCGATGGCGCGCGCCGGCTTCGACACCTTCGACGTCCACATGAGCGACCTGCAGGCCGGCCGCGCCCGGCTCGACATGTTCCAGGGCTTCGTCGCCTGCGGCGGCTTCAGCTATGGCGATACGCTCGGCGCCGGCGAGGGCTGGGCGAGGTCGATCCTCTTCAACCCGCGGCTGCTGGAGCAGTTCGCCGCATTCTTCCAGCGCGCCGACAGCTTCGCGCTCGGCGTCTGCAACGGCTGCCAGATGATGGCGGCACTGGCCGACATCATCCCCGGCGCCGCCGCCTGGCCGCGCTTCACGCGCAACCGCAGCGAGCAGTTCGAGGCGCGGCTCTCGATGGTCGAGGTGATCGAAAGCCCGAGCCTCTTCTTTGCCGGCATGGCCGGGAGCACGATGCCGATCGCCGTCGCGCACGGCGAAGGATTTGCCGACTTCTCGCAGCGCGGCGACGCCCAGGCCGTGCATCGCGCGCTGCGCTTCGTCGACAACCACGGTGCGGCGACCGAGCGCTATCCGTTCAATCCGAACGGCAGCCCTGACGGACTGACCGCCGTGACGACCGGCGACGGGCGGTTTACCGTGCTGATGCCGCATCCGGAGCGCGTGACCCGAAATCTGCAGCTGAGCTGGACCAGCGGCGACGCGAATGCGCCGAGCCCGTGGGCGCGCATGTTCGCCAATGCGCGGCGCTGGGTGGGGTGAGCTTCGCACCGCGGCGGTGCGCCGATCGAACGCTCGAACGCCTGCCACGAATCGATGAACGCCCTGTGACGGTCAGGGTTTCCCGGTGTTGCGCGGTAGCACCCTGTCACACCTGACAGTAGCGATGCGCGCGCAGCATGCGCAGAATCGGCCGGGCCGCAGCGAATCTTGTGCCGACAGGCAATTGCCACTCCCAACCCGTCCCGAAAGCCCGTGCCCATGTCCCCGTTCTTCCCCGACCTCGTGACCCGTTCCGACGAGGTGCGCCGCGCCTTCGAGAACGATCCCGTGATTCTGGACGCCGTTGCCCACGGCATGGATATCCAGCGCTACCGCAAATTCCTGCTCGAGCTCTATCACATCGTCTGGCACTTCAACCCGGTCACCGCCGCTGCCGCGAGCCGGATCCCGGATACGCACCGCCAGGTGCGCTACCACCTCTACGAGCACATGCACGAGGAGTCGGGGCATGAGCAATGGGTGCTCGACGACCTGGATGCGGTCGGCGTCACGGCGCAGGATGCGCGCGCCTACCCGCCGAGCGCCGATACGCTCGCGATGTGCGGCTACAACTACTGGCAGGCCGATCGCGGCAACCCGTGCTCGGTGCTCGGGATGCTCTATGCGCTCGAGGTCATCGCGTCGGTCTATGGCGGCACCTTCACCTCGGCGATCCGCGAGTCGCTGCTGCTCGTCGGCGAGCGCGGCACCTCTTTCATCGGCTCGCACGCGACGATGGACGTGGCGCACATGGCGAGCCTGCGCGTCGTCCTCAATACGCTCGCCGACGATGCCGCGCGCGACGCGGTGGTCGAATCGACGAACGTCAACTTTCACCTGCTGACGCGCATCTTTGCCGCTGTATGAGCCCCGCACGGCCGCCCCGGCCCCGAAGGGGTCACTTGCGTGCCCCGTGGGCTCGTTCCCGCCCGGCGGGACCGGCCGAAGGCCGTAGGGTGCGCCAGTGAGCCCCGCACGGCCGCCCCGGCCCCGAAGGGGTCACTTGCGTGCTCCGTGGGTTCGTTCCCGCCCGGCGGGACCGGCCGAAGACCTTGGGGTGCACCAGTGACCGAGGTGGCGGGCATTCCGGGGCTGCTCGGGCGACCCTACAAATATATCCGCCTCGAATGGAGTTCGGAATTCAGCCTGCTGCGCCTGCGCACCGCGGTGCGGCCGATCCAGTGCTACAGCCTCGCGGTGATGGGCGAGATGCACCAGTTGATCCGCGATATCGAGGCCAATCCCGGCCTCATCAAGCACTACGTGATGTCGTCGGATGTCGCCGGCGTCTTCAATTTCGGCGGCGACCTGTCGCTCTTCGTGCTGCTGATCCGCGCCCGCGATATCGAATCGCTGAAGCTCTATGGGCGGCGCTGCGTCGACCTCGTCTGGTGGCTCGAGAATGCGCCGAGCCTGGGCATCCACACGACGGTTCTGGTGCAGGGCGATACGCTCGGCGGCGGGCTCGAATCGGTGCTGCCGTTTCACCGCGTCATCTTCGAGCGCAGCGCGCAGGCCGGCTTTCCCGAGGTGCTGTTCAACCTCTACCCGGGGATGGGCGCCTGGAATTTCACGCTGCGCAAGGCCGGCTTCGCGGTGGCCAACGAGATGATCCTGTCGGGGCGTCTCTACAACGCCGATCAGTTGTTTCGCCGCGGTCTGGTCGATCTGGTCGTCGATGACGGCGAGGGCGAGGCGGCGATCGAGCACGTCGTCACTTCGGTCCATCCGCGGCTGCGCGGCACGCTCGCCGCGCTGCAGGCGCGCCGGCTTGCCGCGCCGATCACCTACGAGTCGCTGATCGCGATCGTCGACCAGTGGAGCGAGACCGCGATGGGCCTCACCGACCGCGACCTGCGCCTGATGGAGCGTCTCGCGCGAGCGCAGGTGCGCAAGGCAGGTGGCGGCGACGAGGGCGCGGTGGAGGAAATCAAGCGCATGGAACTCGATACCGCCTGGGGCGAGGAGCGCGCCCTGCAGACCGGCTGGGGCGACGAGCGCACCGGCATCACGGAGTGGTCGACGCCGCACTGAGAGGCTGCGCGCCTGGTTCGGCCGAGACCGAAGCGAACCGCTCATCCCACTCGGCTTGAGGGGGATCAAATAAGAATCATTCTTATGTAACTAGAATGGCCGGGTTTCTGCCAATGAACCCGTCTGCAGTGAACCGCATCGATCGCAAGCCGCTTTCGCTCTCGCACTTCGCGATGACCGCGATGCGCAGCCTGCTCTGCGCGGCACTTGCGGCGCTCGTCATGGCCCCTGCGGCCCGGGCAGACAAGCTGCCCCTGCTCGTTCTCGGCGGGCCGCCGGCGTCGGTGTCGGATGCACTTGTCCACATGGTCGATTCGGGTGCGCTCGCCGATGTTGCCGAGCGCGTCGAGTTTCTGCCCTGGCGCGACCCCGATCAGTTGCGCGCGATGGCCCTGGGCAAGAAGGCCGATGTGCTCGCGATGCCGGTCAATGTTGCGGCCAATCTCTACAACCGCGGCGTGCCGCTTGCGCTGCTCAACGTCTCGACCTGGGGCATCCTGTGGGTCGTGACGCGCGACGCGAACGTGCACACGCTCGCCGACCTGCGCGGCAAGGAAATCGCGATGCCGTTTCGCGGCGATATGCCCGACCTGCTGTTCAACCTGATCGCCGAACGCGAGGGCATCGACGTGCGCAAGGACATCAAGCTGCGCTATGTCGCCTCGCCGATCGATGCGATGCAACTGCTGATCCTGCGCCAGGTCGATAACGCCCTGCTCGCCGAGCCGGCGGTATCGATGGCGCTGCGCAAGACCGGGTCGTTTCCGGTCAGCGTCGTCGCGCCGACGCTCTATCGCGGCATCGATATGCAAAAGGAATGGGGCCGCGCGTTCGATCGCCCTCCGCGCATCCCGCAGGCGGGTATCGTCGTCATGGGTGCGCTGCGCGACAACCCGAAGCTCGCCGCGCGCATCGAGCAGGAATATGCGAAGTCCTTGCAGTGGTGCCAGGCACATGCGAAGTCATGCGGCGAGAGCGTCGCCAAGCGGGTGCCGATGATCTCGGCCGAGGCGGCGGCCGATGCGATCGCGTCGAGCCCGCTCGACGCGGTGCCCGCCGCGAAGGCGCGGCCGGAAGTCGAATTCCTGTTCCAGCAACTGCTCGAACGCAGCCCGGGGCTGGTCGGCGGCAAGCTGCCCGACGACGGTTTCTACTGGAGCGCCGCCGGCACGCCGCAGGCGAGGCGATGAACCTGCTGCGCCTGTGGCTGCGCGGCCTGCCGCGCTATCTGTGGAGCGGCTGGGGCGCCATCGCGAGCCTGCTGCTGCTGATGGCGGTGTGGGAGGCGGTGAGCCGGCGCTACGGCGCGCTCGTGCTGCCCGATCCGCGCGCCGCGTTTCACACGCTCTATACCCTGCTCGCCGCCGGACCGGGCGTTGGCGAGCTGGCGATCACGGCCCGCCGCGCGCTCGCCGGGTTGGCGCTCGCGATCGCCGCCGGCAGCATGATCGGCCTGGCGGCAGGGCTGTCGATGACGGCATCCACGATGTCGCGCCCGCTCGTCACGGTGCTGATGGGGACGCCGCCGATCGCGTGGCTCGTGCTCGCGATGCTGTGGTTCGGCGCGAGCGACGGCACGCCGGTCTTCACCGTCTTCATCGCCTGCTTTCCGCTCGTCTTTCTCGGGGCGCTGCAGGGCGCGCGCACGCTCGACGGCCAGCTGCGCGACATGGCGCGCAGCTATCGCCTGCCGCTGCGCATGCAGGTCTTCGACGTCTACCTGCCGCACATGCTGTCGTACCTGTTCCCGTCGTGGATCGCCGCGCTCGGCGTATCGTGGAAGGTGGTCGTGATGGCCGAGCTGCTCGCGTCCAGCGACGGCGTCGGCGCCGCGCTCGCGGCGTCGAGATCGCAGCTCGACACGGCGACCACGATGGCCTGGATCTGCGCCATCGTCGGTCTGCTGCTGGCGGCGGAGTATCTGATCCTGGAACCCTTCAAGCGCGAGGTGGAGCGGTGGCGGGCGCCGCAGGCGTGATCGGCATCGCGCCGCCGGTGCGGATCGGCGAGCGGCCTGACGCGACCGATCCGGCCGGCGCGCAGAAGCACGGTGCGCCGATTGCAGCGCGGCCCGAGCCCGAGCTGAAATTGAGCGGCGTCGGCCACGCGTTCGGCCCGAGCGCCGTGCTCGAGGGTGTCGAGCTGTCGGTCTCGCGCGGCGAGACGGTCGCGCTCGTCGGTCCGTCGGGCTGTGGCAAGACGACGCTGCTGCACCTCGTCGCCGGTCTGCTGCCGCTGCGCGAAGGAGCGATCGAGAACCGCTTCGCGAGCACGGCCTGCATGTTCCAGCAGCCGCGGTTGCTGCCGTGGAAGACGGCGCGCGAGAATGTCGCGCTCGGCCTGAAGGCGCGCGGCGTGGCGCGCGCAGAGCGGGCCGGCCGGGCCGACGAGCTCGGGCGGCGGCTGGGCCTGAGCGCACAGGATCTGGCGAAGTTTCCGCACGAGCTGTCGGGCGGCATGCAAAGCCGGGTCGCGCTCGCGCGGGCGCTCGTGCTCGATCCGCAGCTGCTGCTGCTCGACGAGCCGTTCGTCTCGCTCGATATCGGGCTGAAGGCGGAGCTCTATGCGCTGCTCGCCGAGCATCAGGCGAGCCGCGGCATGGCGGTGCTGATGATCACGCACGACCTGATGGAAGCGGTGCGCCTGTCGAACCGCATCCTCGTCATGGTCGCCGAACCGGGGCGCATCGCGCGCCGCCTGGCATTGCGCGGCGACCCGGCGCGGCGCGACGACGACTGGGTCTATCGCAGCACAGCGGCGCTGCTGCGCGACGAGGTCGTGCGCCTGTCGTTCGGGCTGCACAAGGCGGGCGTCGCGTGCGAACCGGCGCTGCGCGTCGTCGGGCCCGGCGCGATCGCCGATCTCGGCACGGCGGCCGGCGCCTTCGCGATCGAAGACGACCCGCCGGCGACGAAACCGTCGGCGCACCGATGCTGAGGGCGGCCATCGACCGCGTGCTGGCGCGTCCGCTCTTCCTGTGCGGCTTTCGGCCGTTCTTCCTGTTCGGCGCCTGGTTCGCGGTGCTCGCCATGGGGCTGTGGCTCGCCTTTCTTGCCGGCGCGCTGCCGCTGCCGGCGATGCCGGGCGGCCCGTTCGTGTGGCATGTGCACGAACTCGTCTTCGGCTTCGCACTCGCCGCGGTGGTCGGATTTCTGCTGACCGCGGTGCCCGAGTTCACGTCGAGCACCGACTTCGAGCCGCCGCTGACGCTGGCGCTGCTGGTCGCATGGCTGGCCGCGCGGCTC
Organism: Burkholderiaceae bacterium; assembly: GCA_014879745.1. Classification (GTDB taxonomy): domain Bacteria; phylum Pseudomonadota; class Gammaproteobacteria; order Burkholderiales; family Burkholderiaceae_C; genus CAIKUF01. The sequence goes on along the minus strand of JACSRM010000281.1, from coordinate 3,629 downwards.
GCGGTCGCCGCCTCGGGCTGGATCGGGATCGTGCCGGCCGCGGTCGCGCAGCTGAGCCTGCTCGGGATCCTCGTCGTGCGCGTCGCGCCGCGCGTCTGGCGCGATCCGGCGCGTCTGCATACCGGCTTCCTGTGGGCGCTCGTCGCGCTCTGGCTGATCAGCGCAGGCTTCTATTTCGACACCTGGCGCGGCGAGCCGGCGATGCGCTGGCTTTATGCGGCGATCGGCGCGCTGATGGCGCTGATCGTGCTTGCGATGAGCCGGATCTCGATGCGCATCGTCAACGAGGGGCTGGACGCGCTGCGTGCCGCCGGCCGCGACGTCGGCGACGAGTACCGCGCCCTGCCGCCGCGGCGCAATCTGGCGGTGGCGACGATCGCGCTGCATACGCTCGTCGAGTGGCTCGCGCCCGGCGAAGCGGTCACCGGCTGGCTCGCGCTCGCCGCCGCCGCGGCGCTGCTCGATGTGCTCGGCGACTGGCACCGCGGCCGGGTGCTGCTCGACCGCTGGGTGGCGATGCTTTACACCGTCTATGCCCTGATGGCGCTCGGCTATGCGACGATGGGCATGGCGCTGCTGTTCGACCTCGGCAGCGTGAGCGGCGGCCGCCACCTGCTCGCGGCCGGCGCGCTGAGCCTTGCGATCTATGTCTCGATGAGCATCGCCGGGCGCGTCCATACCGGACGCAAGCTCGACATGCGCGGCTGGCTGCCGCTCGGTGCGGTGTGCATCGTCGCCGGTGCCTTCATCCGTGCCGCGGCGGCCCTCGGCGGGCCGCATGCGCAGTCGCTCCTGTTTGCGGCGGCCCTCGTCTGGCTGGCCGGGTTTGCAAGCTGGGCGGCGCATTTTCAGCGCGTGCTGGCCGGCGCCCGGGAGGACGGCCGCGCCGGCTGCGCCGGCCTCGCCGGCGAACATCCGACGGTGCGCCCCTGAGGGCAGCGCGACCCCGCGGCCGGGCGCTCAAAGCCAGCGCGTCAGCATCTCCCTGAGCTTGGCTCGCGTATAGGGCTTGGCGAGGTGATCGTCCATGCCGGCGTCGCTCGCGAGGCGCGTATCCTCGTCGAAGGCATTTGCCGTCAACGCGACGACCGGCAGGCGCGGCAGGCCGAATTTCGCTTCGCGCGCCCGGATCTGGCGCGCCGCGGCGTAGCCGTCGAGGACCGGCATCTGGCAGTCCATCAACACGAGATCGAGCGGATGCGCGCCGATCAGGTCGAGTGCCTGCTGGCCGTCCTCGGCCTGGATCACGTCCAGGCCGAGCGACTCGAGCATCTCGTGCGCGATCAGCATATTGACCGGGTTGTCCTCGACCAGCAGCACTGTGCCGGACAGGGCGACCGGGCCGTCCAGGCCGCCCATCGCCGAGTCGAGGATCACCTGCGGCACCGGCGACGCATCGAGCTCGAGCTCGAGCGTGAAGGCAAAGCGTGAGCCATGGCCGGGATTGCTGCGCACTTCGATATGACCGCCCATCGCCTCGACGATGCGCTGGCTGATCGCAAGGCCGAGTCCGGTGCCGCCGCGGCGCCGGTTGCGCGAGCTGTCGATCTGGTGGAAAGGCTGGAACAGGTTCTGCGCCGCCTCCGGCGTGATGCCGATGCCGCTGTCCTCGACCTCGAAGGTGACGCCCGCGCGGCCCGCGGGCGCGGCGACCGGCGACAGCCGCAAGGTCACGTGGCCGCGCTCGGTGAACTTGATCGCGTTGCCCACCAGGTTGAGCAGCACCTGCTTCAGCCGCTGGGCGTCGCCGACGACCCAGTTCGCGACGTCGGGCTCGATCTCGAAGCGCAATGCGAGCCGCTTGCTCTCGGCATTGGCGCGAAACAGCGCCGCGACCGATGCCGCCAGGCTGTGCAATGCGAGCGGCGCATGCGCGAGGCTGAGCTTTCCGGCCTCGATCTTCGAATGGTCGAGCACGTCGTTCAGGATCGCCATCAGCGACTCGCCCGACGACGCCGCGGTCCGCACCAGCCGGCGCTGGTTGTTGTCGAGCTGCGAGTGGCGCAGCAGGTCGAGCGCGCCGAGGACGCCGTTCATCGGGGTGCGGATCTCATGGCTCATCGTCGCCAGAAACTGCGACTTGGCGACGTTCGCCGCTTCGGCCGACTCCTTGGCCTGCTGCAGCGATGCGTTCGCCGCCTCCGCCGCCTCCTTGGCCTGCTGCAGCGAGGCATTCGCCGCGTCGGCCTCGAGGCTGTGCCGGATCGCCTGCATCGCGGTACTCCTGAACTGCGCCGCGCCGCGCAGCACCGTGACGCCGAAGACGACGACGAGCACGCCCAGCAGCCATGACCCGACCGCATTCGTGAGCCAGCTCACGAGCGTGAGCGAACCCACCTGCAGCACGGTGAGGTACAGGAACGAGCGGCCGACGAGCGTCATGAAGAAGGCCGCGGTCGTGATCGTGCCCAGCAGCACGGTGACGTACGCGGTTCCCATGTCGCCCTGCAGGCGCGGATAGATCCAGATCGTGCCGATCATCCACACCACCCCGGCGAGCACCGAATTGCCTTCGAACTCGCGCTCGGCGCGCGTGACGACCGGGTCGGAAAGCCGGGCCACATCGGCGTAGCGACTCGAGATCGCGAGCCGCCAGACGCCGACCAGCACGCCGCAGGCGACGACGCCGGCGGCCGCCGGGATATGGTCGACGGTCACCCCGAGATAGGCGACGAACCCGACGGCAAGAAGCTGCAGGGCGACGGTGCGCCCGGCGATCCGAAGGGCCAGTTGCAGCATCTCGCGCCGCACGGCCGCGTCGACGTTGGAGGTGGTGGGCGTCACCCGGCGAGGATATCGCGCGGGCCGCTCGATCGCGCGCCGCGTCGCCTCGATGCGACGCTCGGCGCCGCGGCGTCAGCCGTCACTTGCGATATCGTCGCGCCGTGTCGTCATCGCTCACTCACGCCGCGCGGCGGTTCGATCGGCTTGATGCCCTGCGCGGTGGCGCCATCGTCTGGATGGCGGCATTTCACTTCGCATTCGACCTGAACCACTTCGGCCTCGTCGCGCATCAGGACTTCCGCACCGATCCGCTGTGGACGGTGCAGCGCACCTGCATCGTGACGCTGTTCATGTTCTGCGCCGGGCTGTCGCAGGCGGTGGCTTTCAGGCAGGGCCTCGGCTGGCCACGGTTCTGGCGCCGCTGGGCGCAGGTCGCGGGCTGCGCGCTGCTCGTCACGGCGGGTTCGTGGCTCATGTTTCCGCGCACCTACATCACCTTCGGCGTGCTGCACGGTCTGGCGCTGATGCTGATCGTCGCGCGCCTCACCGCGCCCTGGTCGGGCTGGCTGTGGCCGCTCGGGTTGCTCGCGATCGCGCTGCCGCATCTGGCCGCGCACCCGTTCTTCGACGCGCCGGCGCTGAGCTGGATCGGCCTCGTCACGCGCAAGCCGGTCACCGAGGACTATGTGCCGCTGCTGCCCTGGATGGGCGTGATGTGGTGGGGCATGGCGAGCGGGCAGTGGCTGCTCGCGAGGGCTCCGCAGCTGATGCAGGGTGCGCTGCCGGCGGCGATCCGGCCGCTCGCCGTGCTCGGCCGCTGGTCGCTGAGCTTCTACATGCTGCACCAGCCGATCCTGATCGGCCTCGTGATGCTGTGGCTGCATTGGCGCGGCCCGGCGTGACGC
>JACSRM010000133.1 GCA_014879745.1 Burkholderiaceae bacterium | reverse complement strand
CCGCGCGCGCAGCGTCGGCCCGCTGCGCGGCCTGCTGCCGTTCCTGCGGCCGTACCGCGGCCGCATCGCGCTGGCGCTGCTGTTCCTCGTCCTCGCCGCCGTCAGCACGCTCGTCTTCCCGGTCGCGCTGCGGCTGCTGATCGACAACGGCATGGTCGCTGCCGATCCGGCCGAGCGTGTGATGGCGCTGCGCAGCCACTTCTTCGAGCTGTTCGCGGTCGGCGCCGCGCTCGGCGTTTTCTCCGCCGCGCGCTACTACATGGTGAGCTGGCTCGGCGAGCGCGTCACGGCCGACTTGCGCAACGCCGTCTACTCGCACGTCGTCGGCCAGAGCCCCGAGTTCTTCGAGACGACGCAGACCGGCGAGGTGCTGTCGCGCCTGACGACCGACACGACGCTGGTGCAGACCGTCGTCGGCTCGAGCCTGTCGATGGGGCTGCGCAACACGGTGATGGGCGCCGGCGCGATGCTGATGCTGATCGTCACCAACCCGGTCGTCATGACGCAGGTGCTCGGCGTACTCGTCCTCGTCGTGCTGCCGTCGCTCTACTTCGGACGCCGCGTGCGCGGGCTGTCGCGCGCGAGCCAGGACCGGGTCGCCGATTCGAGCGCGATCGCGGCCGAGGTGCTGAACGCCATTCCCGTCGTGCAGAGCTACACGCAGGAGGCGCGCGAGGCGGCGCGCTTCGACGCCTCGACCGAGAACGCGTTCGAGACGGCGGTGCGGCGCTCGAAGCTGCGCTCGTTCCTCGTCGCCTTCATCATCAGCGCGACCTTCGGCGCGCTGCTGTGGGGGCTGTATCAGGGCACGCAGGCGGTGATCGCGGGCAAGATCAGCGCGGGCCACCTCGGCGAAACGGTCGTCTACGTCATCATCCTCGTCTCGTCGATCGCGGTGCTGGCCGAGGTCTACGGCGATCTGCTGCGCGCCGCGGGCGCGACCGAGCGGCTGATGGAGCTGCTCGCGACGACTTCGACGATCGTCTCGCCGGCCCGGCCCGTGGCGCTGCCGGCGGTGCGCGGCGGCTCGTCACTGCGGCTCGAGGGCGTGACGTTTCACTATCCGTCGCGCCCACAGCGCGCCGCGCTCGACGACGTGACGCTCGACGTGCGCCCCGGCGAGACGGTCGCGATCGTCGGCCCGAGCGGCGCCGGCAAGAGCACGGTCTTCCAGTTGCTGCTGCGCTTCTATGACGCGCAGCGCGGCCGGGTCATGATCGACGGCGTGCCGGTGCGCGACGCGGCGCTCTCCGAACTGCGCGAACGCATCGGCATCGTGCCGCAGGATGCGGTGATCTTCTCGACCAGCGCGCTCGAGAATATCCGCTATGGCCGGCCCGACGCGAGCGACGAAGAAGTCATCGCCGCCGCGCGCGGCGCGCACGCCGACGAGTTCATCCGCGCCCTGCCCGAGAGCTACGCGACCTTCCTCGGCGAGCGCGGCGTGCGGCTGTCGGGCGGCCAACGCCAGCGCATCGCGATCGCGCGCGCGATGCTGAAGAACGCGCCGCTCTTGCTGCTGGACGAGGCGACGAGTGCGCTCGACGCCGAGAGCGAGCGCATGGTGCAGGCCGCCCTCGAGTCGGCGATGCAGGACCGCACGACGCTCGTCATCGCGCACCGCCTGGCGACCGTGCAGCGCGCCGACCGCATCGTCGT
>JACSRM010000010.1 GCA_014879745.1 Burkholderiaceae bacterium | reverse complement strand
CAGGGCAGCTTCTGGGACGACCTGTGGGGCGGCGTGCAGGCGGTCGGCAGCGCGATCGGCGAGGCCGCGCAATGGGTCGGCGAGGCGGTCGGCACCGCAGCGAGCTGGCTCGGCGAGCGCGTGCGCGACGTCGCGCAATGGGTGGTCTCGCTGGTGTCGGAACTGCCGGCGCGCCTGTTCCGGCTCGGGCAGACGCTGCTCGAAGGTTTCGTCGGCGTCGTCGCGTTCATTCCGGATGCGATCCGCGCGCTCGCGAACGGCGGGGCCGGCGGTCTGGCCGATTTCCTGTGGGAACGGCTGAAGTCCGGCGGCACGTGGGCGCTGACGATGCTGTCGAGGCTGTTCGACGTGATGGGCGGCCCCGAGGCGCTCGAGTTCGTGACCCACATGGCGACCAAGGCGACGCCGCTGACGACTGCCGAGCGCGCCGCCGGCGCCGCGGTGCTCGGCGAGGGCGCACTGCGCTGGGGCCAGGTCCGCATCGCCGAAGGCGGCGTGCTGCATGCGGTGTTCGCGCTCAACGCCGGCCGCGCCGTGACGACCTGGCACACGATCAACATGCCGACCGAAGGCGGACATGGCCGCTCGAACCTCGACATCGTCGTACACGAGCTGACCCACGTGATGCAGTACGAGCGCGTCGGTACGCTCTACATGGGCCAGGCGATTCACGCGCAGATGACGATCGGCTACGGCTATGGCGGCGCCGAGGGCCTGCGCAGCGCGCGCGCCGAGGGCAGGCACTACGCCGACTTCAATCGCGAGCAGCAGGCGCAGATCGCGCAGGACTACCACTCGCAGTTCGTCGCCACGGGCACCTTCACCGGTGCCGACCATGACGCCTACGCACCATTTATCGCCGAACTACGTGCCGGGCAGATCTGAGGTCCGGCGTGCGGGCGGCACTGGGCGGCGTACCGTCAAGCGGCGCGCCGCCAGCCGCGTCGTGCCGCGCACGGCGCCGTAGACCCAGCCGGTGACGCCGCGCGTGCGCCCGGTGACCACGGCGCCGAGCGGCGCGGCGCGCTTGCCGACGGTGCGGTGCATCTGCTCGACCAGGTCGGTGACGCCGAGGGAGGCGTCGAAGCCGAGGCGGGCGAGGCCGCGCATGTCGGCCACGCTCAGGGGCAGGCCGGATAGCGCAGCGGGCGGGGTGGTGGTCGGCATGGTGGGATCGACGAAGTGGTTTTAGCTGTCTTCTCTTGCCGGCGCCCTTCAGCGCTCGCTGCTTCGCTCCCTTGTGGTCCGCGTGGCGCTTGGCCAGGCCGGCGAGCACGCCTTCGTCGCTCATGTCGAGCGCGCTGGGGTTGTCCGAGTCGCACCGCCGTTCGACACTGCCCAGCGGCAGGTCAACATCAGCGGCTCGTCGCTTCGTTCCAGCGAATCAGCACGCTGTGCCGCGGTGGATCTGCTGAATCAGCTTGTGGCGAACTCGGAGATCGAGCCCACGCCCGTCGGAAAGCAGGCTTGCCCTCGTGGCCACGCCGGGGGGCGACGAACCAGTCGGTGAGTTCCGTTTTTCGTGCTTTCTTCGTACCCTGAAGCACGAAGGGCTTGGCGAAGCCGCCAAGCCCTTGATCTTCCGAACAATCTGGTAGGCGCGATTGGACTCGAACCAACGACCCCCACCATGTCAAGGTGGTGCTCTAACCAGCTGAGCT
>JACSRM010000117.1 GCA_014879745.1 Burkholderiaceae bacterium | reverse complement strand
AGTGGTGGTACGGCCACAACGCGGTCGGCTTCTTCCTGACCGCCGGCTTCCTCGGGATGATGTACTACTACATCCCGAAGCAGGCCGAGCGGCCGGTGTATTCGTACCGGCTCTCGATCGTGCACTTCTGGGCCCTGATCTTCACGTACATGTGGGCCGGGCCGCACCACCTGCACTACACCGCGCTGCCGGACTGGACGCAAAGCGTCGGCATGGTGTTCTCGCTCGTGCTGCTCGCGCCGAGCTGGGGCGGCATGATCAACGGCATCATGACGCTGTCGGGCGCGTGGCACAAACTGCGCGACGACCCGATCCTGAAGTTCCTCATCGTCAGCCTGTCGTTCTACGGCATGAGCACCTTCGAGGGGCCGATGATGTCGATCAAGACCGTCAACGCGCTCAGCCACTACACCGATTGGACGGTCGGCCACGTGCATTCGGGCGCGCTCGGCTGGGTCGGCTTCATCACGATGGGCAGCCTGTACTACCTGATCCCGCGCATGGTCGGGCGCACCCAGATGTACAGCGTGCGCGCGATCGAGGCGCACTTCTGGATCGCGACGATCGGCGTCGTGCTCTACATCGCGGCGATGTGGATCGCGGGCGTGATGCAGGGCCTGATGTGGCGAGCGATCAATCCTGACGGCACGCTCGTCTACAGCTTCGTCGAGAGCGTGAAGGCGACCTATCCGTTCTACGTCGTGCGCATGGTGGGCGGGCTGCTCTACCTGTGCGGCATGCTGCTGATGGCGTGGAACGTCGCGATGACGATGCGCGCCCCGGGCACCCGGCCGGCGTTGAAACCCGCGGTCGCGGCCGCCTGAAGGAGTCCGGCATGAGCAACGAACACGCCCCCGTCGGCCACGAGCGGATCGAGACCAGCAACTTCCTGATGATCGTGCTGATCCTGCTCGTCGTCTCGATCGGCGGCATCGTCGAGATCGTCCCGCTGTACTTCCAGCGCAGCACGACCGAGCCGGTGCCGGGGCTCAAGCCCTACACCGCGCTGCAGCTCGCGGGCCGCGACATCTACCAGCGCGAGGGTTGCTACAACTGCCACTCGCAGATGATCCGCCCGTTTCGCTCCGAGACGCTGCGCTACGGCCCGTTCTCGGTGGCCGGCGAGTTCGTCTACGACCATCCGTTCCAGTGGGGCAGCAAGCGCACCGGACCGGACCTGGCGCGCGTCGGCGGGCGCTACAGCGACGAGTGGCACCGCATCCACCTGATCAATCCGCGCGATCTGGTGCCCGAATCGAACATGCCGGCCTATCCGTGGCTGGCGGCGGCGACGGTGGACCCGTCCGACATGCCGCCGCGGCTGCGCACGATGCGCACGCTGGGCGTGCCGTACAGCGACGAGGAGATCGCCAACGCCGGCAAGGAGGTCGAGGGCAAGACCGAGATCGAAGCGGTGATCGCGTACCTGCAGGTGCTCGGCACCGCGGTCAAGTGACGGCAAGGGAGCTCGCAATGGATGTGAACGATCTGCGCATCGCGACGACCCTGCTGTCGTTCGCCGCCTTCATCGGCATCGTCGTCTGGGCCTGGTCCAGGCGGAACCGCAAACGGTTCGACGAGGCGGCGATGCTGCCGTTCGCCGACGAGCCGATCGCCGGAGACCGCCATGAGTGACTTCGACCATTTCGGCTGGTCGCTGTTCGTCGGCGG
>JACSRM010000127.1 GCA_014879745.1 Burkholderiaceae bacterium | reverse complement strand
TCGACCCGCCAGTCGGTCGCATCGGTGACGTGCGAGACGCGCGACAGGCCGTCGAACTTGATATTGTCGGCGGCCGTCGCGCGCCGCAGCACGCGCGTCGCGCGCCGGCGCAGGGCGGCGAGTTCGTCGAAGCCGGCCGCAAAATCGTCCACCGCGCGGTTCGCGGCGGACAGCAGTTCGCCGACCGCGGCGTCGCGCGCGGCATCCTCCTTCGGCCGGCGGCGCGCATGCACCTCGCGCAGGCGGTGGTGCAGCGCATCGATCAGCGCCGCGCGCCGGCGCGGATTGGCGAGCAGGTCATCCTGCAGATACGGGTTGCGCTGCACCGCCCAGATGTCGCCCAGCACCTCGTAGAGCATGCGTGCCGAACGGCCCGTCGCCCGCTCGCCGCGCAGCCAGTTCAGCCGGTCCCACACCGCGCGGCCGAGCAGGCGGATGACGATCTCGCGATCCGAGAACGAGGTGTAGTTGTACGGAATCTCGCGCAGGCGGGGGGCGGCGCTCGCCGCGGTCGGCGCGATCAGAAGCGGTGCATTCATGACGGGCGGCCGATGCTACCGCAGTGCAACATTTCCAGCCCGGACGCGAGCGGGTTATCCCGCTTGCCGCGGGCCTGCGCTCGGTGAGAGAAACGCGGTTGTCATATTTTTGCAGGATCATCGCGCTTCCTGTTCGATCGATCAGACTTGGAGAACCCATGAGACTCGCACCTCTCGCCCTCGCCGCGCTCGCCGCCGCCCTGACCGCCCTGCCCGCCCGGGCGCAGACCGAGATCACCTGGTGGCACTCGATGACCGGCGCGCTCGGCGAGCGCGTCAACGAGTTCGCCGAAGGCTTCAACGCAAGCCAGAAGGAATACAAGGTCGTGCCGGTCTACAAGGGCTCGTACCCCGAGTCGATGACGGCGGCGATCGCCGCCTACCGTGCCGGCAACGCGCCCAATATCGTGCAGGTATTCGAGGTCGGCACGGCGACGATGATGTCGGCCAAGGGCGCGATCAAGCCGGTATATCAGCTGATGAAGGAATCGGGGATGAAGTTCGACCCGAAGGCCTACATCAGCGCCGTCGCGCTGTACTACTCGGACCGGCACGGCAATATGCTGTCGCTGCCGTTCAACTCGTCGACACCACTGTTCTACATCAACAAGGACGCCTTCAAGAAGGCCGGCCTCGACCCCGAGAAGGCGCCCAAGACGTGGCAGGAGTTCAGCGCCGTCGCCGGCAAGCTCAAGGCGAGCGGCCAGGAATGCGTCTACACCACCGGCTGGCCGAGCTGGGTGCACGTCGAGAACTACAGCGCCTGGCACAACCTGCCGATCGGCACGCTCGAAAACGGCATCGGCGGCCTCGGAACGGAGTTCGTCATCAACTCGCCGCTGCACGTCAAGCACATCCAGCGCCTCGTCGACTATTCGAAGAACGGCTGGTTCACCTATGCCGGCAAGCGCAACGAAGCCGAGGCCAAGTTCTACAGCGGCGAGTGCGCGATGCTCACATCGAGCTCGGGCGCGCAGGCCAATATCCGCAAGAATGCGAAGTTCGCGTTCTCGGTCAACTTCCTGCCGTACGACGCCGAGATCAAGGGCGCGCCGCAGAACTCGATCATCGGCGGCGCGACGTTGTGGGCGCTGGGCGGCAAGAAGCCCGCCGAATACAAGGGCGTCGCCCAGTTCTTCAACTACCTCTCGCAGCCCGAACTGCAGGCCAAGTGGCATGAGGCAACCGGCTACGTGCCGATCACCTACGCCGCCGCCGAACTGGCGCAGAAATCGGGCTACTACGACCGGGTGCCGGGCGCCGACATGGCCGTCAAGCAGCTCAACTACAAGCCGCCGACCGCGAATTCGAAGGGTCTGCGTTTCGGCAACTACGTGCAGGGACGCGACGTCATCGAACAGGAGATCGAGGCCGCGCTCGCCGGCAAGAAGACCGCGCAGGAGGCGATGGACGACGCCGTCAAGCGCGGCAACGAAATCCTGCGCAAGTTCCAGGCGACGGTGAAGGAAGACTGACCCCGACCACACGCGCAGCGCCGGCCGCCCGCCCGGGCCGCCGGCGCTTGCGTTGAATCGGCATGGAAAAGCGCGTCGTCTTCCGATCCGCCTGGCTGCCCTACCTGCTGGTGGCGCCGCAGCTCGCGATCACGATCATCTTTTTCTTCCTGCCCGCGGGGCAGACGCTGCTGTACGCCTTCCAGCGCCAGGATGCGTTCGGCATGAACGCCGAGTTCGCCGGCCTGGAAAACTTCCGCTATCTGTTCGCCGACGAGACGTATCTCGCGTCGTTCCAGGTAACGGCCGTCTTCTCGCTGCTCGTCGCCTTCGGCGGCATCGTCATCGCGCTCGTAATGGCGGTGATGGCGGACCGCGTGATCAAGGGCGCGCTCGCCTACCGCACGATGCTGATCTGGCCCTACGCCGTCGCCGCCGCGGTGGCCGGCGTGTTGTGGGGATTCCTCTTCGCGCCGTCGATCGGCATCGTCACCTTCTGGCTCAAGCAGTTCGGCATCGAGTGGAACTGGGTGTTGCAGGGCAACCAGGCGATGCTGCTCGTCGTCATCGCGTCGATCTGGAAGCAGATTTCGTACAACTTCCTCTTCTTCCTCGCCGGGCTGCAGTCGATCCCGCGCTCGCTGATCGAGGCGGCGGCGATCGACGGCGCGCGCCCGATGCGCCGCTTCTGGACGATCGTCTTTCCGCTGCTGTCGCCGGTGACGTTCTTCCTGCTCGTCGTCAACGTCGTCTATGCCTTCTTCGACACCTTCGGCGTGATCGACGCGACGACCCAGGGAGGCCCGGCCGGCGCGACCAATATCCTCGTCTACAAGGTTTATGTCGACGGCGTGAAGTCGGCCGACCTCGGCGGCTCGTCGGCGCAATCGGCGATCCTGATGGCGATCGTGATCGCGCTCACGGTGATCCAGTTCCGCTTCATCGAGCGCAAGGTGAACTACTGATGAGGCTGGACTGCACTTCGAGGCTTGGCGCCCCGGTGCCAACGCTCCCGCATGGATTGCTCAGGGACGGCCGAGCGCGTCGCGCCAGGGGGTACCCGCCAGGGGCTCGGGCCTCGGCGGTCGGCGGCTGCGCCACCGACTGCGCTGCGATGCTCGGTCCGGGGTCGCGCCGCGGAACTCGCTACGCGAACTGCGTTCGCTGCACTCGGACAGTCGCGGCGAGTCAGTTCACGAAGCGCACGCTGCGCGCGCGCCGACTTCGGACCTCCGTTTCTCGCCACCTCGAGACTCGCCCCTGGCGGATACCCCCTGGCGCGACGGGTTGCAGCACCTCGGCGCGCGGGGTATTCCACTCGCGAGGCACTCGCTGCCACCTCAAAGGCCCGAGCGGACAGGCCGCGGCGCGAATGGGCGGCGCCGAGAAGCACAGGGCTCGTGGCCGCGCGCGTACCCGCGCGCTTCGTCCTCTGACTTGCCGCGCCTGTCCGAGCGGAGTGAGCGTAGCGAACGCAGCGAGTTGCGCGGCAGGCCACGAGTCCGAGCAGCGCAGGCCGCCGCCATTGAGCGCCGCGGCCTGTCCGCTCGGGCCTTTGCTCGCGCGGGGCTGGCAAGCGCTTTCCAAAGCATCTACCCAACGGTTCCTCACCGAGTGCTTCCTGCACCTTAGGTCGCGCAAAGCGCGATGGAGCAACTGACGTGGTCGAGCGCCGTCCCTTGCTCACCGTGTTGACGCATGTCGGCCTCGTGCTCGGCATCATCGTCATCGCGTTTCCGCTGTACGTCACCTTCGTCGCGTCGACGCTGACGCTCGAGCAGGTGCTCGAGGTGCCGATGCAGCTCGTCCCCGGCGATCACTTCTGGGCCAACTACAGCCAAGTGCTGGCGTCCGGGTCGACGCGCGGTTCGGGCGCGCCGGTCGGGCAGATGATGTTCAACAGCCTCGTGATGGCGCTCGTCATCGCGATCGGCAAGATCGCGATCTCGATCATCAGCTCGTTCGCGATCGTGTATTTCCGCTTTCCGCTGCGGCGCACCTTCTTCTGGATGATCTTCATCACGTTGATGCTGCCGGTCGAGGTGCGCATCATCCCGACCTTCAAGGTCGTCTCCGACCTCGGCATGCTCAACACCTACGCCGGCCTGACGCTGCCGCTGATCGCGTCGGCCACCGCCACCTTCCTGTTCCGCCAGTTCTTCCTGACCGTGCCCGACGAGCTGCTCGAGGCCGCGCGCATGGACGGCGCCGGGCCGGTGCGCTTCTTCTTCGACGTGCTGCTGCCGCTGTCGGCGACGACGATCGCGGCCCTCTTCGTCATCCAGTTCATCTACGGTTGGAACCAGTACCTGTGGCCGCTCTTGATCACGAGCGACGAGGGCATGTATACGGCGGTGATCGGCATCAAGCGCATGATCGTCGGCGGCGACGCCGCGACCGAATGGCAGCTCGTGATGGCGGCCGCGATGCTCGCGCTGCTGCCGCCCGCGCTCGTCGTCGTGCTGATGCAGAAGTGGTTCGTCAAGGGTCTCGTCGATACCGAGAAATAGAAAAGCAAGCGATGTCAGCCATCTCCATCCGCAACGTCACCAAGCGCTACGGGCGCGACGCCTCCGCCGTGCAGGTCATCCACGGCGTCAGCGCCGAGATCGACAGCGGCGAGTTCATCGTCATCGTCGGGCCCTCGGGCTGCGGCAAGAGCACGCTGCTGCGCATGGTCGCCGGGCTCGAGGAGATCAGCGGCGGCGAGATCGCGATCGGCGGCAAGGTCGTCAACGACGTCGAACCCGCGGACCGCAATATCGCGATGGTGTTCCAGAACTACGCGCTCTATCCGCACATGAGCGTATTCGACAACATGGCCTACGGCCTCAAGATCCGCAAGGTGCCGGCGGCCGAGATCGCGGCGCGCGTCGACAAGGCGGCGGCGATCCTCGAACTGGCGCCGTACCTGAAGCGCAGGCCGCGCGAGCTCTCGGGCGGCCAGCGCCAGCGCGTCGCGATGGGCCGCGCGATCGTGCGTCAGCCCTCTGCCTTCCTGTTCGACGAGCCGCTGTCCAACCTCGACGCCAAGCTGCGCGCGCAGACCCGCCTCGAGATCCAGAAACTGCACCGCGAACTCGGCGTCACGTCGCTCTTCGTCACCCACGACCAGGTCGAGGCGATGACCCTCGCGCAGCGCATGCTCGTCCTCAACGCCGGCCACATCGAGCAGATCGGGACGCCCGAGGATGTCTATGCGCGGCCGGCGACGACCTTCGTCGCGAGCTTCATCGGATCGCCGCCAATGAACCTGCTCACGGGCCGGGCGCAGGGCGGGCGCTTCGAGGTCGGCGGCCAGACGCTCACCATTCCCGCCGCCGCGCCGCGCGACGGCGAAGTCATCCTCGGCGTGCGGCCCGAGCATGGCGGGAATCTCGACGGGTCCGCAACCGGCTGGACGATGCAGGTCGATACGGTCGAGATGCTCGGCGCCGAACGGCTGGTCTACGGCCAGATCGGCGACGCCGCCTTCACGCTGCGCATCGACAGCACGCTGCCCGCGCCGCGGCCGGGCACGAATCTGGCGCTCGCTCCCGCGGCGCATCATCTGCACTGGTTCGACCCGCAGACGAAGGCGCGCATCGAATGAATGCGACGGCACCCGGCCTTGCGCCCTGGCCCTATCCGCTGTGGATCGCGCATCGCGGAGCGGGACATCAGGCGCCCGAGAATACCCTTGCCGCCTTTCGCGCCGGCGCCAGCCACGGCTACCGCGCATTCGAATGCGACGTCAAATTGAGCGCGGACGGCGTGCCCTTCCTGCTCCACGACGACACGCTGCAGCGCACGACGCCGGCGCACGGCGTGGCAGGCGATCGACCCTGGTCGGAGCTATCGCGCATCGACGCCGGCGGCTGGCACAGCCGCGCCTTCGCCGGCGAGCCGATCCCGAGCCTCGAAGCGATCGCCGCCTTCGTGCGCCGCAACGGCTTGGCACTCAACATCGAGATCAAGCCGACACCCGGACTCGAAGCCGAGACCGGGCGCGTCGTCGCGCTGGAGGCAAAGCGCCTGTGGCAAGGCTCAGCGATCCAGCCGCTGCTCAGTTCGTTCGAGCCGCCGTCGCTCGCCGCCGCGCGCGACGCGGTGCCCGGTCTGCCGCGCGCGCTGTTGCTCGATCGCCTCGCCCCAGGCTGGTTCGAACTGACGCAAGAACTCGGCTGCGCCGCGGTCGTCACCGCCTACCCGCTGATGGACGCGGACGTGATCGCGCGGCTGCACGGCGCCGGCCTGCGCGCGTTGTGCTACACGGTGAACGACCCGGCCGAGGCACAGCGCCTGATCGCACTCGGCATCGACGGCATCATCACCGACGCCGTCGACCGTTTCTCGCCGGCCGCGAGCGGCGGGATGCTGCTCGACTGACCCGCACTTGGATTCGCCAATGACGAACCCGCACAAGGGGCGCACCGGCCTGTCGCGCGTGCTGCACGCGACCGGCCATTCGCTCGCCGGGCTGCGCGCCGCCTACCGCCACGAGAGCGCGTTCCGGCAGGAGCTCTGGCTCGCCGTCGTGCTGATCCCGGCCGCGTTCTGGCTCGGCCGGACGTGGATCGAGGTCGCGCTGCTCGCCGGCACGGTGCTGGTCGTGCTGATCGTCGAACTGCTGAACTCCGCCGTCGAGGCGGCGATCGACCGCATCTCGCTCGACCTGCACGAGTTGTCCGGCCGCGCGAAGGATTACGCGAGCGCGGCAGTGATGCTCTCGCTCACGCTTTGCGCCGCCGTCTGGCTGGCGGCGCTCTGGCAACGCTTCTTCGCCTGAGCGCGCGAAGGGCTCAACCCTGCGCAAGCGGCGCGCGCACCGCCGCCTCGGCGCCGAGCGCGTCCTCCGGCGACTCGGCGCGCGGCAGTTCGCGCACGCCGCGGATCACCGGGTGGCGCCACGCCGCGAGCGCGAGCAGCAGCGCGCCACCGCCGGCCACCGCGAGCGCACTGCGCAGGCCGTGTTGCTCGCCGAGCCAGCCGCCGGCGAGCGCGCCCGGGCCGGCCGGCAGCAGGATCAGCCAGCGCATCGTGCTCGTCATGCGGCCGAGCAGCGGCTCGGGCGTCACCGCCTGGCGCAGCGCGAGGAAGTTGATGAAGATGAGCACCGCGCCGAACGAGAAGCACACCAGCATCAGCGCGAACAGCGCGACGCCGAGCCCGTTGGCCGGCGCCATCGCGAGCGCCAGCCAGCCCGCGCCACAGACGCCGATGCCGAGCACGAGGCAGGGCCCCGGCCCGATCCGGCGCGAGATGCGGTTGCCGAGCAGGCTCGACAGCACCGTGCCGACGCCCATACCGACGTAGGCTAGGCCGATCGCCTGCGCCGACAGGCCCAACTTGCGCGTCGCGAACAGGATCTGGACGACGAGCGCCGCGTTGTGGCACATCTGCCAGAGGCCGACGACGGCGGCGAGCGCCACGAGCAGCCGATGGCCGCGCACGAAGCGCACGCCGGCCTTCAGGTCGCGCCAGAAGTGGGCGTCGGCGCGCCGCAGGCGGCGCTCGTCGACGCGGATGCCGCGCAGGATCGCGGCCGAGACGACGAGCAGCAGCGCGTCGGCGAGCAGCGCGAGCGGCGCGCCGAGCAGCTTGATCAACGCGCCCGCCAGCCCGGGCCCGGCGACTTCGGCGCCCGATGAGGCGAGCGCGTTCTTTGCATGGGCCTCGACGAGCCGGTCGCGCGCGACGACCTGCGTCAGCACGATCTGCGCCGCCGAGCCGGCGACCGTATAGACGGTGCCGATGACGAAGGCGACGGCGTACAGCCAGCCCATGCCGAGCCAGCCCATCCACCACGCGAAGGGCACGCTCGCGACGACGACCGCGAGTGCCGATTCGCCGACGATATAGACGGGCAGCTTGCGCACGCGGTCGAGCCAGACGCCCGACGGCAGCGAAAAGAGCACGAAGGGCAGGATCTCTACGAAGGTCAGCCAGCCCATCTGCGACGGCGTCGCGTGCAGCAGCACGGCGGCGGTGAGCGGCAGCGCAAGCATCGTGACCTGGCCGCCGAACGAGCTGATCAGGATCGAGCTCCACAGGCGTCGATAGGTCGCATCGCGCAGCAGGTCGCCGGGCGGCACGCGCAGGTGCCTGCTCAGCGCGGTGGGCACGAACCGCCATAGGCGCAGCCAGAACGGGACGAGACAGGTACCCACAATGGTCTTGCTCATGAACATCTCCCCGCTCGTCCAGGAAGCCGGATGAGGCCTCCTGGCGAGCCGCCACGCCTCGTGGGCGTGGACTCGAACGAAACAACGACATCGACAACGGCGATAAAGCGGTGAGTCCCGGTTCTTCCGCCGATCCCTCAGCGGAAGACCAGAAACTGGCCGCGTCGCGCTGGGGGGACTAAAGGAAGTTCGGCGGTACCGCCGATCGGCCGCCAAGTCGGGAGCCGGCTCGGTGGGCACTCAGCGCACCGATACCGGGCCCACCGCGCAGGGCGGCGTGCAGGCGGATCGGGATGAGTCGGTTCATGCGCTGGGCTCCGGTATCGAGGGTGCGATGTTATCGCGCCGTCCTGCCCGGGCTCAAGCTCAGAATGCGACGTCGTGGCTTCGAGCCGACGCTTTGCGGCGCGCGTCCCCAAGAACCTTCAGACGCACCTGCTTCTGGCGCGCCTTCCCGGCTCGCGACTGCGCGGCCGACAGCGCGGCGGCTGGCGTCGCGGCGCGGTGCGGACCAGGCGTCGCATCAATCGTCACTTTCCACCGCCTCGAAGTGCATCTGCGCTTCCTGCGCGAACTCGACACCCCCTGAACGCG
This sequence comes from Burkholderiaceae bacterium, assembly GCA_014879745.1. Taxonomy (GTDB): domain Bacteria; phylum Pseudomonadota; class Gammaproteobacteria; order Burkholderiales; family Burkholderiaceae_C; genus CAIKUF01. The sequence goes on along the minus strand of JACSRM010000127.1, from coordinate 1,596 downwards.
GGGGGTGCGAACGGCCGGAATCTGATTCGTCTGGTAGATGCGCGAAGCACCCGCTACTAAGATCGCCGCAGCGGACACCGGCCCCGCGTTGCGTGCTCCGCCAAGTCGAACAACACCGCCGAGGAGATTCCATGCCCAGGAACAACGCTGCAGGCTTTCCCGTCGTTTGCCTGGGCTCGCCCGATCGGTCCGATGCATGCCCATCCATGGGCTGCCCTCGCCCGCACTCCGTGCCGGGTGGGCCGCTGCGGCCGAACAGAGCGCGCTGTGCGACGCGCGTTTTGATTCCTGCTCTGCTCTGCACGGCGATCTCGCAGGCCTACGCGCTCGATATCGTCGACTGGGGCATCGATGGCGTGCACGGTATCGACGGGGCTTTCGTCGGCGCACCGGGCACGGCCGGCACCGTCGGCGGCACCTCGTTCGCGAGCATCGTTCTCGGTACCGACTATTGGAATAGCACTTCCGCCTACGGCGGCGCCGGCGGCTGGGGCGGCAACGGCGCGGCCGGCGACGCGGCAATTGCCGGCGGCAATGCAGGAGCCGGCGCGGACGGTGGCGCGGCCGTTTCCTCGACGAGCACGGCCCCACCCGAAGGCACGGGCGGGATCTTCGCCTACAGCAATGCCTACGGTGGCAGTGGCGGCAGCGCGGGTGTCCCGGGCGCGTCGGGTGGCGCTGGCGCTGGTCTGGGCGCGGCGGGCGGCAACGGGGGCGCCGCCTCGGCGAGTTCGGATGCGATCGCCTCGGGCACCGACATGGCCCAGTCCAATTCGAGCGCCATCGGAGGGCAAGGCGGCAGTTCGACCGGACTGGGTGGCCAGGCGGGCCATGGCGGGCTTGCAACCGTCGCCGCGACAGGCAGTTCCTCTGGCGGAGGTCAGGTATCCGTGTATACCACCGCGACCGGGGGCAACGGCGGCGCGGGCTATGGCGGTGCTAACGGCGGCAACGGCGCAAGCATCAGCCTGGTGAACGCGGTCAGCGGCAGCACGACGGGCGATCTTCACTTGAACCAGAGTGCCAACGGTGGCGCAGGCGGCTACTCCGAAAGCGGCATCGCCGGGGCGGCGGGCAACGCTTCGTCGAGCCTCGTCTTCTTGGATTCGGGCGCGGCCCAACTGTCAGGTTCGGTGTCGGCCACCGGCGGCGCGGGCGGCAGCTCCGTCGGCGGCAGCGGTGCGGTGGGCGGCTCGGGCACTGCGAGCATCTCGCTTGGCGGCGTCGGGAACGTGCAGGCGAACGCGACTTCGAGCGGGGGCTCGGGTGGCTACGGCTACGGCAGCAGCGGGATGAGCGGCGCGGGTGGCGCAGCCGACAGCTTTGCCAGCGCAAGCGGAGGGGACTATGTCTCTGTGACTAGTTATGCGTCGGGCGGCACTGGCGGTGCTTCCGATGGCGACGGGGCGACCGGGGGGAGCGCGACCGCCGCCGCGACGGGCAGCTCAGCTACCGGCGGCCAGGTGGACGTGTACGCAAGTGCAATCGGCGGCAACGGCGGGTGGAGCAACACGGGGCATGGCGGCAACGGCGCGAGCATCAGCCTGGTCAACGCGGTCAGCGGTAGTACGACAGGCAAGCTATCGTTGAGCCAGA
>JACSRM010000448.1 GCA_014879745.1 Burkholderiaceae bacterium | reverse complement strand
CACTGCGACGTAAGGCCGCCATACCGCAGCCGGGGTGGAACGGCAAGGCGGGTTTGCGGAACGCTTACGACGGGCTAGCGGCGCAGGGCTTTCTTCACGCTTTGCGTGTGCTCGCCGAGCGCCGGTGCGGGCGAACCGACGCGCCCTGGCGTCAGCGACAGCTTCGGCACGATGCCCGGCACGTCGAGCGCGAGGCCGTCCTGCGTCGTGATGCGCAGGGTCATGTCGCGCGCGCGGTAGTGCGGATCGTCGGCGATGTCCTTCGCGGTGTAGATGCGGCCGGCCGGCACCTGCGCCGCGTTGAGCGCATCGAGCACCTCCGTGACGCTGCGCACCGCGGTCCAGTCGCCGATCGCGCCGTCGATCTCGGCGACGCGCGCGACGCGCCCGGCGTTGCCGGCGAGCTGCGGGTCGGTGCCGAGGTCGTCGCGGCCGATCGCCGTCATCAACCGGCGGAAGATCGAATCGCCGTTGCCGGCGACGAGCACGTGGCCGTCGCGGCAGGCATACGCGTTGCTCGGCGCGATGCCGGGCAGGGCCGAGCCGGCCGGCTCGCGCACGACGCCGAACGCGCTGTACTCGGGCAGCAGGCTTTCCATGCAGTTGAAGACCGCCTCGTAGAGCGCGACGTCGATCACCTGGCCGCGGCCCTTGGGCGCCTCGGCGCTCACCGTCTGCCCGCGGTGGTGCAGCGCCATCAGCACGCCGATCACGCCGTGCAGCGACGCGAGCGTATCGCCGATGCTGACGCCGACGCGCACCGGCACGCGGCCCGGCTCGGCCGTCAGGTGGCGCAGCCCGCCCATCGCCTCGGCGACGACGCCGAAGCCGGGCCGGTCGCGGTACGGCCCGCTCTGCCCGTAGCCGCTGATGCGCAGCATCACGAGGCCGGGGTTGGTCGCGCTCAAGGCGTCGTAGCCAAGGCCCCAGCCTTCGAGCGTGCCGGGCTTGAAATTCTCGATCAGCACGTCGGCCTCGGCGATCAGCGCGCGCACGACGTCGCGGTCGGCCGCGTCGCGCAGGTCGAGGACGACGCTTTGCTTGCCGCGGCTTTGCACCTGCCACCACACGCTCGTGCCGTCGTGCAGCAGCCGCCACTGGCGCAGCGGGTCGCCGCCGGGCGGCTCGATCTTGATCACCTCGGCGCCGAAATCGGCGAGCGTCTTCGCCGCGAACGGCCCGGCGATCAGCTGGCCGAGCTCGATCACCTTCAGGCCCGCGAGCGGCCCGGCGGATGCGTCGTTCATTGCGCTTGCTCCAGCAGATAGTGCGCGCCGTCGTACTGGCCGAGCACATCGGCCAGAAACTGCATCAGCGGCGCGAGCGTCGCGTGCAGCACGTGCGGCGGATTGGCGACGAAGACGTGGCTTCCGATCAGCCCGAAGCCGCGCGCGTCGGGCTGCTGCACCGTGAGCCGCGCGTGCAGCCAGCCCTTCTTCGCGAGCGGATCGGCGACCGACTGCAATCGCCGGGGCATCTCCTTCGATTCGATCGTCGTCAGCTGTGGGGCCCAGACCATCACGCTGCCGTCGGCGAAGCGTGTCAGCGCCTCGCGCAGCGCGCCGACGACCTTCGCATAGTCGCTCTTCAACTCGTAGCTCGGGTCGATCAGCACGACGCCGCGGCGCGACGGCGGCGGCAGTTCGCCCTTCAAGGCCGCGAAGCCGTCGGCTTGCGCGACCTGCGTATTCGGATGCCCGCCGAGATAGGCGGCGAGGATGCGGTGGTCGGTCGGATGCAGCTCGTACAGGCGCAGCCGGTCCTGAGGGCGCAGCAGCATCTGCGCGAAGGCCGGCGACCCCGGGTATTGCGCGAGACGCGCGCTCGCCGCCCGCGCGCCGCCGCCCCCATTGAAGCGGCGAACGAGTTCCACATAGTCGGCCAAAGGCGCGGGCAGGTCGCGGCGCGGCCACAGACGGGCGATGCCCAGCTCGTACTCGGCCTTCTTGCGCGCAAAGCGCCCCTCGAGCGAATAGCCGCCGGCTCCGGCATGGGTGTCGACGAGCGTGAAGGGTTTGTCCTTGCGTGCCATGTAGCGCAGCACCTGGACGAGCACGACGTGCTTGAGCACGTCGGCATGGTTGCCGGCATGAAACGCGTGGCGGTAGGCGAGCATCGGGGGCGGGTCGGGCGGCCTGGGCGAGGACGCACTGTACGGCCTGCGCCGCCGACAGGTGGCGCATGGCAGGATTGCGCTTGACGTGCCGCAATCCGGTTCTTGCGCGCCTGCGTAAGCTTGGCGCAGATCGACAGCCGCAAGGCAGGACCATGACGACCCTCTTCGACCCCCTGATCGCCGGCGATATCGCGCTCGCCAACCGCATCGTGATGGCGCCGCTGACGCGCGACCGCGCCGGCCCCGGCCAGGTGCCGACGCCGCTGATGGCGGAGTACTACCGCCAGCGCGCGAGCGCCGGGCTGATCGTCACCGAAGCGAGCCAGGTGTGCCCCGAGGGCCAGGGCTATCTCGATACGCCGGGCATCTACAACGACGAGCAAGTGGCCGGCTGGCGGCGCGTGACGGATGCGGTGCACGGCGCCGGCGGGAAGATCGTGATCCAGCTCTGGCACGTCGGCCGCATCTCGCACGTCTCGCTGCAGCCGGGCGGTGTGGCGCCGGTATCGTCGACCGCCCGGCCGGCCGCCACCAAGACCTTCACGACGGACGGCTTCGTCGACGTATCGGCCCCGCGCGCGCTGCGCAGCGACGAGCTGCCCGGCGTCGTCGAGGCCTATCGCCGTGCGGCGCGCCGCGCGATCGAGGCCGGCTTCGACGGCGTCGAGGTGCATGGCGCGAATGGCTATCTGCTCGAGCAATTCCTGCGCGACAGCGTCAACGACCGCAGCGATGCCTACGGCGGGCCGGTCGCGAACCGCGCGCGCCTGCTGCTCGAGGTGATGACCGCGATCGCCGGCGAGATCGGCGGCGGGCGCACCGCGCTGCGCCTGTCGCCGGTGACGCCGAGCAACGGCGCCGCGCTCGATAGCGACCCGCAGGCGCTGTATGGGTATGCGGTCGAGCAACTCGCGCCGCTTCGAATGGCCTACCTGCACGTGGTCGAGGGCCAGACCAGCGGCGCGCGCGATTTCGCGCCGTTCGACTACGCCGCGCTGCGCCGGCGTTTCAAGCAGGGCAACCCACGCGGCGCATGGATGGTCAACAACGGCTACAGCCGCGCGATGGCGAGCGATGCGGTCGCCAACGGGGCGGCCGACCTCGTCGCGTTCGGCCGCCCCTTCATCAGCAACCCCGATCTCGTCGCGCGTCTGCGCGACGATCTGCCGCTCGCGCCGCTGAAGCGCGAAACGCTCTACGGCGGCGGCGCCGAAGGCTATACCGACTATCCGGCGGCGGGCGCGGCGGCCGCCGGTGCGGCGTGACGCGTGCCGGACCGGTTCGCCGGGGGTCAGCCCGTCATCACCGCCGCCATCGCCACCGCGGTTGTTTCGACATTGCCGGCATTCAGCCCGGCGACGCACATGCGCCCGGAGCGGATCAGGTAGACCGCGAACTCCTCGCGCAGCCGATCGACCTGCGCGGGCGAGAGGCCGGTGTAGCTGAACATGCCGCGCTGGGTCAGGAAGTAGCCCAGGTCGCGGCCCGGCAGCTTGGACGACAGCACGCCGTGCAGCGCCTTGCGCATCGCCGCGATGCGCTCGCGCATCGCGGCGACCTCGCCCTCCCACAGCGCGCGCAGCGCCGGATCGCCGAGCACGCGGGCGACGATCTGGCCGCCGAAGATCGGCGGGCTCGAATAGTTGCGCCGCACCGTGAACTTGAGCTGGCCGAGGACGCGCTCGGCCTCGTCGGCATTCGCGCAGCACACGGATAGCGCGCCACAGCGTTCGCCGTACAGGCTCATGCTCTTGGAGAACGAGTTCGCGATGAAGAACGACAGCCCGGCGTCGGCGAGCGCGCGCGGCGCCCAGGCGTCGGCGGCGATGCCCTCGCCGTAGCCCTGGTAGGCGAGGTCGAGGTAGGGCAGCAGTTCGCGTTCGCGCAGCAGCGGGATCAGCGCCTGCCACTGGCCGTGCGTCAGATCGACGCCGGTCGGGTTGTGGCAGCAGGCGTGCAGCAGCACGACGCTGCGCTTCGGGATCGTGCGCAGCACGTCGAGCATCGCATCGAAGCGCACGCCGCCCGGGGAGCCCGAGGGGGTCCCCTGCGTGGCCCCTGCCGGGTCGTAGTACGGATAGGTATGCACCGCGAGGCCCGCGCCTTCGAACATCGCGCGGTGGTTGTCCCACGTCGGATCGCTGACCCAGACGGCGCTTTCGGGAAAGTAGCGGTGGATGAAGTCGGCGCCGACGCGCAGGCTGCCGCTCGATCCGACCGACTGGATGGTCGCGATGCGCCTGCCGCGCACCGCCTCGTGATCGGCGCCGAAGAGGAGCTTTTGCACCTCGGCGCGGCAGTTGGCCGCGCCTTCGATCGGCTGATACGGCTTGGCGCCGCCGGCCTCGACGATCTGGCGTTCGGCGCGGCGCACCGATTCGAGCGTCGGGATGCGGCCGTCGTCGTCGAAATAGATGCCGATCGACAGGTTGATCTTGTGCGGCCGCGGGTCCTTCTGGAAGGCGTCGTTCAGGCTCAGGATCGGGTCGCCCGCGTAGGGCTCGATATGTTCGAACATGGTGGTGTGATTCCTTCAGGCCTGGAGGGCGGCCTCGATATCCTTGCGCAGCGATTCGGGCTTGTCGGTCGGCGCATAGCGCTTCAGCACCTTGCCGTCGCGGCCGATCAGGAATTTCGTGAAATTCCACTTGATCGCCTGGCTGCCGAGCAGTCCCGGCGCCTGGGCGGTGAGCCACTTCCACAGCGGGTGCGCGTCGTCGCCGTTCACGTCGACCTTGGCCATCATCGGGAAGTCGACGCCGTAGTTCAGCGCACAGAACGACGCGATCTCGCCGTTGCTGCCCGGGTCCTGTCGGCCGAACTGGTTGCTCGGGAAGCCGATCACGACCAGGCCGCGGTCGCGATAGTCCTGCCACAGCTGCTCGAGGCCGGCGAACTGCGGCGTGAAGCCGCACGCGCTCGCGGTATTGACGATCAGCATGACCTTGCCGCGCTGGGTCGAGAGGTCGGCACGCTCGCCGCTGATCGACAGCGCGGAAAAGTCGTACAGCGACGGGGCGGGTTTTCCTGGCATGGCATCTTCCTTCTTCGGCGCGAGCGCCCGGCGCGCCATGGTATCGGGTATCGCCGGGTTCAGCCGGGTCGGCGCAGCGCGGCCAGCGCGGCCGCGGCAAGAATCAATGCGCCGCCCAGCATCACGTGCGGCGTCAGCGTGCCGCCGCCGAGGGCGAGCGCCGAGCCGGTGGCGAAGACGATCTCGGTCAGCAGCACGACCGCCGTCACATTCGCCGGCAACCGCGCGGCGCCGAACTGCAGCGCCAGGTTGCCGAGCAGGAACAGCACGCTCAGGGCGAGTGTCCAGAGCATCCAGCCGGGCGCGGCCGCAGGGATCCAGGCCACCGCGCCGCGCGACGCGAGCACCGCCGCGAGCGTGCCGGCCACCACCACGCCGCCGGCGAACATGGCCAGCGCACGGCCCGCCTCGGGTTGCGCGGCCTCGCGCCGCAACATCACGTTGTTGAGCGCGAACGAGAAGCCGCCGAGGATGCCGAGCGCGTCGGCGAGCGTATGCGGCAGCGGCCAGCCGCCGTCGGCCGGCCACAGCACGATCGCCGCGCCGGCCAGCGCGAGCAGCACGCGCGCCGCGGCGACGCGCGTCAGCGCCTCGTGCAGCAGCACGCGTGCGAGCAGTACCGTCCACAACGGCATCAGGTAGAACAGCAAGACGACGCGCACCACGTCGCCGATCACGATCGCCCAGTTGAAGGCGGCATTCGTCGTTCCGGAAGCGAGCACCAGGACCCACAGCGCCGGCGTGCGCAGTACGAGGGCAAGCGCCGACGGCCGGGCAACGATGATGGCGAGCGCGGCGACGCTGTAGATCAGCACCGTCGCCCACAGCGGATGCAGGCCCAGCCCTTGCAGCTGCCGGAACGCCCACCACGACGTGCCCCAGACGGCGGCGTTGAAGGTCAGCGCGAGCGCGGGCCACAGCGGCGCGTGCGCCGCGCCGTGCGGCCGACCGGTCAATGCCGATCGCTGCGCGCCAGCGCGAGCAGACGTTCGACCTCGTCCGGGTGATGCGTCAGGTTCGACGCATGCCAGCGGCGGATCAGCTCCATGATGGCGGCGACGACGATGCCGAAGGCGGCGATCGCGAGGAAGGTCGACATGCCGACGCGCGTCAGGCCGGTATAGAGCGCGCCCAGCGCCAGGATGCACGCCTGCTCGTTGAAATTCTGGACCGCGATCGATCGCCCCGCGCCCATCAGGTTGTGGCCGCGATGCTGAAGCAGCGCATTCATCGGCACGACGATATAGCCGCCGATGCCGCCGAGGATGATCAGGAACGGCACCGCGGCCCAGAGGTGGGTGATGAAATTCATGCCGATCACGAGCAGGCCCATCGCGATGCCGAGCGGAATCACGGCCGTCGCGCGATCCAGCCGCATGCGCATCGATGCGATCACGGCGCCCGCCGCGGTGCCGATCGCGACCACGCCGGTGAGCGTCGACGCCTGCGTCGTCGTATAGCCGAGCGCGACCGCGGCCCAGGCCAGCACGATATAGCGCAGATTGCCGGCGACGCCCCAGAACAGCGTCGTCGTCGCGAGCGAGATCTGGCCGAGCTTGTCGCTCCACAGCCGCGCGTTGCAGACCGCGAAATCGCGCACCAGCGGGACGATGCCCTTGGAGAACGGCTGCAGCGGCGCATCGGTGCGCGGGATGTAGAGGTTGATGATCGCGGCCAGCACGTAGACCGTCACCAGCGAGGCGATCGCCGCTTCGGGCGGCGAGTCGATGCCGGTCTCGATCATCGGCATATCGAAGTCGAGCAGCTGCGGTGCGATCGCCGGGCCGACGAGCTGGCCGCCGAGCAGGACGCCGAGGATGATCGAGGCGATCGTCAGGCCCTCGATCCAGCCGTTCGCCTTGACGAGCTGCGACGGCGGCAGCAGCTCGGTCAGGATGCCGTATTTGGCGGGCGAATAGGCCGCCGCGCCGAGGCCGACGATGCCGTACGCCAGCAGCGGGTGGGCGCCGAACAGCATCGTCAGGCAGCCGATGATCTTGATGAGGTTCGAATAGAACATCACCTGGCCCTTGGGCACCGCATCGGCGAAGGCGCCGACGAAGGGCGCGAGGATGACGTAGAAGAGCGCGAACATCGGCACCAGTGCCGCGCCCTGCCAATCGGCGCTGCCGGATTCCCGGATCAGCTCGACCGCGGCGACGAACAGCGCGTTGTCGGCCAGCGAGCTGAAGAACTGCGCCGACATGATCGTGGAGAAGCCCTTCTTCATGCAATCGCGAGCGTGCGTTGTCTCCGTGCCAGGAAAGGGCTTGGCGGGGCGCTCATGCCGGCGACTTCGAGCCGGTCCGGCCTGTACCCTTCGCGCCGGGGTTTATAGCATGGGCAGCGTCTCGGCCCGGGCTGCGGACACCCCGCGATCGGGGGTCGGCGCTGGCAGAATGGCCGCATGCCGCGACCGATCGGAGCCGTCATCCACACCGCCGCGCTGGCACACAACCTGGCGCGCGCGCGGGCCGCCGCGGACGGTGCGCGTATCTTCGCGGTCGTCAAGGCCGACGCCTACGGCCACGGCATCGAGCGCGCTTATCCCGGGCTGCGCGGCGCCGACGGTTTCGCGCTGCTCGATATCGCCGAGGCCGAGCGCATCCGGGCGCTGGGCTGGCGCGGGCCGGTGCTGCTGCTCGAGGGCTGCTTCGAGGCGCGCGATCTCGAGGCCTGCTCGCGCCTCGCCCTGTGGCACGTGATCCATCGCGCCGAGCAGATCGACTGGCTCGCCCGCCACAAGAGCGCCGTGCCGCAGCGCGTGTTCCTCAAGCTCAACAGCGGCATGAACCGGCTCGGCTTCGCGCCCGAGGCGTTTCGCGGCGCGTGGCTGCGGCTGTCGGGGCTGGCGCAGGTCGACGACATCACGCTGATGACGCATTTCTCGGACGCCGACGGCGCGCCCGGCGTTGCCGCCCAGCGCGCCGCGTTCGATGCGGCGTGCGAGGGGCTGGCCGGCGAGCGGTCGCTGTGCAACAGCGCGGCGACGCTGCGCTTCGCACCCGCCGACGCCGCGCTGCGCGCCGACTGGGTGCGCGCCGGCATCCTGAGCTACGGCTCGTCGCCCGACCATCCGCTGCACGACAGCGCGCACTGGCAGTTGATGCCTGCGATGTCGCTGCGCTCCGAACTGATCGCGACGCAGCACCTCGCGCCCGGCGCGAGCGTCGGCTACGGCAGCACGTTCACCGCCGATGTGCCGATGCGCATCGGCGTCGTCGCCTGCGGCTACGCCGACGGCTACCCTCGCAGCGCGAAGGCCGGCACGCCGGTGCTCGTCGACGGCGTGCGCTGCCGGCTCGTCGGCCGCGTCTCGATGGACATGCTGACGGTCGACCTCGCGCCGGTGCCGGCGGCCGGCGTCGGCAGCCCCGTCACGCTCTGGGGCCGCGACGCGCAGGGCCGCGTGCTCGGCATCGACGAGGTCGCGCACGGCGCCGGAACGATAGGCTACGAGCTGATGTGCGCGCTCGCGCCGCGCGTGCCGGTCAGCGCCGATTGAAATCGCGCCGCCAGTCCGCACAACGAGCCATGGCCCGCAACGCCGAACCCGCCGACGAACTGCTCGACACGCCCGAGAACGAGCGCGCCAACGCCTGCCGCAAGCTCGTGCGCCGCCAGGCGCTGAAGGCGGCCGGCGTGTCGGCGATCCCGGTGTTCGGCGCCGACCTCTTCATCAACGCCAACCTGCTCGCGAAGACGGTCGAGCAGATCAACCGCGCCTACGGCCTGTCGCCGGCGCAGATCGCCGCGCTGCCACCGGCCCTGCGCAGCAAGGTCGACGAGCTGATCCGCAAGACCGGCAGCTACCTGATCGGCCGCGTCGTGACGCAGGGCGCGCTCGTCGCGGCGACGCGCTCGATCGGCCTTCGCATCGGCGCGCAGCAGGCGGCGAAGGTCGCGCCGATCGTCGGCCAGGCGGCGTCGGCGGCGCTGTCGGGCTGGCTCTTCAAGCGCCTGTGCGACCGCCACATCGCCAACTGCGCCGCGCTGCGCGCCGAGCTGCCGCTGCTGCCGGCACCGAATGCGGCGGATGTGATCGATATCGATTGACCGCCATGACGCTGCACCGCGTGATCGTCGATGTGGCCGAGGTCGAGATCGCCGCGATCCGCGCCCAGGGCGCCGGCGGGCAGAACGTCAACAAGGTGTCGAGCGCGGTTCACCTGCGCTTCGATATCGCCGCCTCGTCGCTGCCCGAGGATGTCAAGGCGCGCCTGCTCGCGCTGCGCGACGCACGCATCAGCGCCGACGGCGTCGTTGTCATCAAGGCGCAGACGATGCGCACGCGCGAAGGCAACCGCGCCGACGCGCTGCGCCGCCTGCAGGCGCTCGTCGATCGCGCCGCCCACCCGCCGCGCGTGCGCCGCGCAACGAAGCCGACCCAGGCCTCGCGCCTGCGCCGCCTGGAGGCGAAGACGCAGCGCGGCGAGATCAAGTCCGCGCGCGCCAAGGTGCGCGCGTAGCGCTCAGAGCCGCTTGAACGAAGCCAGCAGCGCCGCCGCGACGACAAACAGCGAGCCGAACAGCCGGTTCATCGCCCGCACCTGGCGCGGCGACTTGAGCACCGCGAGCACGCGCGACGCGAGCGCGGTATAGCCGGCCATCACGACGAGGTCGGTGAAGACGAGCGTCGCGCCGATCACCGCGTACTGCAGCGCGAGCGGCCGCGCCGGGTCGATGAATTGCGGCACGACGGCGAGCATGAACGCCGTACCCTTCGGATTCACCGCATTCAGGCCCCAGCCGCGCAGGATCAGGCTGCGGCGCGAAACGAGCGTGCGCTCGGCATCGATGGCCTGCACCGTGCGCACCGGCGCGCGCCACTGCTGGATGCCGAGCCACAGCAGGTAGGCGACGCCCGCCCACTTGACGGCGGTGAACGCCGATTCGGACGCCGCCATCAGCGCGCCGAGCCCGACGCCGACGATCGCGAGCTGCGTCACGATGCCGGTGACGAGCCCGAGCGTGAGCCAGTAGCCGCGCGCGAAACCGTGATTCACGCCGGCACCCATCGCGGCGACGGCGCCCGGCCCGGGCGACAGGCTGATCGCCCACGACGCGGCGAAGAAGGTGAACCAGAGCGAGAGCTGCATGGCGGCGATTGTCGCGCAGGTGCCGCGACGGGGCAGCGCCACGGAACAACGGCACGAGGCGGCGACAATGCCGCATGGCGCGCGAAGCCAAGACGATCTATACCTGCAGCGAATGCGGCGGCACGAGCCCGAAGTGGCTCGG